>CAZFFW010000154.1:6323-13923 GCA_964518125.1 uncultured Porifericola sp.
TCCACCCCCAGACCGGGCTTATCCGTCAGGGACATGACCCCGTCTTTCAGTACAAATCCACCTTTTACCACATCCCGGGCAAGGTCAAAGCTACCGTCCAGGTCAATGTATCTGGTATTGGGAGCGGAGAAGGCGGCATGCAGGGCTGCGGAAATACTGATGATACTTTCGTCATTGCAGCCCCACATCAGCTCAATGTCCGCACCGGCAGCGATGGCTGCAATCTGACGGGCACAGCTGATCCCCCCGCACTTCATCAGTTTGATATTGAATATTCCCCCGGCGGCCGGTCTGGAGGCCAGTTGCAGCGCGTCATGCGGATTTTTCATTGTTTCATCCAGCGCTACCAGCTTTTTGACCACCGTAGGTAGTTTTTTGTAATCTTCAATCGCCAGCGCATGCAGTGGCTGCTCTATCAGTTCTACATCCAGCGAGAGGGTCCGGTAGTAAAAATCCTCCAGCTGCATTTTGGTATAGCCCTGGTTGGCATCTACCCGTATCAGGATTTCATTCTTGAAGGCTTCGTGCAGTTTTTTCAGGCGGGCAATGTCTTCTTCCAGCGAACGTCCCATTTTTACCTTTAGATGCTTAAATCCCCGGCCCACATATTCCCTGGCTTCCTCCAGCGTCTCTTCCACACTTTTGATCCCGATGGTAATGGAGGTAGGCATAGAAGTATGCTTCTGCCCCAGAAACTTCACCAGCGGTATTCCAAGGTACTTGGTAAACAGGTCATGCAGGGCAATATCCAGTGTAGCCGCCGCTCCCGGCTTATCCGGAAAATGCTGGTACACTTCATAGGTGAGCTGGTTCAGTTCCCTGATATCCCGCCCGATGAGCCAGTCAAAATCCTGTTTTTGCAGCATAGAGTAGGTATCGTCTACATCTTCTCCGACTACCTGTTTGCTGGGATTGGCTGATCCCAGGCCGTACATACCGTTTTCTGCCACAATCTCCAGGATACAATTATCCACCGAGTCCACGCTTTTATAAGCGATACTGTAAGGGCGGGTCAGTTCGAGGTTTTCTTTACTGACTTTGATATCTTTAATCTTCATGCTCTGACATTATTTTTTGGATCATGGGGACGAGCGCGGTTACTCCCTCCTGCAAGGGCAAAATCACCGGGATTCCCAGCTCCCGCTCGTACTTTTGCTTGTATTCCTTCAGTGCATCCGTGCTCAGGTTTTGCCCGTTCAGGGAGATGGCAAATACGCTGGCGCCGTACATTTCTATCAGTCTTACTTCACTTTCCAGTGAGGGGATTTCCAGTTGCTCTTCATCAAAATGATGAAAATACTTCCGACCCGGCGCGTGCTGCAGTACCACATATCTGGCGTCGCCCGACAAGAGGAATTCCGAACCACCGGGTCCGCTGGGGTTTCGTAAAGAGCTTTGCCCTTCCAGCAGTATAACGTCCGGCTTACGGGCTTCGTAACAGCGTACGATAGCATCTTCCAGTTCACCGGAAATAAAATCATTAAAAGTAGAATCGAAGATAAAGCCGAACTCACTTCCCTGCATCCAGCCGGTCTGCCCGGTGTAGATCATTTCGGCACTGATCCCTCCCTCCTGCAGGGCATGCATCAGCAGGCGGGTGGTAGTCCGTTTGCCCAGGTTACAGTCGGTACCCAGGATGGCTATTTTCGGGCATTTGACATCCCTGATACGTCCTGTCCAGAAATTCAGCGCATGCCGGGCTTTGGGCTTACGGATATCAGTAATGGTTACGTGCTGTTCCTCGGCCAGGGCAATCAGTTCCGGCAGGTCGCTCATAAACTCGTGCAGCCCGCTCACAACGGACATATTAGCCCGCATGGCATCTTTGACGGTATCCAGCATGCCATCAGGAATCAGCCCGCCTTTACCGGCTACACCTACCAGACAGACTTCGGCTTTTTCACTGGAGGAGTTGAGAAAGTCACCCAGTTTTTCAAAGACAGGAATAGAGCGACGCTTCCCGTCCACCACTTCACCAGCATCTTCTCCAGGATGGTTGTGGTCGATCACTGCCAGAATATGATATTTGGAAGTGTCCCTGATGAGTCCATGAGCGGTTTTGGCGCGGGGCGTAGACAGATATCCCTGCGTAATAATGATAGCATGCTGTTTCATAGGTGGTCGTGTGAGCAGCATAGATAATAAAATATGATGAAAAATCAGATGGAGAGAATTGATTATTTTGAGCTGGTCAGGATATCTTTAGTTTTGTGGACAGTAAGCAAAAATGTAATGAGATCAACGATGTACCGTTATTTTTGGATAGTTTTCTGCTTTCTATGGGCCTGCCAAACGGGCGATGAGCAGGGTGCAGGCCGAGAGGAGGATGTGCCTTCGGCTGATACCACTGAACTGAATACTGCAAAAGACACCCTGAAAAGAAGGGAAGATACAATACAGACTATGGAAGAAAATTTTAAAACCGACTTCGATACCCTGGCGCAGAGGCTGGAGGAAGAAGGCCTTGTAAGGCTAAAGGATGTAGACCCGACCATGATTGTAGACCTGCGCTACAGTACCCCCAACAATTTTACCGGGATGGATGTGTATGGGCCATTTGAGGAGGCTTATATGCAGCCCGAGCCGGCTCGTATGCTGGTCAGGGCCAACGAATATCTGAAGAAAACCCATCCCGACCATACCCTGTACATTTATGATGCTGTACGCCCCCGCTCGGTGCAGCGAATCCTGTGGGATACCCTGGATATGCCGGTAGAACAAAAGAATAACTACGTAGCTGACCCGGATTTGGGCTCTATCCATAATTTTGGCGCAGCCGTAGACCTGACCATTGCCGGGCCTGACGGCCAACCCATCGATATGGGTACTGACTTCGATTACTTCGGAGAGCTGGCCTATCCCATTCATGAAGAGCGGATGCTGCAGGAAGAACGCCTGGCCAGAGAGCAGGTAGCCAACCGCCGACTCCTGCGGGATGTGATGACCAGGGCCGGCTTCACTACCATCAACAGCGAGTGGTGGCATTTCAATGCCATGTCCAGGGATGAGGCCGCTGCCCGATATGGGATTGTGGAGTAAATGACAACATATATTTTTACATCAACCAGCATTTAACACCCATCAATCAGCAAATTGAAAACACTTTTATACGCCTTTTTACTGTTCATCACTGCCTGCGCGGCTCCCAGTCAGAACGAAGAAAATCCTTCATCACTCTCCGGCAAAACAATCTTTCTGGACCCCGGTCACGGAGGCACGGCTGATACCGACCAGTACCGGGTGGGCCCTACCGGCGAACGGGAAGAGTGGATCAACCTGCGAGTGGCTTTGCTGCTGCGCGATATGCTGGAGGAAAAGGGTGCCCGCGTGCTGATGAGCCGTAGCAGTGACTCGGCGGTGGCCCTGCAGGAGAGAGCTGAAATGGCCAAAGCCGAGAAGGCGGATGTATTTCTCTCCATCCATCACAATGCCACAGCGGATACCAGTGTAAACTTTCCCATTATCTACTTTCACGGCAATGTGTCGGAGAATCAGGCAAGTGTGGCATTGGCCGAAAGGGTGGCGGATCAACTGAGAGGACAACTTTTTGAGGGAGATGCTCCGGTCAGCATTGCCTCTGACCATACCATTTTCCCTACCGCAGGGGCTTCGGTGCTGCGGCACTCCTACGGGATACCCGGCATTATTGGCGAAGCTACTTTTTTCACCCATCCACCCGAAGAACTCAGGTTGAAGGATGAAGCTTACAACCGGAAGGAAGCAGCCGCTTATGTTGCCGCACTGGAGGCTTTTTTTGCTGAAGAAATCCCTCCGATAGAGGAAAGGTACAGCCGGTTGCAGCTACCTGCCTTCCGGGTATTTCAGGAAGCCGAACGCATGCGGCCTGAAGCCAGGCTGTGGCTGCAGGATTATGAAGCAGGTAAAAAACTTCTGCAAAATGGGCAGATAGACAGTGCTTACCAGCGGCTTACCCGTTCGGCCCGCTCCTTTCCCGACTCTTATGTAGCCCGGGAAGTCCACCTGCTAAGAGCTGAAGCGCTGCAAAAAATGGACAGTGCCGCCGCCGCTGAAGAAACCCTTCTCAGAGCGGCTGAATATTATGCAGTGCCTGAGCATTAAAGTCCTTTTTCGTACTGATCCCTACCTCGTAGGTAATTGTGGAGGATGTTCATTTTCCCACATATTGTTTGAATGAAATTTGTGCTTCCAACTGAGCGTTTAAACCAAATCCATTCAACCAATGAAAAACAACTTACTTTCCCTGCTGATGGCCGTCCTGGTAGCGGTTTCTTTCACCTCCTGTAGCGATGACACCGAAAAAGAACTTTCTGCTGAAGTAGGCCTCGTCGGCACCTGGACGTTGCAGTCAGCTGATGTAATGATCAACGACGTGAGCCTTGATGAATTTATCAAAGAACTGGCGGCCCTGCTGGGAGTACCTGAATCAGAATTATCCGGTGAGTTTGATATGACCGACGGGTTCACTTCCGGTTCATCCATTGAATTCAGAGACAACGGAACCTATGTATTCACTGAAGCCGGAGATGATACTCCTGAAAGTGGTCGGTGGACAGCTACTGAAAAGACCGTGACGATCAGCGATGCTAACGGAAACGATCCTATGACCCTGGACGTAAAATCGCTCACCAGCAGCAAAGCCCAGTTTTACATGATGGAAGAGGAATCAGAAGATGGTATGACGATGAAAGTTGAAATTACGCTGAATCTGACAAAATAACTGGCTGAAAAGATACGCTAAGCCGCACCCCAAAGGTGTGGCTTTTTTTTGCCGTTTATGTTTTCGCCTCAGCAGCCTTCAGCTCCATCTGACAGCGTGTAAGCTGCCGTATACTTTTTTTCCATCTACCGATTTCAAACCAGCTCCTGATAGCTATACTCAGGCCTAATAGCAGCGGTATCAGCCAGAAATCCGGCCCACTGATTTCAGTTCTGAGCAGCAAAAAGCCACAAACAGCCGAGAAAAATAGTACTGAAAAAAGCACAGAAAACTGCAACTGCTGCCATTGTGCACGGATCTGCTTCTCCAATGACTGCGTCAGGTTGTCTCCTCGCTTATTGACGAGCAGCTTACGATAAAGTAGCAGGTTATTAACTATACCCGTGATGACAACCAGGGCCAGGAATAAATTAACCAACAAGCTGTTTCTTTCCGGGTCCAGGCCGGTAAAAAACACCAGCAGCAACACGACAAACGCCCCCGCTTCAATGAGTGCCTTTCTCCGGTTCCGGGCCGATACGGATTCAGACCGCTGTGCGATCAGCTGAGCGATTTCATTTTCGCTTTTGCTACTTTGCTCCAATTCCCAGTGTTTTTTCAGATCGTCAAGATTCATGGCTTTGTGGATTTAATTTCTGCGTTAGTTTTTCCCTGATACGATGAAGTCTGACTCCCACATAGTTGATGGTAACCCCCAGGGTATCAGCCATTTCCTCATAAGAATAATCGTCTAAGTAGAGGGTAATAAGTGCTTTATCAGCATCGCTCAGCAGGCTGATCGCCCGGTAGAGTCTTTCTTTTTCAGGATGCGCATTTTCTTCGCTTTGCAGTGGAATCATCTCCTCCTGAAGTATTTTCACTTGTCGTGGCTTTTTTCTGAACCTGGCTATAGCCGTACTCAGGGCAATTTTGTACATCCAGCTGGAAACCCTGGCTTCAGCCCGGAAGGAAGGCCATGCCTTCCAGAGTTGAAAAAGTATCTCCTGAAAAAGGTCCTCCCGATCTTCCGAAGTATCCCGGTAAATCCTGCACACCTTATGGATAATGCCCTGGTGCTGGTAAATGATATGCGTGAATTCTTCTTTCAAAGGCTATACTTTGGGCAGTTAGTGGTTTTAACGGAGCTTTTTCTTACAGAAGAAGACAATTTTTTTGAGATAAGAAAAAAGCCGGTCATTCCTGACCGGCCTTAACAAAGCTCATTTTACTCCTGCTGTAGTTTTTATGACTGAAGCTGCTTATGTGAAAAAGCTTCTTCATGGCTCTTTACCCAATCTTCCAGCGGTGTAAGCTTCACCTTTAATTGCTCCTGTACCGCTTCCATATCCGCGTACATCTTTGGTTTGGCGATCCCGTCCCAGATCAGCTGGTACTGTCTGGCCGCCATCTCTCCGGCGCCGGGAGCCATCATCTCGTCAATAATTTTTCCAAAATCTGCTGGCGGCATGGCGTAGTAGCGGATATTTCGTTCCAGACTTTTGGAGAATATACTGGCCAGTTCGTTTCCGTCAGGGGCCTGTAAGCCACTTACCACCATATTACTGCCGGCCAGGTCGGGTCGCTCCAGAGCGGCGGCGACCATTTTTCCCATATCTGCGGAAGGCAGCCAGCCATTTCTGAAGTCAGGAGGTGTGGGGTATGCTACCTGGTCTTTCCCGGCTACAAAAGGTGCCGTCCAGGGGCCCAGAAGGTTTTCCGCATAGACAGTAGGCTGCAAAATGATGTAAGGGATACCGCTTCCTTCCAAAGCTTCCCGGAGATCAATTCGCACATCCACGCCCGGGTTACCGCTACGCTCGGGAATAATAGGTCCGCTGGAGTTCCAGACAATCAGTTCCACACCAGCATCCTTTGCTGCTTCAATGGCATTCAGCCCCATCTGAAGCGGGTTTTGGGTAAAGAAGGGCACCAGCAGCGACACAGCATCTACTTCCTTGCTGAGTGATATCAGAAGGTCTTTATCCATCATATCTCCTTCTGCTATTTCAGCACCTGCCTTACGCAAGCCTTCAGCCTTCTCAGCGTTTCGGGTCAGCACCAGGGGCTGGTGCCCTTTGTGTAGTAGTTCGTGCACAACTGGACCAGCCTGTGATCCGGTAGCTCCATATACCAATACTTTCATCTTTTTCATCATAAAATTATTTTGGTTCATAACTTTATATACGAAAAGCTGGTATATTATTTATATCAGTATACTTTAGTATACCACTATACTCTGGTATAGCATAAGGCTAAAAAGATGAAAAAAGAATCTACTGAATGTAAAAACTTTGTACTTCCGGTGCGCGATGTCATAGAGCTGATCGGCGGTAAATGGAAGCTACCGATCATTGTAGCCTTGTCATTTGGTACCCAGCGGTTTAAAGAACTGGAGAGAAATATTGAAGGCATCACGCCTCGCATGCTATCCAAAGAACTCAAAGACCTGGAAATCAACCAATTGGTCAATAGAAAAGTCTATGATACCATGCCCGTCACCGTAGAATACAGCCTTACTGACTATGGCAAATCACTCGATACGGTGATTGCCGCCATGCGGGACTGGGGACTACAGCACCGCAGAAAAATTATGGAAGCATAAAAAAACCGGCTCTTTTGGAGACCGGTCTGCATTGGGCTAACATTGAAATCAAGGTGTATTATAAATTTTCATGCACGGCTTCTACCCGGTAGCCTGCTTCTTTGAGCAGCATGATCACTCCCTGTGGTCCTGCCAGGTGTCCGGCACCTACCGCAAAGAAGGAAGGTTTTTCCTTTGCCATTTTCTCCATCTGGGGTATCCACTTCCGGTTTCGTTCATGCAGCAGGGCTTCTTCTGCGCCTTCCATCTCAGCCATGCTTTCATGGATCATAGCATACAGGCCGCTGATATTTTCCTCCTGGTACAAGCGGATCATCTCC
>CAZFFW010000155.1:0-13882 GCA_964518125.1 uncultured Porifericola sp.
CCTTCTATCTCTTCGGTAGCCTCGGAAAATATGAGTTGCCGGATTTATGGCTGGAAAACAGATCAGTTTCAGGCCAGTTTTTCCGGTCCGAATGGAGGAATGTCTTTTAAAGAAAATACCTTCAAAAAGCTCTCAGCGACATCAACAAACCAGGGGCTTTTGCAGCTTGAGGATGATAACGTAATCGGCAATGCAGACATCATTGCGGAAGACAAAAGCGAGCTCAGAATCGCGAGCCAGCAGATTGATTCTCTGCAACTGCAGGCTGAGCCCGAGGCTAAAATACAACTCCCAGGAGCCCTTTTGGAAAAGATAAAGCAGTGAGAATTAGGTAAAAAGAATATGTAAGTTTTCTAAGCATATTGAATAAAAAGTTTTTATACTTGAATAAATATGATTATTACACTATAAATAAAAATTTATGCTTAACTTATTTTCTTTACCAAAAACTTTATTTCTTTATTTCTTTATTTATAATTTCTTGTGAATCTGAAGAAATTCGGAAACCGGAAGAAAATAATGAAAATATTCATGTACCAAAAATTACCAGTGTTACTAAATTAACCGATGATGCTGTTCTTCAAGACGTTCAAATCCATTTGAATGAAATTTTGGGCTACAAGCATAGTGCTAGATTATCTTATTCGTTTGATTACTCTCAGTCTGAGATAGTATCTTATGAAGGAATTGAGAAGAAGAGTATTATAACACCAGTCAATTTTTCACAAAACGCGAGAAGTTCAGGTAGTTACTCTTATTTAGTAACTACTATGGACAACAATATTCCTTCTTCTTCCTATATAATTACTGAAGGTTATTCCGGGGATAATTTATCATCTTTAAAGTTATCCACACCTTCCTTTCAAAATGTATCCTCTATCAATTTCGGGTCATCTGTTACCGTTAAACATAGTGGTACAGTAGATTCAAATGCTTGGTGCTTTCTTGAGAAGTCAGCGGAATGTGTTGGAGCGGTTGCCACTCAAATGACGGATGGTTCAATACTAGGTTCAGCATCATTTTTAGGTTGCGGCTATTTTTTTGCCTATTGTGGTACTGCAATTATAGTCGGATGTGGTACTATGGGAATTTCACATTGTATTTAGACTAATCTTTAAGTAAATTAAAATATGAATAAGTGGTTGTTTTATTTGTCATTATTAATAGGTCCGGCCATGATGGGGATTTACTGGGGTACTATAAGCAACGGCCCCACCCATGAATCAATCTTTATCCTTGTCCTTTATTGTATCTTAATGAACGTTTTGAGGCGAAGACACGTAAAGGTGCCCCTAATAGATTTTTCATTAAATCCTAAAACTAAATGGGAGCGCTTCAAAAAAATTTGGACAGCTCCTTAGTGTCGTACCAAAACAAAGATTACTTGATTCATTTACCTTGCCAAAGCTCAGAGCTTTGGCAAAGTTGAAAGTTAATCACCTCCTACTTCCGGTACTTATCAAACCAGGCCAGGATGTGATCTATCTTGGTGATCAGCTGGCTGGGACGGCCGGCGATGTTGTGCGAAGCGCCGGGAATCTCCACGTAAGCGGTTTCTATCTTTCTCAGCTTGAGCGCATGGTAGAGTTGCTTAGCCTCAGATGGAGGAGTCCGCAAATCAGCCGTACCTACCATCACCAGCGTTGGCGTTTCTATATTGCCTACCAACGATATCGGTGAGTACTGCATGTACACGTCTATATTCTCCCAGGGCTGACCGGGAAAACGAGAATTGGCATAACCGTAGTAATTATCCGCAGTCAGGGTCTTACTGATCCAGTTCATCACCGGCTTCACCACGGCGGCAGCCCGGAAGCGGTTGTTCTTCCCAATCATCCAGGCGGTCATGATGCCCCCGGCACTACCGCCGGTCACGAAGAGGCTGTCTTCTGAAATAAAACCTTGCGCAATCATGGCATCTACGCCGTCCATTACGTCATGGTAATCATCGCCGGGATAGTCGTGGTAGAGCAGGTTGCCGAACTCTTCGCCGTAGCTGGTGCTGCCCCTGGGATTGGGATAAAATACGACATAACCATCAGCCGCCATCAGCTGCATCTCAGGGGAGAAACGGTCGCCATAATTGGAGATGGGGCCACCATGGTTTTCTACCAGCAGTGGGTATTTTTGGTTAGGATCAAACGAGGGCGGCTTCACCATCCAGCCCTGCACGTCGCGCCCGTCAACACTGGATTTGTACCAGATTTCTTCTACCTCACCCAGTTGCCGCTGGGCCAGCAGGTCGTCGTTGAGGCTCATCAGCAGACGGGCTTCGTTTCCCCGGCTCACCATCGCCAGTTCTGAAGGATGGGAAGGCGTGGTGTGGGTAAAGACGATGCTACCATTATCGGCCACCGAATAAGAACCCCCACCGTAAGGCCGACCGATGGAAGTACCTCCCAGGTTGCCGGTCACCACGCTATGCTTACCGTTCAGGGTAGCGTAGGCAATTTTGGTATTGCCTTTATCATCGTACATGAAATAAAAGCCTTTGCCATCCGCCGCCCAGGTAGGGGAAGATACGCTGCGGTCCAGGTTGAGAGGGACTTCCTTTTTACCGGATCCATCGGTATTCATCACGTACATTCTGCTCACCTGGTAGGTCTGCACCTTATCATCAAAGCCTTCATACAGGATTTGCTTACCATCAGGTGAGAGGGCAGGGTTTTCGTCGGGACCGTTTCGGTCGGTCAGGGCAGTCACCTCACCACTGCCGATATCTACCTTGTAAATCTCTGAATTACGGAAATCATATTCCCAGTCTTCACTGAGGTTGGCCGAGAATATCAGCGAAGCGCCGTCTTTAGTCCAAACGGGTGACCGGCCATAGGGGAGATCGCCGGAAGTGATCTGCCGGGCAGAACCGCCCTCGGCAGGTATGACGAAAAGATGACGGTAGCCGGGTTCCATATAACCCGAGCCATCCGACTCATGCTTGAGGCGGGTAATCACTCGCGGATGATCGGCCCAGTCTGCCCCTTTGGGTTTGGCCGGAGGGCTCACCAGTGAAGGTTCTTTTTCAGCCACCATCATAGAAAAAGCCAGTTGCTTACCGTCTGGCGACCAGCTCAGGCCGGAGGGAGATTTCTCCAGTTGGGTAAGGCGGGCCATTTTGTCCTGCGCCAGCCAGTAGACATAGATCTCTGAGCCGTTTCCTTCCGCAGCGCTGATAAAAGCAATACGACTGCCATCCGGCGACCATACCGGGCTGGATTCGTTGATGTCACTGTTGGTAAGTTTGTAGTGGGTTTGCCCGTCGGCGCTCATCAGCCAGAGGCGGGAGGTGGCCCGGTCTTTCATGATGTCCATGCCTCGACGCTCGTAGACGATCAGGCTACCGTCGGGTGAGATTTGAGGATCGGTGACCCACTCCAGTGCAAAAACATCCATGCGGGAGAAGGCAGGTTTGTCTTGCTGGGCAAACGCTGAAAAGCTGATGCTATACGCCAGGAAAAGGCAAAGCAGAAATAATTTTCTGATCATTGGTTAGCGAATCTAAAGGTTAGGAAAAGTGTAAATCAGCCTCAAATTAAGGCTTTTTTGGGAGGGCAGCATGCCAGGGTAAAAATAGCCTGCTGCCTGATCAACCTGTGTGATCAAAATTGCATGAACGATTAACCTATGACACTCAGTTTAATCTGCCTCCCTTTTCAAATCAGCATAGCTGATCAGTTCTATGTTGAGCGCTTTGATCAACTGGACAATCTCCGGGTCGGTTAGTATATCAGTGACGCCCTGCCGGTCTATGGCTACATCATCGTATCCGGTATGACGAATGCCCCGTACTTCAGGCACATCATAAGCTGGATGGTCCACAAACAGATAGGTACCCGGGCTGAGCGCTTTCAACATGGTAATAAAGCTCTGCCTCCTGAGTTCAGGTGTATCTGTAGGCCCCACATAGCGAGCCCTTTTTACACCTATATCTTCCGGATGAATGTCCATGCCGTATTCAGCGGCCAGTTTCCGGTACACTTCCTCTACTTCCGGTGCCATACTGGTACAGCCCATATGCGCCGACAGGTGGCTGATTCGGGGTAGATGGCGTACTGCTGTTTCTATCTGGGCACGAAGTTCAGCTTCTATCTCTTCAATGGTCCAGTCCTGTTCTTTTAGCGCCTGATCAGGCCCATAATTATCATTTGGCCAGATCATAGGATAGAAGTAGCCGTCTTCGTCTGACAGACCTGGGGCTTTGGTGAGCGGCCGCCACTTCACATTGTCCCACTCGCTGGTGAGGGTAATGTGGATACCCACATCAAGGTCAGGATGTTCTTTCAGCAGTTTGACCGCCTCTGGAAACCAGGGTGTAGGTACCATGATCTCTACCGAAGTGGTGATACCCTTTTCGTAAGTCTCTATCATGGCATGGTTGGCAGCATGGGAAAAGCCCATATCGTCGCTGCGGATAATCAGCCGGATGGGCCCCTCCTGGGCTAGCGCTACCACGCTTATACTCAGGTAAATAGACAGAAAAATAAATCCTTTCATGATCTTAATTTTCAGATTTACGGAAAATTAGCATATTGAACATTCACAGGCGTCCTGCACTGTAAGTTTGGCTTTCATCAGGATGACTTTGTATGACTACTAATCCAATTTTTAACATGCAAAAGGCCCTTTTAAGAACTGCTTTCGTGGGTATTTTTTTCCACCTGCTCTTTCAATATAGTATTCTACAGGCACAATCCATTATACAGGGTGAGTTTTGGAAGCGTCAGGCAATAGAAGATGTTATCAAACCCTGGAATGAGCATGCGATAGACAAAAATTATGGGGCCTACTACAGCTACCTGGAAAGAGACTGGCAGCCTTTTAACGGCCACAGCAAGTTTCCCGGCATGATCTCCCGGCATCTGTTCAGCTATTCGGTAGCCTACCTGCTGAGTGGTGAAGCATCTTACCGGGAGCAGGCCAGAAAGACCTTTGACTACCTGATCATGCACGGCTGGGACAAAAAATACGGCGGCTGGTATACCGAACTGGACAGAAAAGGTGCCGTAGTGGATGCGTCCAAGGATATGTTTATGCAGACCTATGCCATTACCGGGCTGGCTATGTACTACCTGATGACCAAAGATGCGCAGGTGAAGGATTACATAGACCGCTCCATCAGCCTACTGGAAGAACATGCCTGGGATACAGCGGGCAATGGCGGCTATGTCAGTGCGCTGAACCAGGATCTTAGTGTAAAAGCAGCAGATAAAGCCTTTTCTCCCCAGCTGGCTCCTCTTTCCGGTTACCTGCTCTACCTCTATGCCGCTACCCGTGATGCGTCTTATCTGCAAATGAGCGAGCGCATTCTGCAGACTGTGCTGGACCGTATGACGGATCAGGCCAGCGGCTGGATTATGGAAAGGTACGATCGAGAATGGCAGCCGGACTCCGCAAGAAACGAATGGATGAACACCGGCCACAACATAGAAGTAGCCTGGATGCTGATGCGCCTCTACGACCTGACCGGGAAAAAGACCTACCTGACCCGGGCTCAGCAACTGAACGAACAGCTGTTATACTATGCTTTTCAACCTAAAACCGGCATTTGGTACCATCAGGTAAGGGTGAATGATCCCAGCCAGCACAGTGAAGACAGCCCCTGGTGGGTGCAGGCTTATGGCAATATGTTTCAGCTGTATATGTACCACCATAGCGGTAACCTGAAGCATCTGCAGCATTTCCGGGAAGGGGGCAGGTTCTGGAACGAACATATGATGGACAGTACCTACGGAGGGGCCTTTCTGAGCGTGAAGGAAGATGGCAGCGCCATCAACGCAAAAAAAGCTGTCAGAACCAAGACTTCTTACCACTCTATGGAACACGGCCTGCTCAACTACCTGTACCTGGATATGTGGGTCAACCATAGCAGTGTACGTCTGCACTATTTTATTGACCAACCCGATAACCGCCGGCTTTACCCCCTGCCTATTGAAGAAAAAGCCTATCAGATTGAAGAAGTGCTGATCAACGGAGAACCTTGGGGGCAAATCAACTACCGGGAAGGTTACATCATGCTGCCGGAAGAAAAGGGACTGAGTATCACGGTAAGCTTGAGCAAACGCTAGAAAAATAAAAAAGCGCACCGAAGAAGTGCGCTTAATGAAATTTGTACAAAAAGTATTAGTTCTGCGCCTGAATGGCTATGGGGATGACCAGGTACTCCCAGTGAAGCTGTAGTTCACCATCGGCGACCTCATAGGCAAGATCCTCGCGTAATTCCGGGTTTTTCCGGGGATTGACACTTACCTGCAATGCATTCTGGTCTTTCACCGATTCGTACTCCGTACCGGAAATACCAGTAGCTTCATTAAAAATTGCTGTCCATTCTTCTTCGCCGGGCACCATAAACATGCTGTAGGTTCCGGCGGGCAGTGGTTCTCCTTCTACCAGCACCGACTGCCCAAAAGTGACCTCGGTGGCATCGTTGGCGCCAGCCCGCCACACTTCTCCGTACGGAAGCATATCTCCCCAGATTTTTCCCTGCCGACCCTTTACCCGGGGCGAACTGTATTCCACGCTGACCTCTACACCATCTACAGTACCCTCAGCAGTAGCAGGCGGGCTCTGGGGTGAACACTGCACAAAAAGCAGGACAAAAAATACAAGCGATAATAAGTTGAAAATTTTCATAAGATTTGGTTTGGTCTAAGATTGTCAAATGTACATTATTTTTCCTCCTCTACCACCCACTGCAGGCGGGCCAGTTGGATACCCTGCAGATCGGCCCGGAGCGAGGCGATATACCACTGTCCATCGTGCTGAAAAATCTCGGGAGCGGCCACTTCCAGTGAATCTACGAAATAGCGATCGTCATCAATGCCAAAATCAGTCGGATCGGGCGAGGCATAGACAGTAGTTTTCTGGGCTTTTTCTAACACTCCGTCTACCACCCTGCCGTAGCTCTGGGTCCTGAACAGATAGTAAGGCCCGTCTTCTACCGGCTGCACCACGTGCGGGCACTCCGCCAGCCAGAACTGCCCGTTTCCTTTACCAGCGGCCTCACCTCCGTAGGCCACGATCTGTGAGTCGCTCCAGTCGTACAGGTTGTCGGAAGTACGCAGATACACGGCCCCTTCTCTATTGGGGTGCGCGGTGTAGTAGCCGTACCAGCGGTCGTTGATCTCCTTCACCATGATATCGCGGGTATTGGTCTCGGTAGTGTCGCCAAAAAGCGCAGGTGAGCCATCGCGCAGGTCGCGGGTAAAGGTTTTGCCGTCTTCACTGCGCGCCAGGCAGATACGCTGCCAGTCGCCATAAAACATCAGGTACTCACCGTCCTCTTGGATTACATAAGGCGCCTGCATCCCGCCGGCGGTTTCCCCCAGCGTAGTATCCGCCCGCATGGCGATACCCATCGGTTGCCAGAGGGTGTCGTACAGGCTTTGTCCTTGCCAGCGGTAAAAGAGGCGGGTATTACCGGTTTCTTTGGTTTTACGGATACAGGACCAGAGCTGCCAGCTACCGTCAGCCGCCTGCCAGATACCAAAATCTACCGGCTGCTGGTTTTCGCCGGTCAGCGTTCCCAGGTCAGGGTTTCCGGCGATCTGCCACCAGTCGCCCTCTATCTGCGGCACCACCCGCACTTCGGCAGCGCTAACTTCAGTACTATTCTGGCTTTCCTGCGGGGCGGTACAGGATGAAATGAGCACCAGGAAAAGAAGGTAACAGGTAAGAAAAAGTAATTTATGACATTGCCGACAAATGACGTTACGCATCAGGCTGATCTTTTTGGTTAAGTATGGTAGATATCTGATTTTTCATTACAGGAATCTTATTCTTTGCTACATCCCAAACGATAAAGTAGTTGACACCCATGTAGTCGTGAATAAGGCGGTCTCTCATTCCGGCCATATTACGCCACGGAATATCAGGCCACAAAAGTCTTACTTCAGGAGGGATTTTTTTGCTTGCCTCACCAATTATTTCAAGACTCCTGACTACTGCTCTTTTCAAAGTTTCGTCTCTCAAAAAAGCCTCTTTGGATGTCTGGGGAGTGATGACTGAAGTCACAAAATGACATTCATCATAGATATGGCGAATATATTCTAACCAGGCATCAGACATACTCCACTTCTTCTAAGATTTTTGGACCGATATGTATGCTAAGCCCATGGCAGGTTACCACCTCTACTTTTTCGTTTGGGAAAAGGTCTTCCAGCAGGTCATATAGGCTCATTAGATTATCAAAAGTCTCTGCTTCAGAATAGAAATCTACCAAAAGATCAATATCACTGTTTTCATGCTGCCGACCTCGCACATAGGAGCCAAATAAACCTATCCTATTGACGCCGAAGGCATTAAACCGTTCCCGATTTGTGTGAAGTCGGTCAATAATTGCCTGCTTATCCAACATACCAAATGAAATTTTAGTCCTTCAAAATTTAATCAAACGGAGCCGCTTTACCAACAACTGTCACTTTCACTGCCTTCTCAACCACATCGCAAACCCACCATAAGGCAGCATATCAACCTCCTCGATATCGCTGCTGTTCACCGTTTTTGTCCTGCTTTGCATCTGGCGTGCGCTTTCTCCATCGCCGATCAACAGGGCTTCATAGTTACCTTCTCCCAGGAAATCGTAGCTTACCTCCCACGCCTTAGGACTACCTTCCCCGTTGATACCACCTATGTACCAGTCGCTGCCCTTTCGCCGGGCAATGATCATCTCTTTGCCGGGCATACCGCCCAGGTAACGGGTTTCGTCCCAGGCTACCGGCACCGATTTGAGGAAGCTTTTGGGCGCTTCGTCCAGTTCCTGGTAGGCACTCACCCGGTCGGCAAAGTGCATGATACCCGACTCAAATACTACCGAAAGCGCCAGTTCGTGGGCATTGGTGGTAATGTGGGGATAACGCTGGTCGGTAAAGGTCACCGGCGTATAGTCCATGCTGCCAATTACATTGCGCGTAGCGGGGAGGATGGTATTGTGCCAGGGGGCATGCTCGGGGTATTCTTCGCCAAAACTGTAGACCTCCGCCCCCCTCACACTCTCCATCGTCATCAGGTTGGGATAGGTGCGCGACCAACCCCGGGGAATGGTACAGCCATGAAAGTTAACCATGATCTCATACTCGGCAGCATCTTCAATAATGTCCTGGTAGAGCTGTATGATGTGCGGCTTATCGCTCTGGAAGAAATCCACTTTAATACCTTTTACGCCCCACTCCTGCAGTTTCTGAAATTCTGCCTTTCTCTTTTCAGCATCATTAATAATGTCACGGGGCTGCTCAGTTACTTCGTTATGAGGGCCGCCGGAATTGTACCACATCAGTATGCCCACGTTTTTGCTATTGGCATAGTCTATTAGTTGCCTGACCGAATCTCCCTCAATCGTATTCCAGTTGGCATCAATGAGGGAATATTCCCAACCCATTTCTGCCGATAGATCTACAAACTCCCGCATACTTTTGGCAGAACGGCTACTGGCATGGTCTGACCACCAGCTCCACGAAGCCCGACCGGGTTTGATCCAGGAGGCGTCTTCCAGTTGATTCGGTTCATTCAGGCTGCGCACCATGTCTGACGCTATGATGTCCCCCAGGTCCTGGCTGAGCATGATGACCCGCCAGGGCGTCTCAAAGGGTAAGGCCATGGTAGCTTCGGCTGGACCGGTGTTCATGGCCTCACTTTCTTCCGGCATACGGATGCTATACACACCGCCCGTTGCCTCCGCCTGCAGATGTGCCCCGAAATAGCTACCGTCCAGGTCGGCCTCACTCAGCAGTATCCAGTGCCGTCCTGCCCGAAAGAGCGCCGGAAAGCAGAAGCCTTCTTCATTATCCGAAGGCATGCCAATAGGAATAGCATTCTGGAAATAACGCTCATAGGCAGGAGTGTAGGTAGTCACCTTGTCATAAGGTTGTATCCAGGCCTCTCCCGGCCCGGACACGGCAAACTCGGTTGATTCTCCGCTGACCGTGTACTCCTGGGCCCCTTCAGGAAAACGATAGCGAAAAGCCACCCCATGATCATACACCCGCATCATCAGTTCCAGCGGCATACCATTGACGTTCTCAAAGACCAGCGCCTGCTCCCGGGCATGGTTGCGGACCTCCGACTGCTTACCGGTGATGACACTGTAGGTTTCGTCAACGGTAGTAGGCGCGAAAGCCTCTCTGAAGGTAAAGTCACCGGTAAACGGCTGGGCTTCGGTATTGAGTCCCAGCAGCGAGGAAGCGATAACTTCCTGTGCAGTGTCACCGGAAATATCCTCTACCCGGTACCTGAGTTGATTCCCTCCGGCTTCGGTACCTTCCAGAAAAACCGTCATCTGAAGGTTGCCGTCAGGAGATGCCAGTGACCAAAAGGGTTCTTCAGCTTCAGGCGTACATGACAGGAGGATGATCAGTATACAGGAAAAAATGAATTTGAGGCGGTGGTTTTTCATAGGTATCATTCGGATTCGCAAACGATGTCAGATGCTGTGCTTTAAAAGCGGGATAAAAAAACATATATCACCGATACTTTGGTGGCATTCCGGACAATATGCAAAAATTTTAAATTTATTTGTAACCTTTCGGCAAAGGCAAAGTATCCCCGGGCAAAACAGACACAATTGGATTCCAGCTCAGATAACGCACTTATGTTCAAGGTCAGAGAAGGTAAGCTCGAGAAGATGGGGCTTCTCTTCGAGCGCTACCACCGTCAGCTCTTTGGCTTCTATTACCGTATGTGCGGTGATTCCGAACTGAGTGAAGACCTGGTACAGAATCTCTTCCTGCGCATGATCAAATACCGGCATACCTTCAGCGGTGAGGGGCAGTTCAGAGCCTGGATGTACCAGATGGCCCGCAACCTGCTGGCAGATCACTACCGCAAAAAGAAGAAGATGCTGCAGGATGACTTCAAGGAAGTAGCACAGATATGGGAGGATGAAGAGAAGGTCCACCATCGGGAAGAGCAGGTACAGATGCTGGAAAAAGCCCTGCAGTACCTGAGCGACGAGAAGCGCGAACTGCTGGTACTTAGCCGCTACCAGGGTTTGCGCTACCGCGAAATTGCGGAAATGCATCAAACAAGCGAAGCCAATATCAAAGTAAAGGTTTTCCGGGCGATTAAAGATCTCAGGGAAATCTTTCAGAAACTGGAAAGAATGAACACACTATGAAAGACGAACATAAGCTGCTGGTGCTGGACTACCTGGATGGCAGCCTCAGCCCGGAAGAAGAAGGCAAACTTAAGGCGATGGTACAGGAAGGTATTATCAGCCGGGAAGAGATTGATCAGTTGAAAGACTTTTACCTGAAGACAGAGCGCTATGAAGTTCCTGAACCTCCGGAAAATCTCAGGCATCATTTCTACGCAAACCTGCAGCAGGAGCAGGCTCAGCTGGATAGAAAGAACGCCTGGAAAAACTGGCTTCCCAAACTGCAGTTGGACATCAAACTATCCCAACTGGCTTACGGACTGGTGATCTTCCTGCTGGGCCTGCTGATCGGACTACTCACCAATACTAACCAGGGTTACGAACAGCAGATGGCAGATATGCGTACTGAACTCAGGCATATGCAGGAGAGTATGGTGGTCAACCTGCTGGAGCAGCCCTCAGCTACCCAGCGGCTAAAGGCAGTAAGTATGAGCACCAGCCTGGAGCAGTCGGACGATAAGGTAGTTGATGCCCTGCTAAGGGTGCTCAACGAAGATCCGCACGTGAACGTAAGACTGGCCGCCCTGGATGCCCTCCTGAATTATGCCCAGGAGGCTGAAGTGCGGGAAGGACTGATTCATTCCATAGCCGCACAGGAGGCGCCCATGGTACAGCTGGCGCTGGCTGAGGCAATGGTTTCCCTTCAGGAAAAAGGTTCAGTAGACGAACTGCAGAAGCTACTGGATCAGGAAGACATCAACGAGATGGTGGCCCAGGAATTACGCAAAAGTATTCTGGCCCTGAGTTAAAAGTTGAAAGTTCAAGGCTAAAGTGCTTTATGGTAAGCTTGTGAAAAATTTTATCCCTGTCAAAAATCATTGTAAATACCCAAATATATGAAATCAACATTAACCCTCATTTTTTTACTCAGTATGGGCTGGGTAGTGCAGGCACAGAAAATGTCCGAAAAAGAAGTATCTACCATCCGCCGCTCGCTCAGCTTCGAGAGCAGCAGCGCCCCCCTGTTGATCCTCCATAATGTGGAAGGTAATGTCAGCATAGAAGGCTACGATGGCAGCACCGTAGAAGTGGAAGCTCGTCAGGTATTAAGTGCCAAAAACGAACGCTATCTGCAGCAGGCAAAAGATGAAGTAAAGCTGGTCAGTCGGGTGGAAGGTGACATTATCCTGCTTTACCCGGAAACACCGGATGTGAAAGCAGCACTGAAAGACCGCCAGCTGAGCTACAGCATTAACCGGCAGGATGAAGATTACCGCTTCCACTATGACTTCGTAGTTCGGATTCCCCGCGATATCAGCTTGCAGGCTTCCACCATTAATGACGGTGAAGTGCATATCCGAAATATATCGGGCAGTGATATCAAGCTGAGCAATATCAACGGGGCCATCAGAGCAGAATCGGTAAATGGTCTTACTTCAGTGTCTACCATTAATGGGGCTATCAAAGTTGACTATGCTGGTCAGCCCGGGCAGGAAGCCCGCTTCAAAACCATCAACGGTGAAATTACCGTGCACCTGCCGGAAGACCTCAAAGCCGATGTACGCTTTAGGAGTATGAACGGAGAGCTGTTTACCAATTATGAAGATGTTACGATAGGCCCCAGCGTAGAAGAGGCTAGTAGCGGAAAAGGTCCGAAAAAGACCTACCGCCTGGATAAATCCACCAAAGTGCGGATCAACGGTGGCGGTCCACTGCTGGACTTTGAGGTATTAAATGGAAACGTGTATGTTAAAAAGTACTGATATGAAACTGATCAAGATAATAGCCATCGCATTTTTGACTTACCTGCTGGCCATTGGCATGGCACAGGCGCAGGAACAGATCGCCGTTCCGCTAAGCAGGCCGGGGGAAGCTGGGTATCTGGATGTAGAAATGGTGCGCGGATCCATTGACATCAGCAGCTACGAAGGGCAGGAAGTAGTCGTCAGAATCCATGGACAAAACAAAAAGGCAGAAAAAGAAAGCAGCAGCAACGGAATGCGCCGAATCTCCGGCCCCAGCTTTGGGATGGAGGTAAGTGAGCAGGATAATGAGGTGCGGATAGACCTTGGCCCTCCCAACCAAACCACTCATTTGCAAATCCTGCTCCCCGCAAATTTTTCTGTGAATGCCAGTACGGTTAACGACGGCAACATCAGCATCAAAGGACTGGAGGGTGAAATGGAAGTAAGCAATGTAAACGGCGGCATCCGCCTGGAAGGCATCCGCGGCTCAGTAGTCGCCAGCACTGTCAACGGAGATGTAAAGGTGGATTTCCTGGAAATATCACCTGATACGCCAATGGCATTCAGCAGCCTTAATGGAGATATAGATATTACATTTCCCGCTAATGTAAAAATGGATGCCCAGATGCGCACCCTGAACGGTGAAGTCTACACCGATTTTGACATGAACGTGAGTACCGGCAGCAAGGTGGACAAAAAGAAGGAAAATGGTGTATATAAAGTCACTATTGACAAAAGCATCAACGGCACGATCAATGGCGGCGGCCCCCGGATGATCTTCAAAAACCACAATGGCAATATCTACATACGCAAGCGATAGGGAATGTGATGTTCAGAAATGTGAAAGTTTGTTCTCTGGTATTTGAACAGACTTTTAGCAATCGGACCAGGCTAACCCTTTTCAGCAACAGCTTTGAGCGAAGATAATAGTACTGATACTTTTGTTTGACAAGACTTTTCTGTACCTGATCCATTGCCATTCTGATCTGCTCTTCACTCACCCTGGTTTGTTGTTACTGGCCCAGCTACTCCTGCTGCTTGAGGTCATTGCTCT
>CAZFFW010000156.1:0-13871 GCA_964518125.1 uncultured Porifericola sp.
ACAGCTATTTCCTGCTGGACAGTAACTACACCATTATCAAGTTCAACCAGGTGGCGGCAAGGGCTATCCGCTTTACGCATGGTAAAGAACTTAAAGAAGGGGATGACATGCTGGATTATTCAAACCCTGAATTAATGGGCTCATTCAAAGCCCATGTAGCTAAAGCATTACAGGGCGAGAAAATTATTGTAGAAAAACAGATTCAGCATCCTAATGCCACCCTCTGGTACAATGTACAGTACCTGCCGGTGAGTAACACGGATGGAGAGATTTACGGAGTGGCCTTTGTCGCTATGGACATTACCAAAACGAAAGAAGCCCAGAACAGACTTGCCGAAAGTGAAGCCAACCTCAATGCTGTTTTTGACGCCTCTATGCATAGTTTCATTCTCCTCGACAGAAACTATACGATCCTCAAATTTAATACGATGGCAGAGCATGCCGTCAACTTTACCCAGGGCCGGGAGCTGAATGAAGGTGATCATATGCTGGAGTATTTCCATGGGGAGCAGGTAGATTCATTCAAAAAAAATGCGACCAAAGCATTACAGGGTGAGAAAATCATGCTGGAAAGAGAAATATCGCATCCTAATGCTACCCTCTGGTACAACGTTCAATACCTGCCGGTCAAAAACGAAGAAGGCTTTATTTATGGTTTGGCCTTCATTTTTATGGATATTACCCAGCAGAAGAATACTGAATTAGCGCTTAAAAAGTCATACCGGGACGTAAATACCTTCAAAAACGCCCTTTATAACAGTGCGGTGATCTCGGCCACCGATCTGGAAGGAAATATTATTGAGGTCAATGAAAAGTTCTGCGAAATATCCAGATACAGTCGTGACCAGGTAATCGGTAAGCCCCACAGTATTATCAACTCCGGCTTTCACTCCAGCGAATTTTTCCGGGAGATGTGGGAGACTATCGGCAGAGGAGAACTCTGGAGGGGTGATATCAAAAACAAAGCTAAGGACGGCTCATTCTATTGGGTAGACTCCTATATTCATCCCATCAAAAATGAGGAAGGAAAGGTAGTGCAGTATCTATCAGTGCGTTATCTCATCACCGACCGCAAGAATGCTGAAGAAGAAACCCGACAGTATGCCCGGAGACTGGATGATATCCTCGAAAACATCACTGACGGCTTTTTTACAGTTGACAGATCGTGGCGCTTTACCAGGGTCAATAATGTGCTGGAGAAAACACTCTTAAGAAAACGCGAAGACCTTATCGGACAAATCATATGGGATGTTTTTCCGGAAGCCGTAAAACTCAGGTTTTATGAAGCCTACAGCAAAACCATGGATGAAGGCGTAGCCGTCCATTTTGAAGAATATTTTCCTCCACTGGATATCTGGTTAGAAGCACATGCCTATCCTGCGGAAGATGGCATTTCGGTATATTTCAGGGATATCAGCGAGCGCAAAAAGTCAGAAGCTGAAATCAGAAAGCTTTCGCTGGTGGCCAGCAAAACCGACAATACGGTGATCATTACCAATGCTTACCGGCAAATTGAATGGGTCAATCAGGGCTTTACCAAACTCACTGGCTACACCCTGCCGGAAGTAACTGGCCGAAATCCGGGGCATTTACTGCAAGGGCCTGCATCCGATCCGACAACAGTGAACAGAATACGGGAAAAACTGAAGAGTAAGGAATCCGTGACCGAAGAACTTATCAACTACAACAAGCAGGGGCAGCCTTACTGGATCAAAATGGATATCACTCCTATCATCAATGAAACCGGTGAAGTAGAGAAGTTTATTGCCATTCAATCCAATATCACAGAGCGGAAAAATGCAGAAATAGAGAAAGCAAAGCTGGTGGAAGAGCTTATCCATAAGAATCAGTCGCTGGAAGAATACGCATTCATCACCTCCCATAACCTGAGGGCACCCATCGCCCATATCCTCGGCCTTACCGCCCTCTTTAATGAAGACAATCTTACTGACCCCTTCAATGGTACCCTGATCAAACAGCTATCCAGGGCATCCCATAACCTGGACGCGGTCATCAAAGATCTCACTGAACTACTGGCTATCCGTAAAGATATTACCGAGGTGAGAGAACAGCTCAGCCTTCCGGACATATTAAAGGTTGTTTTACAGAATGTAGAAGCCCAGGCACTCAGTACACAAGCCCAGATCACCAGCGATTTTACGGACTTTAACCAGGTCTATGCGGTCAAAAGCTATCTGCAGAGCATCCTCTTAAACCTGATCAGCAATGCCATCAAATACCGCCACCCTGGGCGTCCGCCGGTCATTCAAGTCAAAGGCTTTTTTACCCAAAATAAAGACTATTGTATCAGTGTAGAGGATAATGGAATCGGTATCAACCTGGCAAAGTATCAGAAAAAATTATTCACGCTCTACAGCCGCCTGCATTCCCACGTAGAAGGTAAAGGAATAGGTCTGCACCTGGTGAAAACCCAGGCAGAATCCATGGGAGGCAGGGTTGCTGTTGAAAGTGAGGAAGGTAAAGGCAGTAAATTCATGGTTGTTATTCCATCTCGCCAGATAACATAAGGCCAACGATACGGTTAATTAGTAAGTCACATTTTTTAACCAAGACCTAGATTTTTATGCCCCAGGATAACCCAACCCCTTACATACAGCAGTTTAAGCATCAGTTTGACGAACTTACCCATAAGCTACGCCAGGACCTGCAGCAGATAGATGAGCCCCAGGCCCGCGCATTGATGGAGACCAGCGCCGAAGTACTGCAGGGACTTTATAAGGCCTTTGATGATTATGAAGGTAAAACCGAACCCGCCTGGAAATCCAGCGAAACCAGGGTTGAAAGCAAAGAAGGTGAAGTAAAGGGCAATGTAGGCCCGTCCAAACCCTCCAGCCCTACGCATGGCTAAATAACCTTCAGGACAGAACAGGATAGCAGGCTGGCACGCGTTTTCTAAGTTGGGGGGTTATTCAGTAACTTTCTGACTTATAAAACTTTTTGCACATCCTATGATCCTGAAATATATTATCCGTTTGGTCGGTAGCTTCTGCTGCCTTTTCTTATTGGTCCATAGTGCTGTATTTGGCCAGGCTAATATTTTAGTCACCGGATTGCGCTGCGATCACCGGAGTAATCCGCTGGGTGTGGAAAATTTGTACCCCGGGCTATCCTGGCAGCTTAATAGTCCGGAAAACGGGCAAAAACAGACTGCTTACCAGATATTGGTCGCCTCTTCCCCCGACAAGCTCAACCCCTCAGAAGCAGATTTATGGAACAGTGGAAAAGTATCTTCCGGACAGTCGGTGCATATACCTTATGATGGCAAGCCCCTGCAGGCGCAGCAGCGCTACTTCTGGAAGGTAAAAGCATGGGACAAAGATGGTCTCTCTTCTCCCTGGAGTGAGACCAGCCTCTGGGAGATGGGTATGCTAAATGCAGATAACTGGCGGGCAAAATGGCTGCGCCACCCGGCTTTTATGGATACCCTGCTGGAAGCCAGACCTGCCCCCTACTTCCGCAAAGACTTTACGCTGGAAAAGCCTGTTCGTTCGGCCCGCGCCTACATCACCGGGCTGGGCTATTACGAAATGGAACTGAACGGACAGAAAGTAGGCGATGAAGTACTGGCCCCGGTAAAAACCGACTATGACAAAACGGTCAGCTATGCCATCCACGACATTACGGCGCAACTGACTGAAGGCGAAAATACCGTAGGCATCATCCTGGGCACCGGCTGGTACAATCACTTTGCCCAGGCTGCCTGGGGATTTAACCGGGCACCCTGGCGTAGCTACCCCGAAATGCTCTGCCAGGTAGAAGTCACCTACACCGACGGCAGCCGGGATGTATTCGCCAGTGACGACAGCTGGACCTGCAGCCAGGGCCCGATCCGCTACGACGGCATAAGGAACGGTGAGCATTACGACGCCCGGATGGAAATGCCCGGCTGGAGCACGCCTGTCTTTGATGACAGCGACTGGCAACAGGCTGTAGTAGTAGATGGTCCAAGGGGTAAACTTACTGCCCAATACCTGCCACCCATCCGGGAAATGCAGGAGATCAGGCCGGTATCCGTAAAGCAGGTAAAAACCGGCGTGTATGTTTTTGACCTGGGACAGAATATTGCCGGCTACAGCCGTATCAAAGTGGCCGGCCCTGCCGGTACGGAAATCACCCTCAAGCATGGCGAAAAACTGCATCCTGACGGAACGGTGGAGCAAACCCAGATACTCCGCTTTCTCAGGACAGGCGAAGCCCAAACCGACAAATACATCCTCAAAGGAGAAGGCATAGAAGAATGGCAGCCCCGCTTTGTGTACCACGGCTATCAGTATGTGGAAGTCAGCGGACTCCCGGTCAGGCCCAGCCTGGAAACACTCACCGGCGTAGTGCTTCATACTGATTTTGAGCAGGCCGGGCAGTTTGCCTGTTCCAACCCCATGTTCAACCGCATACAGGAGTTGATGCACTGGGCCTTTATTGGTAATTATCATGGTATCCCGACGGACTGCCCCCATCGCGAGAAGGTCGGCTGGAGCGGTGATGGGCACCTGGTCGCTGAAACCGGGCTGTACAACTACCATTCGCTCACCTCCTACATGAAGTGGATGGACGATTTTGTGGATTCCCAGCGCGATAACGGACTGTTTCCTGCCATCGTACCCAGCAGCGGATGGGGATTTAAAGAAATGGAAGAAAAAAGTGCCCAGAACCCCGGTCCTCAATGGCGGGGTGCTTTCAACATCATCACCTGGCAACTTTACCGCTATACCGGAGACACTACCATTCTGGAACGCTACTACGAAGCGGGCAAAAAATATGTCAACTACCTGCAAAGCGTTTCAGAAAAGCACCTGACCACTCACGGTATTGACGACCACAAGGCGATCATCACCAAGACCGAAGGCGATATTCTCTCCGCAGCCTACTACTACCACCTCACTGACCTGACGGCAAAAATGGCTGCAGTACTGGGGCGGGAAGACGAGCAGCAGCAAATGGAAAAACGAGCCGAACAGATCAAGAGCGCCTACAACCGTAAATATTTTGACAAAAAACAGCTTAGCTACGGCCACGGAGGGCAAACGCCCCTCAGTATGTCGCTGGCCCTGGGGCTGGTACCCGAATCGCATGAAGCGACGGTAAGAGAAAACCTGAAAAAAGCCATTTCCTCCAGCAGAAACCATTTTGACGTAGGAGTAGTAGGCATCAAAACCATGTACGACGCGCTGGGAGATGAGCAGCAGAGTGACCTGATCTATGAAATGGTGAACCAGACTGATTTTCCCAGCTACGGATGGTGGATAGCGCAGGGCGCTAATACCCTCTGGCAGGACTGGGACGGCCGTATGTCGCACAACCACGTCATGTTTGGCTCGGTGAGCGAATGGTTTTACCAGTCGCTGGCCGGCATCAATCCCGATGACAGTCAGCCAGGCTTCAAACACATCAATTTTCGTCCTGAATTTATTGCAGACCTGAACTGGGTCAATGCCGAACACGAAAGCCTGTACGGCAAAATCATGTCGTCCTGGGAGCGCAGGAACGAGCAGGTAACACTCAGCGTGACCATACCGGTAAACGCCACCGCCACCCTTTATACACCAGAAGGCTACCGCATCGCCGATTCGGAAGATGAAGAGAAACTGGAACTGGAGTCGGGTAGCTATGAACTTCTTTATACGAAGGAATAAGCACATTGCCAAAGCCCGGGGCTCGGGGCCCGGGGCTCGGGCTTTGGCAAAGTTCAAGGGCAAGCTTAACGATTCATCAGCGCTTCTATTTCCTCAGCTTCTATCGGAATATTGGCCATCAGGTCCAGCAGACCATCTTCCTGTATGACGACATTGTTTTCCAGGCGAATACCCAGATTTTCTTCGCGAATATAGATGCCCGGTTCTACGGTAAAGACCATACCCGGCTCAAACGTACGGTACACATTGCCCACATCATGCACCGCCAGTCCCAGGTGGTGAGAGGTGCCGTGCATAAAATATTTCTTGAGCAGCGGATTTTTAGGGTCCTGCTTCTTCACGTCTTCCTTATCCAGCAGGCCCAGCCCGATGAGTTCGCTTTCCATGATCTTTTCTACTTCCTTCTGGTACTCCCGCACCACACCTCCGGGACGAAGGAGTTTCATGGCTTCGCGCTTGACGCGCAGTACCGCATTGTACACCTGCTTCTGACGCTCGGTAAAGCGGCCACTGACGGGGATGGAGCGAGTCATATCGGCATTGTAGTTGCCGTACTCGGCGCCTACGTCCATCAGCAGCACATCCCCGGCTTTGCACTCCAAGCTGTTGGCGATGTAGTGCAGCACACAGGCATTAAAGCCCGAAGCCACAATGGGCTCGTAGGCAAAGCCCCGGGAGCGGTTGCGCACAAATTCATGCAGGTACTCGGCCTCAATTTCGTATTCCATCACACCGGGCTTAACGAATTGTAAAATTCGCCGGAAGCCTTTTTCAGTAATGTTACAGGCCTCCTGCATCACCTTGATCTCATGCTCCGATTTAATAGCCCGCAGGCTGTACATCAGCGGGGCTGAGCGATGGTAATGATGGAGCGGGTAATGCTCCTGGCACCATTTGATAAAGCGGGCATCGCGGGTTTCTACCCTCACCTCGGCGCGAATGTGTTCATTGGTATTGAGGTAAACATTCTCGGCTTCAGCCATCAGCAGGTTAAAGACTTTTTCAAACTGCGAAAGCCAGAAAACCGTCTGCACGCCGGAAGCTTCACGGGCTTCTTCTTTGGTGTACTTATGTCCTTCCCAGATGGCGATCTCTTCGCTGGTTTCGCGCAGAAAAAGTATTTCGCGGTATTCTTCCACAGGAAAATCAGGGAACATCAGCAGGATACTCTCTTCCTGGTCAATACCGGAGAGGTAAAAAAGGTCGCTGTTCTGCAAAAAACGCATGCTACCATCGGCATTGCCGGGCATGATGTCATTGCTGTTGAAGACGGCTACTGATCCGGGCTTCAGCAGTTTCCTGAATCGTTTGCGGTTCTCTACAAAAAGTGAAGCGTCTATGGGGGAATATCTTTTCATGAAAAAATAGATCTTGGGTGTTTCGTAAGTAGTGTTATAGTGATGGAATGTTCAAATTCATTATAACAAGGATAAATTCAAAGTTAAGGTTTTTTGGAAACCCGATACTTGTATGAAGGTTATTCTTCTTCAATCAATTTAAGTAAAGATTTGTTAGCAATAAAAACCTCTCATTTCACCGATGATTTTCCTTGGGATTTGCGATCATTTTATATATTTGCAGGCATTAGCAAATGCTTCATCACTGGCACCATATAGCCCATTGTCACCTCGGGTGAAAACAAGCGGTTCCCCACTGGAATCCATCTATTCCTGCGGCATCGCCGCTGCGCTTACTACAAATTTCCTTATTCATTTTTATCACGACACATTTTCATGAAAGACAGAATACGCATTGCGGTGCAAAAATCCGGACGACTAAGCGAGAGTTCTCTCAAACTGATCAGGGAGTGCGGTATACATTTCAACAACGGCAAAGGCAACCTTAAGGCAGTATCCTATAATTTCCCTGCCGAGTTTCTCTTCCTGCGCGACGATGATATCCCTGGTTATGTGGAAGACGGTGTGGCTGACATCGGCATCGTGGGAGAAAACGTGATGCTGGAAAAAGAAAAGGATGTGGCCCTCATCAAAAAGCTGGGCTTCTCCAAATGCCGCCTGTCCCTGGCGATCGCCCGCGACAGGGAGTACGGCGGGGTACAGGATTTTGAAGGCATGAGCATTGCGACCTCCTACCCTCGCATCCTCAGGCAGTTTTTTAAGGAGAAAGGCATCAGTGCCGAGTTGCACGAAATCAGTGGATCAGTAGAAATCGCCCCCAGTATCGGACTGGCCGACGCAGTCTGCGACATCGTCAGTTCGGGCAGTACCCTGCTCAGCAATGGGCTCAAGGAGGTAGAGACCATCCTGAAGTCGGAAGCCGTACTGATCAGCCATAAAAAAATTAACGATGTACGGATGGAGGCTCTCAACCAGCTGCTCTTTCGTATTGATGCCGTACAGAAAGGCAGCAGCAATAAGTATGTATTGCTGAATGCTCCGGCTGAATCCACCGACAAAATTATTGAGATACTGCCCGGTATGCGAAGCCCTACCGTACTGCCGCTGGCCATGCCCGGCTGGAACTCCGTACATTCCGTGATCAAAGAAGATGAGTTCTGGGATGTGATAGAGCGGCTCAAAGCTGCCGGAGCCGAAGGAATTTTAGTTGTACCCATAGAAAAAATGATACTCTGATGGACATTTACTATAAGCCGGAACGAGCAGACTGGGACGATATCTTAAAGCGTCCGGCGCAGAAATTCAAGAAAATTGAAAAGATCGTCCGCCCTATCCTCAAAAAGGTAAAGAAAAAGGGTGACAAAGCCCTGCGGCAATTTGCCCTGGAGTACGACCATGTGGAACTGGACAAAATCCAGGTGAGTGCCGAAGAAATCAGCAAAGCGGCCAAAAAGCTAAGCCCCGAGCTGAAAGAGGCTATCCAACAGGCATATGACAATATCCATAAATTTCACGCGGCCCAGCATAGCGAGCTGCTGTCTGTAGATACCATGCCTGGTGTTCGCTGTATGCGCAAGAGTGTGCCTATCCAGAAAGTAGGTTTGTACATTCCGGGGGGTACGGCTCCGCTGTTTTCATCTGTACTGATGCTGGGGATTCCTGCCAGGCTGGCCGGTTGCCAGGAGATTGTCATGTGCAGCCCGCCTAACCGGGAAGGCAAACTACACCCTGCCATCCTGTATACTGCCCAGCTGATCGGGATTGAGAAGATTTACAAAGTAGGCGGTGCGCAGGCAGTAGCGGCCATGGCTTATGGTACTGCTTCTGTGCCGAAGGTTTATAAGATTTTCGGGCCGGGTAACCAGTATGTAACCGTAGCCAAGCAGATCGTCAGCCAGAAAGGTCTGTCCATTGACATGCCCGCCGGCCCTTCGGAAGTGGCGGTCTATGCCGACGAAAGCGCGAACCCGGCCTTCGTAGCCTCCGACTTACTTTCCCAGGCAGAGCATGGCAAAGATAGCCAGGTGCTGCTGGTGACCACCGACGACAGCCTGATGGATAAAGTAGCGCCAGAGATTCGGAAGCAACTGGATAAGCTGCCCCGTAAGGAGTTTGCCGAAGCCGCTCTGGAAAACAGCGTGGTATGTGTGATGGATACACATGAGGACGCCATAGACCTGCTCAATGCGTATGCCCCCGAGCACCTGATCATCGCCACTAAAAACCCGCGTGAAGCAATGGACTATGTGGTCAATGCGGGTTCTGTTTTCCTGGGACATTATACGCCCGAGTCAGCCGGTGACTATGCTTCCGGCACCAACCATACTTTGCCAACCAACGGATACGCCACTTCTTACAGCGGTGTCTCCCTGGATAGTTTTATGAAGAAGATCACCTACCAGGAAATTACCGAAGAAGGACTCCTGCAATTGGGGCCGCTGGTAGAAGTGATGGCCGAGGCAGAATTACTGCAGGCGCATAAAAACGCGATAACGCTACGCCTGACGGAAATTAATAAGAAAAAGCCGGCAGAGCAGCAATAGCTTGATTTATTAAGGCATCCAGCCACCTGATCAGCTAAGCTAAAGCTGAAAAGAACGTCTGTCCATTCAGATTGGAATGGCAGACTTCTTTTCAGATATGTGCATCAATCATTCATCAGCATTCATTCTTCAACAACATGCCTTTTAACCTGCAAAAAGCCCTGCGTCCCCACATCGCTGCTATCAAGCCCTACTCCTCTGCCCGTGACGAATATTCCGGCTCGGAGGGTGTATTCCTGGATGCCAATGAAAATGCTTTGGGTACTCCTGGTGTGCCTGCCCACGGCAGTAGCGGACAGTTCCATCGCTACCCTGATCCCTATCAGCAGCAACTCAAGCAGCGGATTGCTGAGATCAAAAGTGTTCCTGCTAAAAATATCTTTCTGGGCAACGGCAGCGATGAGGCCATAGACCTGCTGATGCGGGCCTTTTGCCGGCCGGGTGTAGACAATATTGTCATCCTCCCCCCTACCTACGGCATGTACGAAGTGAGTGCCGCCATCAACGATGTGGCAGTAAAGAAAGCCCTGCTGACAGAAGATTTCCTGATCAATCAGCAAACGCTGGATGCTACTATTGACAAAAACAGCAAGCTTCTCTTCTTCTGCTCGCCCAATAACCCTAGCGGCAACCTGATGCAGGCGGAACTGATTGAGCACTACCTGCATAGATTTGAGGGACTGGTAGTGGTAGACGAAGCCTATATAGACTTTGCCGATACTGAGAGTTGGACCAATAGACTGTCAGAATTTCCTAACCTGCTGGTAATGCAGACCATGAGCAAAGCCTGGGGTATGGCCGCCCTGCGCCTGGGTATGGCGTATGCCTCTGAGGAGATCATGGCGGTATTGAATAAGATCAAGCCTCCTTACAATATCAGCGCACTTACCCAGCAGGAAGCCCTCAGAGTGCTGGAGAACACTGAAACCCAGCAGCAGATGGTGCGTGAACTGCTCCGGGAAAGAGAAAACCTGCGGCAGGCGCTGGATAAACTCCCGATGGTACAGCAGGTCTATCCGTCGGATGCCAACTTCCTGCTGGTCAGAATGCAGGATGCCGCGGCTATTTTCCACTACCTTATTGATGAAAAGGTGATCGTGAGGGATCGCTCCAAAGTAGTTCTCTGTGAAAGCTGCCTCCGCATCACTGTGGGTACGGCCGAAGAAAATGAAAAGCTGCTGGCGGAACTGAAGAATTTTAACAAGTCGCAGCGGGTGATGGGGTGAGGGCTGCATGGGGTAAGCACAATACCATCAGCAGACCCATTTCTGCTTTACTAACAGGTCTTACCTAAAAGACTGAAAAGCAAGAATATGAACACTGGTTCTTCTATGTCAGAGTATGTTTAAAAATCTAATTCTAAATTGATCGCAATACCCAAGATTTTGTTCTGTTTTTCGTTTTATGCTTTGTTCATTTTTGTCTTGATCCAGCGTGGAGCGCACAAAAACGAACCGCAGTGCTCCACACCGGACGGCGGACCGTCAAAAAAGTCAAGAAAATCCGAACGTTTCAGCGCTAATGGCCAGCGCACGCCCGCCGGATTTTCGGCCCTACGCACATTTAAGATGGGATTTTATCGCCTTTCTAAGAATTTAAACAAGCTCTCAGGGCATTCTTTCCTACACTACCAAGATATCGTGCAGGAAAACCTATCAATGGAGCTTTTCAATCTCCGTTTTGTAGGAATGCCAGCAGGTCCGCCATTTCCTGCATGCTTATGCTGTTCTCCAGTCCTTCCATCATCAGAGAAGTTCCTGTGGAGCGAAATAATTGTATCTCATCTTTGCGAACCAGCATTTCTTCTCCACCCATTTTCTGCAGTTTAATATGCTGATCGGTTTCTGACGCTACTATACCCATATGCACAACGCCATCTTTCGTTTCTAACCTATGGTTAATGTATTTAGGGTCAGCCGCTGCATTAGGATCCAGGATATCATGCAGCAGGGTTTCTTTACTTTTTCGGTTGATCTCGGTAAGCACCGGACCTACTTCGCGCCCCCGATTTCCATACACATGGCAGTTACTACAAACAGATTCAAACACTTCAGCACCATTGAGTACTGAGCCACTCAGGGCAAGCGCTGGTTTCATCTGTTCAATGGCTTGCTGGCGGGTAGTGACTCCGGCATCGCTGAATAGCTTCTCGGCTCTTCTCTTGGTATTTTCATCATCTGTCCACCACAATAAAGTTCGCCTACGCTCCAGATCAAAATTCATTTCACCAATGTTAATTGTCCCGTTCTCCAGGCCTGTGAGTAAAGCATCATGGTGGGTATTTACGTACAGCAGCAAATCGCTGGCATACCTGCGGGTCTGAGGACTTAATTCCTTCCACATGCTAACAACCCTATCGCCAATCTCAACTTCGGGGTAGGTAGACAGTTGCCTGAGCGCTCCTTCCTGGATTTTTATAGGCTGTTTGTTGTTCAGGCATTCAAAAAGTACAGTGGCTTTCTCACTGTAGGGCAGTAACTCTATGAAGGACAACTGTCGCAGACGCTCGGCATCAGGAAGTTCTTCTTCCAATATCCTTTGTAATGCTTCCCGGCTTAACTTTACATATTCAGCAGACTGGGGCAAATTAAGCTGATGGCGCAAGGACGCTAAAGCTGGTATCAGATAAGGATCGGCTGACTTTTCCAGCGAGCTGATGTCACGCTCAACAGAAGCCTCATAATTACCTGACAGGTTTTGACTGACCTGCTTAAGGATAAACTCTTTTTGGGTACTTGTGAGATCTGGAGAAGAAAAACTTCGGAGTATCCCCTGAAGCCCCTCGCTTGTCTGCGATGCATTCACAGCCAGAGAGGCCAGTAAAGCTTCACTGCTTTGTGGGCCATTCTGCAGAAGCGCAGCAAAAAGTTCGTCGGCTTTGTCCTGGGCGACAAGCGTGATAGCCGCATTGTTCCAATCATCATTAGCTAGTTGCGCAGCTGCTATCAGACTATCTATCAATTCTGTGTTAAAATCTGTGTTGGCAAGCTGTTCACTCTCCCGACTGATCGTACTGAGGCTTAGCGCTGCCTGCATACGCACCCGCTGATTTTCATCTGTTAACTGCTTCACACATAAGTTAACCACTTCAGGATGTTTATGCATGAAGCTCTCAGAAACAAGCAGTGCCGCTTCCCTGATAGCAGGGGATGGTGTTTCAAGCAGGTGAACAAGTGCCTTTGTACTAAGCATATCTTTAGCAGATAAAATATGTAAGGCATGAAATTTTAAAAGTTCACTGGCATCGTATAAGGCGGCATTAAGCTGATCAGCGGTCTCTTTTGAAATATCCTGCTCCATCAACAGCCGATGAGCAGTGTTCCTGACCCACTGATTGGGGTGAGCAAGTGACTTTACTAGACCTTCTGTGGAATTAAACTGCTGTACATCAAAAGCAGGCGAGTCCCCTGACTTGGTGATGCGGTAGATGCGTCCCTGGTCTTTCCCTGCTTCCAGGTCAAGTGTTTTCTCTATGTCATCGGGTATCCACTCGGGGTGTTCGATGACTTTGCGGTACATATCTACCACATATAAAGCGCCATCTGGCCCTATGCTCATGTTTACAGGTCTGAATGACCTGTCGCTACTGGCCAGAAAATCTCTTTTTTCGTGCATGCGTGAGGCGGTAAAAGAAGCTCCGTGAGGGCTGATTTTATCTACATGAATCAAATTCAACACTACATCGGCCACCCATACGGTTTGCTGGTAAGGCTCGCCCAATGCCCCCCCGCCATAATAAGTAATTCCGCAGGAACCAGAAAAGTAGCCCGACTGCTCCGGGTGGTTGACCCTCGACTCCTGTTCGCCTATCGGGTATATCCTGGCAAGCCCATTTTCTTCATGATCGGAAATATTTTCCAGCGAATGCTCCTTTAATAATGGTTTCCCTTGTTTATATCGCTCAGGGAAAACAAGGTGAGAGACATGGTTAAGGTTATGGGTTTCAAAAATTCTTCCGTATTCATCCATACCCAGGCCAAAGCCTCCTGATGAGTATCCCAGGCGTTCGATAGTTCGGGTTTTGAGGTGAAAACGGAAATCATGGCCACGCAGGTTAATGGTAGTAGTGGTATCGCCCCACCAGTAGGGACTTCCGTCGTTACCGCCATTCGCTGCATATATCCAGTCATCAGGGCCGTAAGTCAGCCCATTGAAGTTATGTTGAAGGTTACCATTTGAAAATCCACCCATGAGCGTATCTACTTTATCAGCCACATCATTCTGATCATCATCATGCAAAAACAGCAGATAGGGAGGAGCGGCAACTAGTACACCTTTACGATAAGGCATAAAAGAGCTGGCAAGCTGCAGGTTTT
>CAZFFW010000157.1:0-2861 GCA_964518125.1 uncultured Porifericola sp.
CCATAGTCGGAGCGGGCTTCGGAGATGGCTAAAGCAAACTTCGGAGGGAGGTCACGAGCGGCCATCCAGTTGTTGGCCTCATCCCACAGCTTCAGGAAGCGAAATTCACCCAGGCGAATGGCCGAGGCATCTATGCCCATGCCCCAGCGGTAGCCCAGGCCGAAATAGTTTTCGTGTAGAAAATGCGGCTCATCTTTGATGGCATCCGGGTAGCCGGTAGATCCTTTGGAGCGGGGATGCGGCATAGAGAGCAGCACCCCGGCATGCTCGGTCATGGTCATCATGTCGGAGGGAGATCCGATATTATACACGGTACCGTACTCAGGATGCTCATCCACCACCGGCTGACCAGGCTGTCTTTGCGGCCGCCAGTAGAGTGGACGGGGAATAATCAGGTCGTAGTGGCCTCCCAGGAAAGGTGGACGACCGCCAGTGCTGTTTTCGTCATTGGGCATGAGCAGGAAATCCTTGTCGGACTGACGACGGGCGGCTTCGTAGTAATTGGCCAGGTCTTTCAGAAAGAGTTCGCCCCGGTCGTGCCGACCCGGACCGCGTGCCCCATCAATGACACCGTAGATATTGACGCCGATGGATTTCATAGTTTCTACGTCATTGAGGCGGTAGTCAAAGCTGCCTTTTTCCCGCAGCCGCTTTACCAGTCCGACATGGTAGTGATGGCCCATCACTTTGTAGCCGGGAAGCGGCTTGAAACGATCACCGTGGGTATAGCGCAGGGCCGCTGTGATAGCCTCTTCGCCAGTGCCGGGGCTGATCTGAAAGAATACCGGCATCCGCTGCCAGGTGCCGGGACGGGCATTGTAGAGGGCGAAATTATGGTAAAACTCAGGGTCTTCCTCCAGTTCGGCCTGCCGCACTCCGAAAGAAAAATGTTGATCATCGTCCTTGCGATACCAGCTATAGCCCAGGTTTTCCTCAGTCTCCCGCGCCCAGTAAAAGCTGTGGGGAGGAGGAAAAGCAGCGATAGCCCCATTGGCTAAGTCGGCAGCGATGAGGCGGTTGTTACTTTTGACAACCACCGGCTGTTCGTTGACCGGGCCACCCAGTTGGTAAGCCTGCCAGTTTTGAGCCAGTCCCCGCCAGTTCAGGCCCGACTCAGCCGTAAGCGGCAGGCCAGTGAGGCCGGCATCGTATTTAAAGGCAACAGACTTTTCGTCCGTTTTGGCGACCAGCATCTGCCGGATGAGGTTAGAGCCTTTGAAAATATCGTACTGTAGATGTCCGCTGAAAATACCGGCTTCCGCACCCGGAAAGATGATTTCCAGCCGGGCGCCATTGGTACGCACTTCGCAGCCGTCGGCCTGAAAAGTAGCCGTCACCCGGCTGATTTCCTCCGCTTTACGCGGCATGCCAGGGTTAGCGGCAGAAGGTTCAGCGGCAGGAATGGAAGATTTATGCGAACGCGGCGGCTCGTCAGAAACGTAGAGCGGGGCATCCCAGAAGGCATCCCACTTGATCTCGTCCAGCTTTTCGTCAGTCAGTTCTACCCCCAGTTCTTCCAGCGGCTCAGTCTGCTGCTGGGTGACGCGACGCAGGCCGGATACAATGCGGTATTCGGGCCTTAGGTTACTGGCGATGATTTGCCATGAACCGCCTTCGGGACGGGTAGACAGTTCTTTAATAGTGGGCTTCCCCGCTTCAATCGTGAAGCGAATTTGCAACTCATATTGATTTTCTCCCTCCCAGTGGATAAGCAGGCTTTCATTTTCCACTTCGGCAGTCAGTCCCTGTTGGGGCTCATAGGCGGAAAGGTCGGCTCGTAAAGAAGATTGAGCTATGGCCGATCTATAGGTAATTATGAATGATGAAAAAAATACTGTTAGCCTTAAAATCTGATATAAAAAATATGTCATTTTAACCCTCACCATGATAAGGCGTTCTCAGTTTTTCTTTGCCCCATGCAGCAGATTGTTCTTTCAGGTCCCAGTTTTTTTCTTCGGCCAGGCTCTCCAATTCTTCCTGAGCTTTATCCAGAAAATAATTGGAAAGCAAATCCTTTATTTCTTCTTCCTCTTTTGGAGTCAGGTTTTTCCGAGCAAACATGTCCAGAATCTCTAACTGCATAGGTGTCATCTTATGTGTATTCAATACCGGCCTGGGGTTCTGACTTGGATTTTCTTTTTTTCTGCTCATGAAATAGTACATTTAGCTTTAATATAGGGATACAGCTTATAAAAGTCTATTGTTTTTGCTACGGCTATAGTATTGTTTTTTTGTAGAAAGCTTACTGATTAAAAGCCAGCTGTATGCGCTTTTCATTCATCACCGGACCCAAACCGGGAGCTTCAGGCACATGCAGGTAGCCATCGGCAAATTTCACATCTTCGTCAAAAACAGAGATCACCGTAGGAAACATATCCCGGTCAATGTACTCCACGAAAGGACCACAGTTGGGAATTGAGGCCAGCGCATGCAGCGTGGCGGCGGTAGCCAGAGTGGGTTTGGTATTGTGGGCCACGATCTGCTTGTGAAATACCCCGGCCAACGCACAGATTTTCATAAACTCGCTGATACCACCGGCTTTGGCCACATCGGGGTTGAGCATGTCGGGATTGGCATTGAGGATGAGGTCGCGAAACTGCCAGCGGTTGTAGGCTTTTTCACCACTCATCACCGCCATGTCCAGGGCTTCTACCACCTGCCGGGTTTCCCGGTGAGCTTCTTCAGGACAAGGGGCTTCGTAATATTTCATACCAAATTCATCTTGTAATTCTCTGCCTACCTGTATGGCCCGGTAAGCGGTATAACCTTCATTGGGGTCTACAAAAAGCTCTATGTCATCCCCTAAGGCATTTTTGAGGGCTTCAAAATAAGCTACTGTCCGGTCAGGTTCTGGGTTCAGG
>CAZFFW010000157.1:2871-13790 GCA_964518125.1 uncultured Porifericola sp.
TGTAGTAGGCCACGGTACGGTCAGGCTCGGGATTGAGGTTATTTTCCCGTATCTGCATCCGAAGCTTAATCACTTTAAAGCCTCTTTCGGCCAGCTTGACGGCCTGGGCTACGGCTTCGTCTATACTGATGGTGCCGCCCCGGGTGCTGAAGCTACCGTAGGCCAGGATCTTGTCTGTAAATTTGCCGCCTAAGAGCTGATAGACCGGCACACCCAGCAGTTTGCCTTTTAAATCCCAGAGAGCACAGTCCACCCCGGCGATACCGTAGGTCAGGGCGCCACCCGCACCCAGATCATGGTTGACGTAGAGCATTTCTTCCCAAAGGGGTTCGGTAGCCAGCGGGTCCTGCCCGATGAGCAGGGGCTTGAGGCTTACGTTGACCAGTTCTCTGATCACTGGCGAAAAATTAGGGCTGCACTCGCCCCAGCCTGATGTACCTTCGTCGGTTTCTATTTTGACAAAAACCGCTTTGTCTTTGCCTTTTTCCAACTGGTAGACCTTGACATTGGTGATTTTAATGTCTGAGCGCTTTGGCGTAGGTATACCTACCAGAGCTGTGCCTGTACTTCCGGCCAGCAAGGCTGAAGCGGTAGATTTGGTTAAAAAGGATCTTCGGTTCATATGCGATGGTCTTACTGGCATTTTACTTCTGCGCCTCCTGTTTCTCCAGTATCATCTGGTGGCGACGGGAATTCAGGCCGGCATCTTCGCCCATCCACACCCAGAGCTTCATAAGGCCGTTCTGGTGCGAGCTCACCAGGAAGCTGCCATCGGCATTGAAATCAATGTACTCAGCATGATCGCTGGCCCAGACACGGTGGGCCATGGGAATTTCATCATTGCCATGCGCCAGGATGTCGCCCAAGCGGTAAATGTAAATGTAGGGGTCATGCCCGGCATGGGCGATGTAGTTTCCGCTGGGATGCCAGGCGATGGATTCTATCTTTTTGCCGGTGTGGTTAAACATCTTAAGCAGCTTCCCGCTCTCCCACTCCCAGAGGTAGGTATTGCCCCGGGAAGTGCCGCCCTGCCCTACGGCAATCACATGCTTGGCATCGGGGGAAAAGCCTCCGCTGGTGAAAATGGTAAAGTAATCCGGCTTGAGCGTCTGCTGCAATGACCAATCAGACGTTTTGTAAACTTTTACCGCCCCGTGTCCAACCGCCAGCAGGTACTGATCATCCTGGGAGAAGAAGAGTTCGTTAACGGTATTGCCATGGTTCAGCGTTTTGATTTCCTTACCTGAGGGCATGTCAAATACCCGGATCAGGCCCTGATCAGAGCCATCGGCTGCTTTACTTTTCTCTTCTCCGCTTACCAGCAGGCTGCCTTTGTTAGACCAGGTGAGGCCGTCAATGCCCTGGGTATGCTTGAGTTCGTGCTGTACATCCCCGCTTTGTGCATCGTATACTGTGACCAGAAAATCCTCACTGGCGGCAGCCACATATTTGCCATCGGCCGACCAGCCTACGCGTTCTACTTCCTCTTTGGCATACTTCCGCCAGAGCTCGGTGCCATCCGAAGTACGCCACATGATCACCGAATTGTCGTACTTGGTGCCGCTGACAATATGCTTACCATCCGGCGAAAACTCCGCACTCTCTACTGAACCAATTTCACCCATAGCATCCGCCACGCGGGACCATACCGGCTCCAGGCGCAGCTGGTAGTCGAGGTATTGCTGGGCTTGCAATGAGGAATGGGAAAACAGCGAAAGAAAAAAAATAAGGATGGGTGTCCTGGCTATTCTACATGTATACATAAAATAAATTTTTATCCCGAAAATAAAGTGTGTTGCTTTAGGGTGAATATACCTTTTTTTTATCCCGAATATAAATGCCTTGGTTTAAGGGATTGGAAAGAAAGCTGCAGGAAATTTCCTGCAGCTTTCGTCACTACTATACAACAATTACAGTTAATAACTGGGATTCTGCGGCAGCAGGTTGGGGTTGAGGTCAATATCTCTACCAGGCACGGGCCACAATATTCTATCAACATCAAACAAGCGCTCTCCTATCACTTCCTGTGCCCGGTTGGTACGTACCAGGTCATGCCAGCGTTGCCCCTCAAAAGCCAATTCCAGAAAACGTTCGTCTTCAATTGCAAGTCTAACATCCGCCTGACTGATGGCTGTGGTAGGCTGCAGGCCAGCCCGTTCCCTGATCTGGTTGAGGAACTGGATAGCTTCTCCTGTGCGCCCCAGTTCGTTCAGTATTTCAGCCCGCATCAGGATGACATCGGCAAGGCGGAGAATGATCACATTGGCTGCCTGGGTCCCACGAGCCACATCATCAGCTGGCGCGTTCTGGTACTTTCTGATGTATATTCTATCGTTGATGGTATCCAGACTAATCGGAAGTCTCAAGTCATTGGGGTTCTGGTTGAACGCCTCTATGATCTTTTCGGTAGGAGCCATCCGTGGGTTATTGTTCGGAAAAGGTACCGTCTCATTGTCAAGTCCGTTATTTTCCACAGACGTATTAGGTCTGTAAGAAATCTCAAAAATGGTTTCTGAGGTGTTCTGCTGGCCTACTTCAAAGAGGCTGGCATAGTCGGTGCCTGCTACCAACTGATATTGAGCATCAGCCATGACTTCTTCCGTTTCAGTGAGGGCCAGTTCCAGATCGCCAGGAGCATTTCTATAGAGGTATACCTTGGCCAGCATAGCACGAGCAGCTCCTTTAGAGGCCCTGGCCCTGTTCTGTGACTCTGCACCCATCAAATCTTCGGCAGTAGTCAGATCAGAGATGATCTGCTCAAACACTTCGCTCCGCTCATTGCGCGGCACATTGAAATCCTGGTTGGCGGATTTACTGGCTTCTGTCACCAGGGGAATCCGACCAAAATAGCGGGTGAGGTAGAAGAATGCCATGCCTCTAAGAAAGTATGCTTCTCCCACAATCTGATCTGCATCGAGGGCAGGATCATCAATGGTGGGTACATTTTCTATTACGTCATTACTGGCCTGAATGGAAAAGTAAAGTTCCCTCCATGTATCACCCACATTACCCTGTACGGGTGTAGGCACGAAATTATGATGGCGTGTAAAATTACCTCCACGGGTCATGATGGCCTCATCAGATACAATGCCCGGCACAACAATAAAATTCTGGGTGACCGGATTCTGTAAATAATTATAAGCGTTCATGAGTGCTGCTTCAGCACCATCCGCATCGCTATAAAAATTGTCGGCCAGAATATCGCTTACGGGTTCTACCTCCAGCACGCTCTCACAAGCAGTAAAGAAACCCACTGAAACAATTAAGGTAATGGCAAATATATTTTTCATGATATCAAGATTTTTTCATCGGTTTTAAGGATATGATTTATATGCCTATGTTAACACCAAGCATGAAAATTCTGGGTTGAGGCTGGGTGAGGTAATCCACTCCTAGTGCAGGCACGCCAGTACCCTGGTTCTGGTTTTCAGGATCAAGTCCGGAATAGTTGGTAAAAGTCAGCAGGTTTTGTCCTGAGAAATAAAGTCTGGCAGAAGAGAGATTGATTCTTTGCAATAGTGAGGAAGAAAAGTTATAGGCTAGAGTCACATTACGCATCCTCAGAAAAGAGCCGTCCTCTATGTAGCGGGAAGAAGCATCCGTAGGTGCCGCACCACTGACTGATGAACTGCCGTAAATTGCCCTGGGCACATCCGTAACATCGCCGGGCCTACTCCATCTCCTCAGCACTTCAGTTGACTGGTTGTAATCCTCACTCATGGAGGTAAGTACTGCACGGGTCATGTTGTACATATCATTACCATATGACCAGTTAAAGAGCACATTTAGCTCTATACCTTTGTAAGAGAAATTATTGGTAAAGCCCCCGATATGTTGCGGCAGTGCGTTGCCAATAATGGCTCGGTCGTTCTGTCGGTCAAATACACCATCTTCGTTGATATCGCGAAAGATAGCATCTCCTGCCCTGACGCCCCTCTCATACAGGTCATCTATTTCATCTTCAGGATCGGCAATACGGGGTACATCATCATCTGTACTGTAGACACCATCAAACACGTATCCGTAGAATGAACCTACCGGCTCACCTATGCGATAAATACTGTAGGCACCTTCCACTCCATAAGCATCAGGCAGCTTGTAAATAAAATCCGAACCTGCTTCTCCATTATCCGGCAGACTGGTAATCTGCACCCGGTTGAAGGAAATGTTAAAGTCTGTAGTCCACTTAAACTCTCCGGTGGTATTTCTGGTTGTCAGGGCCAATTCCAGTCCCCGGTTTTCCATTTCACCTATGTTGGCATTACCGATACTCCAGAAACCGGAGGTCCAGGGGAGATTACGGGAGAAAATCAGGTCGGAGGTCTGCTTGATATAAGCGTCTACTGTTGTACTGACTCTTCCGTTGAACAAGGCCAAATCCATCCCGATGTTGGTAGTGGTGGTTGACTCCCAGCCCAGGTCCAGGTTAGGAATGTTTTGCTGGCCAATACCCGGATTACCATCATAATTTCTACCCACAGCATACAGTGCCCGGGAAGCAAAATTGCCGATACCATCCTGGTTACCGGTTACACCTATACCCGCGCGGAACTTAAGATCAGTAATGGGTGAAAAATCTCTCAGGAAAGCTTCTTCAGAAGCCCTCCATCCCAGTGAAAGACCGGGGAATACGCCGTAGCGCTTGTTGGCACCAAAGCGGGATGAACCATCTACCCTGAAGCTGGCTTCTACCAGGTACTTATCCTGAAAACTGTAGTTGGCTCTTCCGAAATAAGAGACAATGCCCCAGCCGGTAATGTTTTGGGATGGGATAAAAGGATCGGCAATGGCTCCGACGGTTTTAATGATGTCTGAGCCTGCTTGTCTGCCTCCGGTTCTCAGTACATTGAAATTTGAACGCTGGAAACCAAATCCAGCCAGCACAGTTACATTGTGATCGCCGAAGTTTTGGCTATAGGTAATTGTATTGTCATTGAGAATAGTCTGTTCGTCCAGCAGGTCGGCCCTGGCTTCTGCGATACCAGTCCGGCTTAAAATAAAGCTGGGTATATAACGCGACTGTCGTTCGTCATTATAATCTACACCCAGCACACTACGGAAAGTCAAACCCTCCAGAATCTTATACTCTCCATAAAAGTTGGTGATCAGCCTGCGCTGGTTTCCTTCAAAGGTAATCTCGTTGGCCAGTTGAACAGGATTTTCAGTTCTAAGAGGATCCACCGAGTAAGTACCATCTTCATTGTAGACAGGAAGGCCGGGATTACGAACCAGGGCATTGCCCAGTACTGACAATCCACTGAAGTCGTTCTGCACGCGACTTTGCAGGGTATTGCTGAGCGTGGTACTGGTACCAATCTTCAAGCGTTCGGTAGCCTGATAGTCCAGGTTAAGACGGGCAGAAAAGCGCTCAAACTCCTGACCGATGATGGTACCCTGCTGGTTAAAATACCCCAGTGATACATAGGATCGCAGGCGTTCGTTGCCACCACTCACTGAAAGAGAATAATTGGAAATGGGCGCAGTTCTGAAAATTTCATCCTGATAGTTGGTATTCCTTCCAGTTATCTCCAGGTTATTGTAGGGAGCGTTATTGAGCAGTTCAGGATTACGGTTTCTGAGACTTTCCTGTAGTAAATTCACGAATCCTGATTCATTGAGCAGATCAAAATCTCTCCAGATGCTCTGCACGCCGGTATAAGCGTCAAAGTTGATACGGGCTTTGCCTTCCTTACCCCGCTTGGTAGTGATCAGGATCACACCATTAGAACCCCGGGCACCATAGATGGCGGTGGCAGCCGCATCTTTCAGAATCTCCATAGACTCTATGTCGTTGGGGTTGATATCAGCCAGGGTAGAGTTGCGCTGCCCGCCGGCGGATACAGCCGTACTGTTATTCATAGGTACCCCGTCAATGACAAAAAGAGGACGAGTTTCACCCAAAAGGGAGGCTGTTCCACGCACTCTTACAAACACCTCGCCACCTGGCGTACCGGAGTTTTGTACCACCTGCACCCCGGCAGCTTTACCTTGCAACAGGGCATCAGGGCTGGCAACCGCCATATTCTTCACTTCATCCAGTTTGACCGATGCAATGGAGCCGGTAACATCTTTTTTCTGCTGTGTACCATACCCCACCACCACGACTTCTGAGAGAGACTGTATATCTGGCATCAGCGCAAGGTTGATCGTGCTGCGACCGTTGATCTGCACCTCTTCAGTGGTATAACCGATAGAAGAAAAAACCAGGGTAGTGACATTATCCTCCACAGTAAGCCTGAAGTTACCCTCAATGTCGGTCACTGTACCACTGGTAGTACCTTTGGCCAGTACGTTGACACCGGGCAGAGCGTCACCGGTTTCACCATCGGTTACTTTACCGCTGATGGTTTGTTCCACTATTTCTGCCAACTGCTGATAGATCCGCTTCTCCATTGTTTCTAAATGCTTGCTGGCAGGATCAGCCTTTTCTCTGGTTTGGCTATCTCCGGGACTGATGGCAGGCAGGGACTGCTCAGGCTGATCTCTTTTCCTTAAAACATATACACCATTAACCCTGGTATAGTCCAGATCCAGAGGCTTAAGTAACTCATCCAGCAGCTTTTCAACATTTTCTTCACTGCCAATGGCCACATTTTCGTTGACGGTCACATCCCTGATCAACAGTTCATCGTAGGCAAAATGAATCTGATAAGTATCTTCCAGCTGATTCAGCAAATTCTTAAGCTGATAGGTCTGCTGCGAATTTTGAACATCAGAAGAAGGAGCTGATGCATCGGTAAGTGCAAACAGAGAAGATTTTTTAAGGCTGAGCTGCTGACCTGTGGCCTGCTGAAATGACAGCAAACTGACCGTCAGGATGACCAGGAAGAGGCGCGCTAGTGTTAATATATGATGTACCATAAAAAAGGTGGTTAGATTGATTTGCTTTACAAAATAATTTAAGGTTGAGAGCTGCTGATCGTTATGGCATCCTCTGAAGTAGATATCATTACTCCCATTGTTTCCTCAATAATCGCAATGACTACTTCCAGGTCGGTGCTGGGAATGGTGGCACTCATTCGCTTGTCAGCCAGTGCGGGTTGTTCAAAAACGACCTCTTTACCATAGTTTCGGTTAATCAGGTGGGCAATTTCCTGCAGGGAGAGGTCATCAAAAATGTACCGGCCGTCTTTCCAGGCAGTATACTGCCGGGTGTTGACTTCTTCCCGGATGACTTGCTGCTTTTCTGCCGAATAGGCCACTAACTGCCCCGGCTTCATGTCAAGCTTAAGGTCAGTGGCCTGATTACTCAGCCTTACCTTACCCTCAGCCAGGACGACCTGTACCTCTCTGCCGAGGTTTTGCACATTGAATTCGGTACCCAGTACCTGTATCTCCAAATCCTGGGCGTGAACCACGAATTTTACGGGTTTATCTTCAGAATTTTGGAGTTTACTTACCTTGAAGTAAGCCTCACCTTCCAGCCAGACCTCCCGTACACCGTTTTTTTCCCAGTCCTGGTGGTAGCGTAGCTCAGAATTAGCATTCAGCAGTATTGTTGAGCCATCCGGCAGTTCCACTTCCTGCTTTTCGGCATAAGCGGTGCTTACATGGACGGTACTATTGCCGAAGTATAGAAAAAAGAGCGTAGCCGAAAGCAAGATGATGACAGAGGCCGCAGCAGCATAACGCCAGACAGCAATGCGCCTGCCAGGCTTTATTCCGGTGGCAGCTGCTATGCCGGCGTACATTTTTTCACGCTGATCGGGGGGTAAATCAGCCTCATCACCAAATTTTTGCCATAGGTCGTAAGAGACCTGACGATACTGCTCCGAAGTATCGTCTTGCAGCAATAAGCGATAGAGCTCTTTTTCTTCAGTAGGCGTTGACAGGCCGGCCAGGTATTTTCTGAGTAGTTCTTCCTTTTGCATTGTTCTGTGTGCTATACAATGTTTACAATGCAGAGGAGTGAAAAAATTACGCTGGTAAAAAAATTCCTGAAAACTTATGCTGAATGCAATAAATAGAGGTTATTGATATGATTTACTCAAAGGTATGCCGTGAATGATGCTGGTTTTACAATGGAAAGCTAAAGATGCTGGTACTCTCAGGCTGCAAACGGGGAATTACTGCAGGAAATAAATCATGATACTGGCCTGAATACGAGAAGCCAGGTGGATCATTTTTCTGATTTTATCAGAACCCTTGCCTAACTGTGACTTTACAGTATGTACAGACAGCGAAAGCTTTTCGGCAATTTCTTCCTGGCTGAAGTGCTCCTCAAAATGCATTTTAAAAATGATCTGCCGTTTCTCGGGAAGCAGGGCTATCTCCCGTTGTGCCAGTTCTGAGAGCTCGTTCAGGTCAATGAGTTCCTGGGTTTCGTTACTCTTCAGGGTAAGAGCCGCATCATCCAGACTATCCACTACATATCTGGCTTTTTGCCTGAGGTAGTTACACGCCAGATGGTGGGCAATCGTGAAAAGGTAAGCGTCAAAAGATTTTCTCAGGTCAATTTTTTTTCGGTGCTCCCAGATTTGAATAAACACCTTCTGGGCAAGATCTTCTGCTTCTTCCTGTTCCCGGGTAAAGCGCAGCAGGTAACGATATACTTTAGCATGATAGATATCAAAAAGCGAACGAAATGCTTTATGATCACCTTTTTTTACTTTTGCTAAAATATTATCAGCCAGCATAGAAATGTAGGAGTGTTAAAAAAACTAAATCTAGTTAGCTAAAATTAGTGTATTTCACAAATCAACCTGACTTTGTTAGCAAAATTTGAGTACACCTTCAGTATAAACGTTTTCGACAGCAAGGCTCTAAATGAATCAAAAACTTTATTTGCACCCGGAAGAAAAGTTGATCAGATTCAGCTTTTTACGACTTTATGCCTTGCAATAAAGCCCGGATCAATCTCCACGCCCAGCCCCGGTCCGGTAGGTACCTTCACCGTACCGCCATGACTTTTGAGGTCAGAAGTGGGACACTCCAAAGGTATGTCATTATTGAAGCCCTTAAACTCATGGTAAGGTCCCGCATTGGGCACCGCCGAGACGTAGTGCATCATATACAGATAACCCAGCCCTGAGCCGGAGATATGCGGAATACAGGGCTTACTTTTGGCTTCAGCCATGCGGGCTACCTTCATAGAGCGGATCATGCCGCCAAAGTAGAAAATATCCGGCTGTACAATATCCAGTGCATCATTGATGACCAGCCAGCGGAAGTTGTGCATGCTGGGCTCCTGTTCACCCCCGGCTACCGGCACCTTGACCGCATCGGCCACGGCTTTGGTTTCTTCATAATAATCAAAGGGTACCGGTTCCTCGTAAAAGTCAAACTTGTATTCTTCCATGAGTTTACCGATGCGGATGGCTTCTTCCACATCATAGGAACCGTTAGAATCAGCGTAAATGGTCATGTCATCGCCGAAGGTTTTGCGTACCAGCGGGATGAGTTTTTCAGATCTGTCGGGAGGGTATTCTTCAGCATTCATCCGGCCTCCTACCTTAAACTTCAGGGCTTTGGCATCCGTTTCCTCCACCTGTCGCACGATGCCCTGGATAGACTCCTCCGCTGACTGGCCACGAAAGTTATTGGCCTGGTAAACTGCAATTTGGGGATGATGGATATCACCGATCAGCTCGCCCATAGGCCTGCCGGCAATTTTCCCCAGCATGTCCAGTACGGCAAACTCCAGCGTAGCCAGGGGTACCCAGAAGGCCAGGTTTTGCAGCTTGTAGTTGCTTTGGTAGACATACACCTCATCCAGTAACTTTTCCCAATCCCGGGCATCTTTTCCTTTAAAGAATGGCTGTATCCTTCCCGTAAATATGGGGTACAGGTGCACCATCTGGAAGTTATTACTCACCGAAATACCTTCTGCTCCATCGGTAGAGGTGACCCGGCAGATGAAGTTATCATCCAGCCGCAGCAGTTCCACCCTGTCTATGATCACCGGATCGGGAAAAAGTTCTTTTTTAAGGACCGGCCGGTTGAGGGCGGTATCTACCGGATTGTTATCGTTGGTTGTTTTAGAAAAGGCAGGTGTATTGCCTGCTATACCTGCCACTGCTGCGCCCAGCGCTGAGGTTTTAAGGAAATTTCTTCGGGAGTTTTTGGGATGCATATAGTATTGATCAAAAGAAAAAATGGTGCTTTAAGTAATTGATCACAGACAGTTCTTGTTGCATTGAAGACGAAAGGACATTTGAGCTATTTCTAACCCCCGCTACTCCGCCGGAGCGGGGCTATCCTTTTTACAGTATCTGTTTACAGTGCCTGCTTAAAATCCTCGGCCATCTTATTGATCTGATCTGCGGTCAACTCGTCGCCACCGGAAAAAACCATACGGTAGCGGAAGGTTACCTCCTCGCCAGGGGTCAGGCGGTAGTTGAGTGCTTCCTTACCTTCGGAAAAGACCTTCTGCCCAAGCGTATTGGCGGCAAACAGTCCGTAAGTACGGGCGTGCCAGTAGGTAGGATAGCCAGGGTTCTGCGGATGGTCAATGATGGCAATCGCTACGGGGGTATCGTTGATCTCTCCGTAAAGTTTCATCCACTGGGCGCGGGTGCCCCATACTTCTCCGCCTTCCTTTCCTTCGCTGCTGAGGTAATTACCGCTAACCCCCTCATTATTAAGTACAGCTTCCTCCTGTGGTTTACCCTGGGCGTCAGTAAGCTTCAGCGGCTTGTCAGAGGGAAACTCCAGTTCACGGGCTACACGGATAGCGATCATGCCTTCTTTGTTGTCTTCAAAGAGCACCGGCTTGTCTTTTGCTTTTAGCGTCACCACCCGGTCAATGATACGGTCCCCGTTTTCCTCAAAAAAATGTAAAGTAGTGGCTTCCTCCAGCAAAGTTTCCCCTGCAGCATTCTGCCATTCAGCCTGCACCTGTAGTTCGCCTGTTTTACCGTTTTCGGTACCGACTACTTCTCGGTGGCGAATGGTACCGTATCGGTCTTTCCGATCCTCCG
>CAZFFW010000158.1:0-13738 GCA_964518125.1 uncultured Porifericola sp.
GAGGCTACCCATATTTACCGGCCAAAGAGAGACAAAAAGAAACAGACGTAAACACAGTTCAGCCACAAAGAAAAAGCCCGGTTCCAGACAAACCGGGCTTTGCTTTTTGATAATTATCCAATTGTTCAGACGCTGGCCAGCTTTCCCTTGTACAGCTGGTCACGCTGGTTTTTAATGTAGTCATCTTCCATATACTCATCAAAAGTCATGAGCTTGTCCAGTATGCCATTGGGCGTGATCTCAATGATACGGTTGGCGATGGTTTGGGTAAACTCATGGTCATGCGAGGTGAAGAGCACCGTTCCGGGAAAATCTTTCAGCGAGTTGTTAAACGCAGTAATGGATTCCAGGTCCAGGTGGTTGGTGGGTTCATCCAGCATCAGCAGATTCCCACCCGTCAGCATCATTCGCGAGATCATACAACGCACCTTTTCACCTCCCGAGAGTACATTCGCTTTTTTCAGCGTTTCTTCTCCGGTAAATAACATTTTGCCCAGAAAACTGCGGATATAAACCTCGTCTTTTTCCTGCTCAGAATATTGTCTCAGCCAGTCAATCAGGTTCAGGTTGGTGTCAAAAAACTCATTGTTTTCGTTAGGCTGATAAGCCGGCGTGATCGTCTGGCCGAATTTGAATTCACCACCATCGGCCTTTTCATTTCCGGCCAGGATTTCAAAAAATGAAGTGATGGCAAGGCTATCGCGACTGAGAATGGCTATTTTATCTCCTTTGTTGACACGTATGCTGACGTCACTAAAAAGGGTTTTGCCGTCTACCTTTTTCTCAAGGTTTTCAATCAGCAATATCTGGTCACCGGCTTCGCGGTTCTGGTTGAAAATGATAGCGGGATATTTTCGGGAAGAGGGCTGGATGTCATCCACATTGATTTTGTCCAGTAATTTACGCCGGCTGGTAGCCTGCTTGGATTTTGAGGCATTGGCACTAAAGCGGGCGATAAACTCCTGCAGTTCCTTTTTCTTTTCTTCAGCCTTTTTATTGGCAGCGCTGCGCTGTTGGAGGGCCAGCTGACTTGACTGGTACCAGAATGAATAGTTACCGGTGTACAACTTGATCTGCCCAAAATCTATATCGGCAATATGTGTACAAACCGTATCCAGGAAGTGCCTGTCGTGTGATACTACGATGACTGTATTTTTAAAATCCAGCAGGAAATCCTCCAGCCAGCTGACTGTCTGTATGTCCAGGTCATTGGTAGGTTCATCCAGGATGAGAATATCAGGATTACCAAAAAGGGCCTGGGCCAGGAGTACGCGCACTTTATGCGTACCGTTCAGCTCTTTCAGCTTTTTATAATGGTCATCCTCTACGATGCCTAATCCACTTAGTAGGGCTGCTGCATCTGATTCGGCATTCCAGCCATCCATCTCAGCAAATTTCTCTTCCAACTCACCGGCGCGTATGCCATCAGCATCCGAAAAATCAGCTTTGGCGTACAGCTCATTTTTTTCTTTCATGATATTCCAGAGCACCGAGTGGCCCATCAGCACGGTATCCAGTACTGTTTCTTCGTCAAATTCATAGTGGTTCTGCTTCAGTACGGCCATGCGCTTGCCGGTATCTATACTTACTGAGCCACGGGTAGGGGTTATTTCGTTTGCCAGGATTTTCAGAAAGGTGGATTTGCCGGCACCATTTGCTCCAATGATACCATAGCAGTTTCCCTGGGTAAACTTGATATTAACTTCGTCAAAAAGAACTCTTTTCCCGTATTGCAGGGAAATACTATTAGCTGTAATCATTCATTCAAATTTTTGAAATGCGAATTTAGAACATAAGTAGCGCTTAAAAGAATTCCCAGGATTTTTTTTTATTCAAAGAGTGGTGTATTCCTATGGCTAAAATGCCCTCAGAAGGTGTAAAATTCGGCCCAAAGCCAGGATTTCTTATACCCAATCATCATTATATCACGTGCCAGCCACAATTAGGCTAAAGCCCTATGCAAATGTGTTCTTTGGCTGTTATTGGCGAATGGTGAGCAGCGGAATTTTCTTCTGGTAGGCTGCCTGTCGGCTGATACTTTTCTGAAAAAGGCTATCAAAAAATGGATGCTCGCGGGGTAGTAAAATCAGCAGGTCAATTGCATTACCTTCCACATGATGTTCAATAGCCTCTTCCACTTCGCGGGCATGAATATGAAAAAACTGGTGTCCCATCGTTTCAAAAGCCTTATCCAGCGAGTAGACCATCTTGCTGACATCTACCGGTATAGGGGCCTGGCTGATGTGGATGATATCAATACGTGCCTGAAAGCCAGCGGCGAAATTTTTCAAAAAAGAGATGACTTCTTTGGATGTTTCTTTCAGGTCCAGGGCAATAGCAATCTTTTTGAACGGCTGATACTCCAGTTCTGCAGGAAGCGTAAGAACCGGGCAGGAGGCATGCTGTATCACTTTGTTGGCAGTACTGCCCAGGATATTGGTCAGGAAACCTTTGCTCCTGTTGCCCATCAGGATCAGGTCAATCTGCTCGCTGTTCACCAGTTCATTAACCTCCGTGATCAGATCACCCTTGCCGAGAACAAAGTGTAGGTTCTCCTGCCGGAGTGCGGGAAGTTCCTCCTGCAGCTTGGTATATCTATCCCTGACATCCTGTTCAAAACTTTCCAGCACCAGGGGGGAAATGTACAGGTCGCCGGAAATATCGGCGCTTACCTGATATACGTATTGTATCCAGATATCAGCTCCCAAATGATTAGCCAGGGATATACCGTATTGGATCGTGGACGTAGAAACATCACTAAAATCTGAGAGAATCAGTACTTTCTTGATATGCATTTTGGTAGATTTTTGGTAAAAAAGTTCAGAAAGCCGATCCCGGAGAAAGGGCATTTTCAGCATCCTTCTCTTCTTTTAGAAATCTACAAATTTATTGGTGGATACAAAAGTACGGTCAGGGCCTGAGCATCGGTTTTCTGATTTTTTGTTCGATATCTTCGCTTCGTGGGGCAGATACGGCTTGGTTTTCTGACAGCATGGAAAATATTTTTTCTCAGGAAAAGCATTATCTTCAGGTATGAAAAAGCTGTTATTACTTTTCTTTTTTGCCCTTTTCATGAACACACAAGCCTGCCAGCCGCTGACTGAATCTACTGCAGATCCGACATCCGGTTCATTTTCAACGGCCACCGTGGAAGGCTACCAGCCACCTGTTTTTTTAGAGGATCAGCGAATGGAACATCTGGCTGAACTTCAGCCCGACTTGGATGTATTCTTTCGGGAAAGAGCTATCGCTAACCATATTCCCGGTTATGTATACGGTATCGTAATAGACGATTCACTGGCTTTTTCCGGTGCTTACGGAATAGTCAACCGGGATAATGAAGTAGCTGTAGATGGCAATTCGCTGTTCAGGATCGCTTCCATGACCAAAAGCTTTGTCAGCATGGCCATCATCAAACTTCGTGATGAGGGCAAGCTTTCCCTGCACGAGCCCGCCGCTCAATACCTGCCCGAGCTGAAGCAGCTTCAATACCTGACTGCTGATGTGCATCCCATCACCATAGAGCAGCTGATGACGATGAGTGCCGGTTTTCCTGAGGACAACCCCTGGGCCGACCGTCAGCTGGAAGATAGTGAGGATGAATTTTCTGCATTCCTTTCCGGCGGAATGAGTATGTCCAATATTCCTGGCGCTGCCTATGAATACAGTAACCTGGGTTATGCCATGTTGGGCAGAATTATCACCAATGTCTCCGGCGTGGCTTACCAGCAGTACATCACGGAGCAGATCCTCTATCCTTTGGGCATGACTGACACGCATTGGGAATATGAAGGGTTGCCAGCAGAACAACTGGCCATCGGCTATCGCTGGGAAAAGGAAGCCTGGAAAGAAGAGCCTATGTTGCATGATGGAGCCTTTGGCGCTATTGGAGGACTGATCACATCGTTGAATGATTTTAGTAAGTATGTTGGTTACCATCTGTCGGCCTGGCCGCCCAGGAATGATGCCGAAAACGGGCCGCTGAAAAGGAGCAGCCTGCGCGAAATGCACCAGATGAAAAATCCCCGGCTTTATGCCGATGCGCAGGATGCCGGGGGAAACCCCTGCCCCTCCATGTCGGCCTATGCCTACGGGCTGGGCATTTATGAAGATTGTAATGGGTTGAGAAAAATCAGCCACAGCGGCGGCCTCCCCGGCTTTGGAAGTGAATTCCAGTTTTATCCTGAACTTGGCATCGGGATCATTTCTTTTGCCAACCGTACCTATGCACCTGCCCGCAGCATCAATACTGAGCTGATGACATGGCTGCAGGAGCGCATGACTTTACCCTCGCGTCAGCAACTGATGACCAGCTTACTGCAAAGCAGGCAGGCAGCGGTAGTTAAGCTTATCCGGGATTGGGAAGATAGTGATTCGGCTGGGATTATTGCCGAGAACTTTTATCTTGATAAATCCAGGGAATTACGAAAAGAGGAAGCGGATGCGATCTGGGAGTCGGCGGGTAGCATTCAGGAAATTGAAGCCCTGCGCCCAATTAACCAGCTGCGGGGTACTTTCTTAATTCGTTGTGAGAAGCAGGATGTAGAAGTATTTTTTAGCCTATCGCCTGAAAAGGAGCCTAAAGTACAGGCAGTAAACATGCGATTAGTAGAAAGCATGTAGGCGATGGTAACCCTAACCCAAAACCCATGAAGTACACAAGAAGGACATTTCTCAAAAGTAGCGCTGCCGCCGCTACCTGCGTTATGCTTCCCATTACTCCGGCTGCCGCAGATGTTGCTGCCAGTGAGGTAATAACGGTAAATGGACGCATCAATGCCCGGAAAATGGGCTTCAGCCTGATCCATGAGCATATCCTGGTTGATTTTATTGGTGCAGATAAAATCAGTCAGGATCGTTGGGAAAGAGAAGAGGTAGTAAGCAAGGTGCTGCCTTACCTGGAGGAGATCAAAGCTTTGGGCGTAGAAACCCTGGTAGAATGTACTCCCGCTTACCTGGGCCGGGATGTGGCTTTGTTACAGGAACTCGCCGAAAAAAGCGGTCTTCAGATCCTGACCAACACCGGCTATTATGGGGCCCGTGACAACCAGCACCTGCCCGAGCATGCTTTTAGTGAAACTGCTGAACAACTTGCCGGACGATGGATTGAAGAATATGAGCAAGGGATAGATGGTACTAGTATTCGCCCTGGCTTCATGAAAATCGGGGTCAATCCAGGTACCTTATCCGACATACACCGTAAACTTGTCAGGGCTGCAGCGATCACCCATAAAGCTACCGGGCTTACCATTGCTTCCCACACCGGGCCTTCCTTGCCAGCTTATGAGGAGATGGCTATACTGGAAGCGGAGGGTATAGATCTGAGTGCCTTCATCTGGGTACATGCCCAAAATGAAAGAGACCCCCGCAAACACGTGGAAGCCGCTGCCCGGGGATGCTGGGTGAGCCTGGATGGTGTACACCAGGATAATATTGACTGGTACCTGGAAGTGCTCAGCGAACTTAAGCTGGCAGGACTTCTGGAAAAAGTATTACTGTCGCATGATGCCGGATGGTATCGCCCGGGAGAACCAGAGGGTGGTGATTTTAGGGCCTACACTGATATTTTTAACTACATGATACCCGCCATGCAGCAAAGGGCATTTACGCGGAAGGAGATTCGCCAGATCTTTGAAAAAAATCCCGCGGAGGCCTTTGCTATTCGCAAACGCCTGGCCGGACAGTCCGATTAATTGCTGGAAACCACGTTTTTTTCTTCTTCATAAAAGATGACACAGCATGGGTTTTTCTTCCGATGGACCAAAACATTCGCTTATCCTGTTTATTACCAGGCTTTTCAATGGGATAGGTTTTTTGCCGCCCACTGATAACAATTAGCGGCACGGATTCTTTTCAGGGTAAATTGAATCAAATTTTTAGTGTATGCGACTTTTTCAACTTTTTGTAGTGCTGCTTTCCCTTATCTATCTGAATGCCTGCCAGAGTGAGCAGCGAGGCGGGCAGCAAAGAGGAGAGGCAGAAGAAATCACCAGCGATATGGATAAACCGGTCCCTCAAGCGGATTTTACCGGAATATATAGCCAGGGGGAAGGTTACCAGGAATTCAAAAACTGCAGTGATTACAGCATTTATGCTTTAGCGGAAGGCTCAGTACTGGCCAACAAATATGACAGTCTGGGGCTCAGCGATGGAACGCCTATGTTTGTGCAGCTCAGTGGAAAAACTGACAGTACTGGCAAATCTGCTACAAACCGGCTTGATGTTCAGAGCGTACTATTGGTTGAAAAGTATCGCGGACAGGAAGCTTGTCCTGTCTTTGGTGAACGTACTTTTAAGTTTACAGGTAATGAACCCTTCTGGTCTCTGACCGTCACGCCGGACAGCATGACATTCAATCATTTTGAGCGGGAGCCATTTACCTATCCTCATCATGGACCGATCTGGCAGGATAGTGTCTGGGTGCTGGAAAGTGCCCTGCAGGAGTCAGACTTTGCGGTTTTTGTATCAGAGGCCAACTGTCAGGACGATATGTCTGGCAGGCAATATGATATGACGGTCAGTATCAGAACGGAGATGCAGACCTATCGCGGATGTGGTGGCTGGGCCAATAGAGATCAGGCGCAGCCAAAGCCCTAGGCTTAATCGGCTCTTAATCATAATATTTATCGTACCATTCTTCATATTCCGCTGTTTCTATATAACCATCTCCGTCATTATCCCACAGATAATAAAGCCCCTGGGACAGTTCTCGCTGTGATATTTCACGGTCCATGTTCTCATCCAGTCGCTGGTAAAACTCAGTACCGGCCAGCGATTCCGCAAACTCCTCAAAGGTGATGCCCTCCTGCTGGTCTATGTCCCAGGACTGCATATCTTCAAACTCAGGAGCCTGCTCGGGGAGGTTGGCCTTCCATTCCGCTTCATCAATCAGGCCATCACCATCCGTATCCCAGACCTGGTAAAATCCCTGGAGAAACTCTTCATCGCTTACCGATTCATCAGCATTAAAGTCTAAAAAAGAGTAATATCCGGTGGCGGTGATGCCATTATAAAACTCTTCATCGTCAATAGCCTGGTTAGCATCCACATCCCAGCCTTCGTAGTTTTCGTAATCGTCATTACTTTCACAGGCCAAGAATGTTATAAGAAGGGTGAATACCATCAAATAATGGCTTATCTGGTAAAAATTAGCATACATATTTGTTGATTTAAGGTAAAAAAATGCCCCGGCTATACCAGGGCTATCAGCATTTATGCTGTTTCTTTTTCGTGGGACATGGAAACTGCCTGACGGATCATCTGACTGGCATAACCCCATTCGTTGTCATACCAGCTCATAATTTTCACCAGGTCGCCGTCTACTACCTGCATCATGCCGGCATCAATGATTGAAGCCCGGTCATCCTGCAGTATGTCAGAAGAAACCAGTTCGTCCTCACTAAGACCGATGATACCATCATAGCGGCCATCAGCCTCTTCTTTGAAGATCTTTTTCAGCTCATCCACGCTGGTCTCCCGTTTGGTGACCAGGTTGATATCGGCGATAGAGCCGGCAGGAACCGGACCGCGTATTGCTGCGCCGTCAAAGATTCCTTCCACCTCGGGTAGTGCTTTTCCGGTGGCTTTGGCTGCCCCGGTAGAAGTGGGTACAAAATTAGCGGCAGCGGCACGACCCCGGCGCATTTTTTTGGCCGGCGAATCCACAATACCCTGCGATGAGGTATACGCATGTGTGGTAGTCATATTAGCCTTACGAACACCCACCCTACGGTTCATGATCTCCATGACCGGGCTGATGCAGTTGGTCGTACAGCTGGCGGTAGAAATGATCTCAGGAAAATCCTGCTCATGGTTGACGCCATGGACTACAGTAGGCACATCATCACTCTTGGCGGGCGCTGAAAGAATGACCTGTTTGGCCCCGGCCTGTATGTGTTTTTGCAGTCCTTCCTTTTCTGTAAACACCCCTGTACATTCCAGCACCACATCTACGGCTTTGTCTTTCCAGGGTAGTTCAGCAGGATCTTTCTTATTGTAGACAGGAATTTTCTTCCCGCCTATGCTTATTTCGTTTTCTTTATGTTCTACTTTTTCGTGATACCGGCCATACACACTATCATAGCGTAGTAAGTAGGCAAGATTATCGGTAGGTACCAGGTCGTTAATGGCGACTACTTCAGTATCAGGTTTATCTATTAAGATTTTTAGAGCCGCTCTTCCAATCCTTCCCAGTCCATTAATGGCTACTTTTGTCATAATCTTATATTTTTATAGTTCAAAAAATTAAGTAATGAGATAATCTATATCTCTGTTATTATAATAGAATAAGCGTATAGAAGGTTATCGGTCAGAAATGATTATAAATTATTATAGGTAAAATAAGTGATTCTATTCATGTAATTTGGCTATTTAGCTACTGGATTGAGAATTATAATTTTTCCAATTTAGCAGATGGATGTAAGCGTTTACATCCCTTATTTTTTGAACTAATTTTTTAACCCTTTAAAATTTTTAACATGGGAATTTTCAGTAATTCAGAAAAACTACTAAGCCTGAAGGATTTACTACATTATGAGCTGCGCGATCTACATAGTGCAGAGTCGCAATTGATAGAAGCGCTTCCTAAAATGGCTGATGCCGCGCACAATCCTGAACTGAAGAAAGCATTCAAAGAGCACCTGGAAGAAACCCGGGCGCAACGTGAACGACTGGATGAAATAGGCCGCATCCTTGACCTTGACATGAAAGGTGAGAAGTGTGAGGCCATGGCCGGACTGATCAAAGAAGGTTCTGAGGTCATCAAATCCAAGTCTACGCCGGAAGTAAGGGATGCCGGACTGGTTGGTGCCGCTCAGCGTGTAGAGCATTATGAAATTGCCGGATACGGTACTGCAAATAACTTCGCCAAGCAACTGGGGCTCACTGAAGTATCAGAATTGCTGAGCCGTACCGAAGATGAAGAAAAGCATGCTGATGAGCTGTTGAACCGCCTGGCTAAAGGTGGTATTAATGAAAGGGCTTATACTGCCGGAACCAAAGCTTAGGATAGGCTTAGACCACATGAAGTAAAATGAGAAAGGGCTGCCATGAGCAGCCCTTCTTTTTTACTTTACACCGCTACTGCTTCCGGTTTGCCTATCATTTTTTTCTGAAGTTCGTAAGGAACAGCTACATAATCAGCAAAACGGGTGCTAAAACTGGCCCGCCCCTGCGTGATAGATTTCAGCGAACTGCTGTAATGGGTAATCTCAGACAAAGGTATACGGGCATTGATAACCTGGTACTGGTTTTTGCTGTCTATACCTGTGATAAGGGCCCGGCGGGTCTGCAGATCGGTCATTACTTCACCCATGAGTTCTTCGGGTACCAGCACTTCCAGTTCGTTCACGGGCTCCAGTATTTTGGGGTCAGCCTCCAAAAAAGCTTTCTTGAAAGCCTGTAATCCAGCGATTTTAAACGAAATGTCATTGGAGTCCACCGCATGCATTTTACCGTCATGTACCAGTACGCAAATATCACGGGCATATGAACCGGTGATAGGACCGTCTTCAATTTTTTCCATCACCCCTTTGAGGATAGATGGCATAAAGCGCGCATCTATCACGCCGCCTACAATACAATTGTAGAATACCAGCTTACCGCCCCAGTCCAGGTCAATGAGCTGCTTATCGCGAATATTAAAGCCCTCGGGGTCAGCCATACCTTCCTCGTAGGGCATAATGGTCATGGTCACTTCAGCAAACTGGCCCGCTCCTCCGGATTGCTTTTTGTGCCGATATGATGTCGTAACCTGCTGCTGAATCGTTTCCCGATAAGATATCCGGGGGTCTTCATAATGCACCTTCAGATTGTAAACATGTTCCAGACGCCACTGGGTCACCGCCAGGTGCAACTCACCCTGTGCGGTCAGGATCAGTTGTTTGAGTTCTTTGGAAAACTGTATGCTCAGGGTGGGATCTTCTTCGTGCAGTTCCCTGATCACTTCACTCAGCTTTTCCTCATCATTCTTACTTTCAGCTACAATCGCTACCCGTATTCTGGGCTCCGGAAATTCCATCGGAGCAAGTTTTACCGGATGTCCGGCAGCATGCAGGGTGTGGTTGGTACTGGTGTCTTTCAGTTTGACAGTAGCGCCAATGTCACCTGAAACCAGTTTATTGACAGGATGCCTTTCGTTGCCATCCATGATGAATACCTGGTTGAGCCGTTCAGTTGTGCCGGTTTGGGCATTGACCAGGTCCATACCCGCCTTAACCTCTCCCGAACAAACCTTGAAATAGGAAATTTTACCCAGATAAGGCTCTATCATGGTTTTGAAAACAAAAAGGGCAGTGGGTTTGGAGGCGGTACAGGCATAGGACTCACCGCTTTCTGTTTTTTCGCTGAGCATATCTGCGGCACCGGGTGCCACATGATCAATAAAGCCCATCAGGCGTCCGCTGCCCATATTCTGCTTGGCAGAAAGGCAGAATACCGGGAAAATATCATGCTTCAGCATACCGATACGCAAACCTTCCCGGAGTTCGTCCTCGTCCAGGCTGCCTTTTTCAAAATACAGCTCCATCAGCTGCTCATCATTGATGGCTGCTTTTTCCACCAGTTCGTTGTGCAGGCTTTCAGCTTTTTCCCTTTCTTCCGGAGGTATCGGCAGCTTTTCTGGTTTCCCACCTTCAGGGGAAAATTTATACATCGTCATTTTGAGCAGGTCAATGATGCTATCAAAGCCATCGCCGGAGTTGAGCGGGTACTGCATCAGCGCTACTGCATCACCAAAACTGTTCTTGAGGCCTTCCAGGCTCATTTCAAAATCAGCCTTATTGTGGTCCAGTTGGTTGATAGCGATAATGGTAGGTTTGCGAAACTGGTCAATATAATTCCAGATCAGCTCAGTACCTACCTCCACACCATATTGGGCGTTGACCGTCATCACGCAGGTATCTGCTACGCGCACTGAGGAAACTATTTCGCCAATAAAATCATCCAGGCCGGGGGTGTCTATGAGGTTGATCTTGTATCCTCTCCATTCGGTATGCAGGGGAGTGGCATAAATGGAATTTTCCCGCTCGTGCTCAATTTCATGAAAGTCAGAAACGGTATTGTGGTTTTCAACGCTGCCTCGTCGGTTGATTAGTCCGGCTTCGTAGAGCATGGTTTCAGCCAGGGTCGTCTTGCCGGACTTGGGACTGCCCAACAAGACAACATTTTTGATGTGTTGGTTGTCGTACACTTTCATAGCGAAGGTGGGTTAGGGATGAAAGAAAAGAAAAATGACCGCCTGCCTTTCGCCTGCGGTATATTTATAAGTTACTAAAAAGCCAAGGATAGTTAAAGATAAATTTGTAAAATACACTTAGCCGATGGAGGCGTAGGCGGTTTTGGTGCTGGTTTTTGGTAAAACTTTTTGTGGTCGCAGTGGTCATCTTAAAAAGATATGTTATGAAAAAAATTAGAGAAGTCAGTGGAAGGAGATGGGGAGTGGTTTTGCTTTATTTTGCCACCATCATCGTCAATTACATCTCTCAGGCAATTCCCTTTAACGGACAGACGAACGGGGAGGTCTCTGACAAATATTCCACCCTGATTACCCCGGCTGATTACGCGTTCTCTATCTGGGGTATGATTTACCTGACGTTGGGCGCTTATGCTCTTTACCAGGCATTCTGGGCTTCTTCAGAAAAGAGGCTCTATGACCGGCTGGCTCCCTGGCTGATGGTGGCTTTCGTAGCGACCAGCGCCTGGCTTCCGGCTTTTCAGTACGAAATGATTGCACTCAGTGTCTTTATCATGCTCATTATCCTGGGAAGCCTGATCCAACTCAGTATCATGATCACCCAAGATGCTGAATTGCCACGAAAGGAAAAGGCCTGGGCCAGGATACCCATTGGCATGTACCTTGGCTGGATATCAGTGGCAACTATCGTCAATATCAGTGTGCTGGCCAAGTATGGCGGCTGGTACCTGCTGGAAATTAGCGAAGGGAATTGGCTGTTGATCATGATCGTGGTTGGCTTCCTGCTGGCAGTGCTGGTGACCTGGGCTACCAACAACCTGGTCTATGCGCTGGTTTTTGTCTGGGCATTCGTAGCCATAGCGGTGCGCCATTACGACGAAAACACCATTCTGCAGTTTGCCATGGGAGCGGCAATTGTTTTACTGATCATAGACCTGGCTTTCCTGCTAAAGCAGTTCCGCAAAGGAAAGGTCATGGCTTCCTGATGGCGCATAGGCCGGATGAATTTTTTTAAAGCTCCTTTATTTCTCTTATATTCATCGGAGCCAGGAAAAAAATCTCTATGACAAATATTGACCTCAACAATGTGCCACCCCAGGGGTGGAAGGGACTATCTCTATATTGGAAAAACGATCTGGTAGCAGCACTGAGTGTAAGCCTGGTGGCATTGCCCCTGGGATTGGGCATCGCTGTGGCTGGTGGTGCCCCTCCGGTGGCCGGTTTAATTTCGGTAATTGTCGGTGGGCTGGTCACTACTTTCTTCCGGGGCAGCTATGTGGGTATCAACGGACCAGCAAATGTATTGGTAGTAATTGCCCTGGTAGCCTCAGAAAGCCTTAGCCTGAACGGTGAGTCAGGATTCCGCTATGCCCTGGCCGCTTTTGTGATTTCAGGAATTATACAGGTAATCCTGGGCTTTTTTAAAATGGGAAAGCTTGGCAACCTGGTGCCGGCCGCTACCATTCACGGAATGCTGGCTGCCATAGGCTTCATCATCATAGGTACACAGCTGCACCATGCGCTGGGAATGGGAGAAGTCAGCTTTTCCCTGGTGATGGAGCAACCGGAAGTACTGCTGGGGATCAATCCCTTCATCGGCATTATTTCGGTACTTAGCCTGATTATTCTTTTTTCGTATTCCCGCATTCATCTAGACTTCATCAAACTGATACCAGCACCTATGTGGGTATTGATTTTGGCGGTTCCTTTGTTTTTTGTTTTTGAGCCATTGAGCAGGAAAGTAGGCGTAGACGCATTCGTGTTAAGTAGCGATTACCTGGTACAACTTCCTCCTGACATCCTGGATGCCCTGATTTATCCCGACTTTTCACGGATAGGTGAGCCGATATTCTGGTTTGTAGTGTTTTTAGTTACCCTGGTCCTTTCACTGGAGTCCCTGGTGATTTCTAAGGCAGTGGATAAGCTGGATCCCTATAAGCGCAGGACCAATCTTGACAAAGATCTGGTGGGTATTGGCTTAGCCACTATCGTTTCTGCCTGTATCGGTGGACTGCCCGTCACGGCGGTGATTGCGCGCAGTTCGGTGAATATAAACAATGGAGCCAAAACCAGCTGGTCCAACTTTATGCATGGTCTGATAGTGTTGATCTGTGTGGTGGCTTTTAGCTCGTTTATCCAAAAAATCCCCCTGGCAGCTCTGGCGGCCATCCTTATCTACACCGGCTATATGCTGACTTCTCCGGACGTCTACAAGAGCATCTACCTGCAGGGCTGGGAACAACTGCTGATAGTACTGGTAACGCTGGCGGGAATACTGCTGCTGGACCTGGTAAGTGGTTTGTTTATTGGTATCTTCTTTACCGTTTGGCTGCATTACTTCAAATCGCGTATGTCGCCCAGACTGTTTTTCCGGTATCTCCGAAAACCCTATATCAAGGTAGTGAAAGAGAAAAAACAGACCAGCTTGTTTAAAATCAAAGGCATCATCAATTTTGCCAATATACTGCCACTGCAGCAAAAGCTTGACCGCCTCTCCAGAAATGAAAATGTCATCATGGATTTCTCGCATTCGCGCCTGGTGGATTC
>CAZFFW010000159.1:0-13696 GCA_964518125.1 uncultured Porifericola sp.
GATGAAAATCCCCGCAGCAACCCGTTTATTGCCATCCTAGAAATAGTGGGTTTTGACGATAAAGTAGAGCAGGTGAGCTGCTTTCTCTTCTACTGAAGGATAGAGGTCTATGCCATCAAAAGTCTGGTAGATCGTATCTATGGAGCTTTTGAAGGATTCATCTTTCTCATTGCCGAATAGTTTGCCTGCCCCGTAATGACTCCTCCACTGATCTATCTGGGCCTGGGCCTCCTCATAGGTAAGGCGGTAAGTTTCCTGCTCCTGGGTATGCCGTACTTCTACCGACTGATGATCGTACTGGTCCAGGATATCCAGGGCATAGCTGTACTCCTGCAATACTTTCAGAATACTGGCCGCTTCATTAGTGGATAATTGAGTACGTTCTGGCATTTCGCTGATCATGCGAATAGCCAGCTGCAGTTTGTCCAGATGGGCCTGCTGCTCCTGTAGGCGCTTCTGGTTGAGCGCCTAGCCCTCCACCAAGTACTGCCGAAGCACATTGGTAGCCCAGATCCGGAACTGTGTGCCTCTTTTGAACTTTACCCGATAGCCTACTGAGATGATTACGTCCAGGTTGTAGTGCTCTACCTGATAGGTTTTGCCATCGGCGGCAGTTGTCGCAAAATTTGCGACAACTGAATTCCGCTCAAGCTCACCTTCTTTGAACACATTGATGATGTGATTGGAAATGGCTTTATAGTCACGGTCAAAAAGCTTTCCCATTTGCTTTTTGGTAAGCCAAACCGTGTCCTTCTGCAAGCGGACCTGTCCTCTTCCCCTACGCCGCCACCGGTTTAAAGTAGAAAGTTGAGGTTTGTTCCATTTTGTCCGGTGTCTGATGATCAATGGCGCTGTGGGGCCGGACAAAGTTATACGTATGCCACCAGTCCTGTAACTTTTCGTTTAGGTGTTCCAGACTCTCAAACCACTCTAGGTTTAGACATTCAGTTCTTAGTGTACCGTTAAGCCGCTCGATCAATCCGTTTTGCGTTGGCTTCCCCGGTTGGATAAAACGCAGTTCTACATGGTTAGTCTCTGCCCATTGCGCCAACTTCTCGGAGATAAATTCCGGACCGTTATCACAACGGATGTAGGCAGGGGCACCGCGCCAAGCTACTACCTGATCTAATATGTCAGTCGCCGTGACGCGGTCAAGTCTTTAGCTGGTAGACTTGCCTTAGCCTCTGTCCATAAGGCTTTACGCGAACATTCATCCATGATATTGATTATTCGTATCCGTTGCTGCTCTTGCCCTACAATCCATTCGCTCAAGAAGTCCGCGCCGCGGTGTCCATTGCCCAGCCCTCATTAATCTGCTCGGGAGCTAGTAAATCTTGATAAACTCTCTTGATTTTTGGCCGATTAGGTACTATGCGCAGATGCAATTCTTCTTGCCGCCAGACCCGATATACCCGTTTATGGTTCCAGTTATAGCCTTGATTGCGTAGATAGTAAAACACTAGCCAGAAGCCCCAGTCTACAAACTGTTTGGTGATCCGGTGTAGCTGTTCGGCAATCCGGTTATCTTCCTCTTCTGGTCGTTGCCCTCTCTTACGAGCATAGTAAGTCTGTCGGCGGAGGCCCAGCACTCCGCTCTTGCGACGCACACTGCTATTTTTTCCTACTGCATCCATCAGTCGCTCTTTTTCCGCTGGGCAGAAATCTTTTTTGCCACTTCATAGCCCTCCTGTAGTATCTCGTGATCAATTCTTAACTCAGCGTACATCTTTTTCATGCTGGGCCGTTCTGGCCACACGAATCCTTAGCTGTTGGCGGTATATATGTTCTACTGGCTTACCAGCATCTTGTTCGGCAATAACAGCCAAACGTTGTGATTCGTTGAACTTACTTTTTTGCATAACTCTTCAAGTTTTAAGTTAGAAATAAATTTACTAACTCTCTACTTTTAAGTGGTTGCGTTTCTCGGGAAGAGGACAAGATGATCTCGGAGATTTATATGGATGCCTGGAAGCATGGCAGTAAATGCATCACGGTGTACCGGGAGGGTAGCAGGTCCGCTATAATGCTGAGCGATAAGAAAAAGGAGCAGCAGTATTTCCAGGAAACCCATCCGCCCAAACGTCCTACCGAAATGGAAGCAGCGGTTTTGCAGTTTAAAAACAATGAGGAAAAATGGGTGGCCGTGGTCGGGCTGTTGCTTAGCAAATCTTATGAGATTTTTACCGGACCAGCCGAAGATTCCTTCTCAATCCTGGAGCGAGTGGGTACAGGAAAAGTCATCAAAAACAAGGGGGAGAATGGCAAAAACAGGTATGACATCCAGTACCAGGATAAAGATGGGTACAAACTGACCATTGAAGGACTTTCCCGTACCTTTAACATGGAGTATTAGACTTACGCCAAACAGATCAGTGGGGTACGCAGGCATGGCATGCCGTTCAAGTATGCAGTTGAGACGATAGAAGACCTTTACCTTGACGGGCAAAGTCTGAATACCTGGAGAAATGGTGAAAAAAGAGCCTTGCTGCAGTTAATACCCGCTGGCACGGTGACTACAGATAATGCCTGCCCCCACTGCAGGCAGGAATCGCTGGTGTACCAGGAATACTGCTTACATTGCACCCAATGTGGGTACAGCAAATGCGGCTAGCCCTTAAACATCCTGTAGGCATTTTCTTTAAGAATCAGAAGAAATGTTAAACAACAGGCAGGTATTTTGGGATAAAAATGCCTGCCTGTATATTTAAGTTTGAAGGATGATTAGTCTTAAAATTATGAGACAGCAGGAAAAAAAGAAGCCATTAAAAAGACATCCGGCATTGGTACCCCTGTCGCAGGACCATCATTTTGGTTTGCTGCTGGGGTGGAAGATAAGTCAGGGCACGCAAAAGTCGGTGGAGAGCCAGCGAATCGCCGCTTATGTGCTGTACTTTTTTGAGGAGCATCTTCAGAAGCATTTTCAGGAAGAAGAGAAGTATGTATTCAGCCTGCTGGACAGTAAAGATGACATGCGAAAGGATGCAATGAAACAGCACGTAGATTTGCTGGAGCTCAAAAAAGAGCTGGAGAGAAACGAGGAAAATCGCCTGCCGCTTTTAGAACAGATAGGCACTTCACTCACAGCGCATATTCGTTTTGAAGAAAGAGAACTCTTTCCCTATATGCAGCAGAAACTGGCTCAGCAGGAACTGCTATCTTTGCAGGAGAAAATAGAGGCGGTGCACCAGAGAGAAGAGGAGCAGTGGACAGATAAATTTTGGCTTAAAGAATAATTTTATGTTTTCAAAAGCATGCGAATACGCGATCAGAGCGGTGATTTTTATCGTGGCTCATGGTAGCAACGGGAAGAAGGTGGGCATCAAAGACCTTTGTCATAAGATAGGTGCGCCTGAGCATTTTACCGCCAAGATCATGCAGACCATCACCCGGCATGGGATAGTGCAGTCTACCAAGGGACCCAATGGCGGGTTTTATATAGAAGAAGGCGCTGCCTCCATCCGGCTTATTGACATTGTGAATGCTATAGATGGAGATAAAATCTTTACAGGCTGCGGATTGGGCTTGAAGCAATGTTCTGAAATCAATCCCTGCCCCATCCACCATCAGTTCAAGAGCATCAGAACGGATCTACAGAAAATGCTGGAAGAAACCAAAGTGGAAGAGCTTACTGCTGACCTAAAACAAGGTCTGGTTTTTCTGAACAGCCACATACTGTAATAAAGATAATACCTTCTGCCGCCACTCTATGGAAAAAGGAATTTTTCAGCTTTTATGTACATATCTCAAATACAGATATAATACGATAGATGAATATTATTAGCTTTATAAGCCCATTTATTAAATTTCATGCACATAAATTTGCATGAATAGGAAATTAGTTTCATGTCTGAATTATAGCTAAGTCAGTCTCTCAAAAAGTCATATTCATTTCCTTTCCCTGCAATAATTTCCTAAGTTCGCATAATAAAAGATAAAAACATCTTTTATTTTTATTCATTTTTTTACAAAAATTTAACCCATGCTCACTACAAAGACAATTCAGGTAGTAAAACAGACCGCACCAGTACTCAAAGATCATGGTCAGGCAATTACTTCCAGGATGTATCAGCTACTTTTTAAGCATCATCCTGAACTAAAAAACATTTTCAACATGAGCCATCAGGCGACGGGAATGCAGGCGCGTAGCCTGGCTGATGCCGTTTATCAATATGCCTTGCACATAGAAAACCTGCAGGCACTTACTCCTTTGGTAGAAAGAGTGGCCCATAAACATGCCGGCCTGGAAATTCGTCCTGAACATTATCCTATTGTTGGTAAATACCTGTTGCAGGCCATTAAAGATGTTCTGGGAAATGCCGCTACTGATGAAGTGATTGAAGCCTGGGGCGAGGCTTATCAGTTTTTAGCAAATATTTTTATCAACAGAGAACAGGAAATATACGATGCCACTGCTGAGCAGGAAGGCGGATGGCGGGAATTCCGCAATTTTGTGGTGGCCCGTAAGGAAAAGGAAAGCAGCATGATTACATCTTTCTACCTGAAGCCGGAAGACGGTAAGCCCATTGCGTCCTTTAAGCCGGGTCAGTATCTCACTTTTAAGATGCACTTACCGGGCGTTCCGCATGATGTAATGCGAAATTATAGCCTGTCAGATTCTCCGCACAAGGATTATTACAGGGTCAGCATCAAGCGGGAGCCTGGAGTTAAAGATTTGGAGGATTCGCCCAAAGGCGTCGTTTCAAATTATTTTCATGATCATTTAGAGGAAGGCGCTGTCGTTTCGGTACACACACCTACGGGCAATTTCTTTCTGGATTCAGATACCAAAGAGCCTGTAGTGCTGATCAGCGGGGGCGTGGGGCTTACCCCGGTTCTGAGCATGCTGAACACCTTGATTGAAGAGGACTCCAGGCGTCCGGTGTATTATATACATGGAGCCAGAAATGGCAAAGAACATGCGTTTAAACATCATGTGAAGGAACTAGATAAAGCTTTTGAGCATGTAAATACCTTTATCTGTTATGAAAATCCAACAGCAGAAGATGAACTGGGCAAAGATTACGACGCCAAAGGGTTGATCAATTTAGATTTGCTCAGGCAGATTCTTCCCGACAAACATGCAGACTTTTATTTCTGTGGACCCAAGCCATTTATGAAAATGCTGCATCATGCACTTTTGAGCTGGGGAGTACCTGAGGAAAAGATTCATTTTGAGTTTTTTGGTCCTACTACTGAAATTACAGCATAATACGTGTTAAGAAATTTAGAGAATACAGGGATGAATTTGCATACACAGCAGGCAACCATAGTTTCTGCAATGTATGCATTTCATTTTTGTAGTTCTGGCCTTTCAAACTTATTAAATACCGACAGTATTTTCTAATATCTGATCATCCTCTAAAAGCTTTTCTCTCAATTGCCCATAATCAACTTCCTGCACACTACTTCCTCCATCAATAGCCAATGAGGCAGCAGTAGCGGCAGACTGGCCTAATACCATGAAGACCGGCTCCATCCTTATAGAGCCAAATGCGATATGGCTGGAAGAAAGTGCCACCGGGACTAATAAATTAGTAGCCTCTTCTTTTTTTGGTGTAATAGATCGGTATGATATAGGATAAGGAGGAAAGCCCCCTACCTCTACATTACCTTCATTTTTCACCTGACCATCCACCACAATTCTTTGACAATTATGAGAGTCCATTGTATAAGCAGCCAAACCGATGGGATCTTCTATAACCTCATCACCCTGGCAATTAGCTTGAGTCATCACATACTCCCCGATCATTCTACGGGCCTCGCGTACATATAACTGGGGAGACCAGCTTCCATTATCTTCATACTCATCTTTAGGATACCCCCATCTTTTCACTTCTTCCTGTAGTACATCCGGTACGCGAGGATCGGTGGTGTAGAAGTACAACAGCCCTTTCGTGTAGTCTTCATGTGCCTTAATGACTGCCTCCCGCTCTTCATAGCTCGCTTCGGGGTACGCGTGACTCATATTGATCATATCGGTAGAAAACCCTCCTCTATTATTAATATCCGTCTTGGCATTGGGCATGTGGCTCCATATAAAATACTGGTTAATTTGCCGCATATCTGGTTGAGCTTCAAATAGTCTGGCTAGCAGTTCATAATTAGAAGAATCGTAGTTGGCGGGCTCAGTAATGGGCAACATATTATCAGGATTGTCGGTTAGGCATATCCGAAAATTATAGGCCTGTACTAAGGTATCTCCACTTCCTCTTTCATCCAGCGAAGTAGAACTTATTCCCCATAATAATCCACTTTCCGGATTACCAGGTTCTATATATGGATCTACACCATCAGGGAATTGGTGACCTTCCAAAAGCTGTACCCCATTGTAGGTCTCACCATATTTTTCATTTGACTCTCTTCCGACTGTATAGTCCACTCCGGCAGTTGCCAACAAGTCACCCTCATAGGTACCATCAATAAACATTTTGCCCTGAAAAGTTCTGCCACTTTCAGTTGTGATCTGTTGGATTTCACTTCCTTCCATCATTACTCCATTCTCAAGGTCCAGTTTTTCTCCCAACACAACATCTACATTTTCTGCGGCGAGCATCTCTTCGTAGACCTGTAACGCTGATGAAGGCTCGAAGGTCCACATAGCACCTTCTCCTTCTTCAGTCCTGGTCTGGCCTCCATCCATATAACTCTCACTCTTTTGCCATTTCCAGTTTTCAGGTTTACTGTAGTAGGCTTTAATATTCCTGTAGAACTCTCTGGAGATGCCACCGATTGCCTGCTTATTACCAATATCAGTTTGCCCCAGGCCTCCGGTAGTCATACCACCTAATCGGATATAGGGCTCAATCAAAACTACCGATTTTCCCATACGTGAGGCCTGAATAGCCGCGGCTATCCCCCCGGATGTACCACCATAAACGACAATATCATAAACGTCTGCAGGTGTTTCTTCCTGCTGAGGTGTACTACAGGAAAAAGCCAGAAGAAAGCAAAAAATAAAGATCATGTATTTCATAATAAGTAGGTTTAGTTTATACATCATTTAGTGTCATTACCTGTTTGTCTTTTTTCAGTTGAGCCTTAAGTTGGTCGTAGTCTAGATCCTGCACAGGTATATTTTCATCTATTGCTAAGACGGCCGCCGTAGCTGCGCTTTGTCCAAGTATCATAAACACCGGCTCCATGCGAATAGAACCGAAAGCAATATGAGAACTAGATACACATACGGGCACAAGCAGGTTTTCACATTCTTCTTTTTTAGGCACCAGAGAACCATAGGAAATTTCATAAGGTTCAGGCACTTTGACACCTATGTCCCCTTCGTTTTGCACGAAGCCATCTGGTTTCACATAACGCTGGATGTTGTGAGAGTCCATAGTATATGAACCCATACCAACTGAATTCGGCGTCTCTCTTTTGTCCAAAATATCGTTTTCGGTCATGACATAATCGCCAATCATCCGACGAGCTTCCCGGACGTAAATTGTCGCCACCACTGCTCATCAGAAACCCCAGAAGAACCATCGCCTCGGGCTGTAGTTCCATGCGTATTAGCAGTGCACTTACGATGTTTCCTGATGATTTTCATTCAGCTTTTTGTTGAACTTCTTTTGAATTAAATCATTTTTTTGCCAAAGGCCAAGTAAGGTTGAAATATTGGCAGAAACTGCTATCAATCAGCTTTTTACAATTCTTTCACCATAATGCATCTTCATACTTTACTCCTTTTGAGATATCTTGTGTACATTGATGGGTAGTTTTTATATATTTATTAGAACCAACGGATTTTGCTGATGAAAAAGAAGAGTCTTCTATTAGTTTCCCATGACCCTGCTGCGCTGATCCAACACAGCAGAAACGGAATCTGTAAGTCAGAACTACTGGCTCTACAAGAAGAGATCAAACTTACTACAGGAGAAATACAACATATTCTACATATCAATAACAATACTCTTAATAGCTACAAAAATTCCGATCTTTTGAACCAGGATACTTCTGAGCGAATACTATTATTAGCTCAGCTTTATGCCAGAGGCTTTCAAATAATGGGCAAAGAAAGATTCCTCCGCTGGATGGATAAAAACCTTATCGTTTTTGGCAACCAAAAGGCCAAAAACCTATTGGATACATTTTTTGGGTTTCAACATCTCTACGATGAATTAGGAAGAATTGAACATGGAGTGTTGGCATAAATTGCCCCATGATTCTTTTTGGGAAATCCTGATAACAAAAAAAGAAGGGCACTAGCCTCCAGCTGTAGCTCCAGAGGAAGACAGACAGGCAAGTAATTTTCATGGAAATAAAGTGTGGCACTTATAATGATGTAGAGCCAAGTTGATTTGAAATGTTGGAGACGATCTTTTAACCCTAAAAGCTTTGCAATATCCGTGCAGGATACTTTCCCGCGCGAAGGGTTTAGCGGATGATAAAGCAAGTATGGACAGGTGCCCTTATTGCGCAATGAGCGAAAGGGCACTGAGGTGGCCGAAACCATGGAGACCAGCATTCCTTTCTGCCATACACCAGACTCTCCAGAAGTTGCTTTTTGATAGGCTAGTTCAAATACACACCAGGTTCCAATCAGTGAACCTGGCTAATTGCTTGAAAAAAGGATATCAGTTATTTTTTTACACTTCAAGTATATCTTTTTGATATACTGAACGCGATTCATGGAGTAGTCTGTTGGAAATTTCTGGACTAAAGGAGTTTTTTCCGCTGCTCAATGAAGAATATTTCAAAAGTAATGGTAGGCTCATCTTATAATGATCTTAACCTCTCATTGAGCTGGTGTGCCAGCTTACCCTTTTCCCTTTCGGTACATCCTTTCAAAGTAGCTTCTATACTGTGGGTGCTGAACAATCTTAAACTTGTCAATAGCTTCACTTATCTCCTTAGTCACTCCAGCAGGAACCTTGCAAATTTCTTCCAGCCAAGAGACAAGCTGAGGCCAGTAACCGCATTTCTCAATCATCTACAGTATCAGATTAGATTTGAAGTTGGTTACATATATATAGTAGCCTATGCAGAAAGGCTATCATAATACAGCTCCCAAATCAGCTATGAAGATCTCTCTTTTGCCTGCCGGGGTGCCGCAGAACAATACCTTCTTAAAATCCCGGCTCCAGACAGGATGGGGATCATTGCGAAGCACACCATAGATATGCAGGGGCGGGGTATAGACGTAGCAGATGGCTTCCTCTTCATCCGAAACCAGGTCAATCAGGCGGATTTTAACCTCTCCTCTATCATTTACAAACTCCTGCTGACGGGTATAGGCGTCGGTTACCAGCCATTTAGTATCGGGCGTCACACTCGGATGCCCCCCTCCGGTATGCTTACTCAGCAGCTTCATATCAGAGCCATCTTCATTGAAGATCACAAAACAGCGGGTCTCAATGCCCAATTCTTTTTTCGGGTGCAGGTTCATCACGATGCGCCTGCCGTCAGGGTGCCAGTTGGGGTGGTTGCCTCCCTGGTTCCACTGTTGATGCCCAAGGGCTTTGGTGATGTTTCTGCCATCCGCATCAAAAGTATAAAGAGAAGGGTTCCAGCCATTTTTTCCGGGTACCATGCATCGCACCACCTGCATGATACGGTCGCCCTGGGGGTTAAATTTGGTATGAAAAAAATAAGTAGTACTATTCTCAAAAGCTTCTCCGGCGTATTCATCCTTAAACTTTGAAAGCGGCACCAACAGGCTTCTTTCATTGGTTTGCAAATCAGTGCGGAACAAGCCAAAGTCATCCGGTGCTCCGGTGTAGCTGTAGGGTGGCTTGTCAGGATTTTCAGGCACACCATAGCCCATTTGTGTGGCATTGATGATGTCAGGCGGAAAGCCTACCACTGCCGAGGCATCCGGTGCGATGTGGTACATAGGGCCTGCAAAGGCCTGGGTTTCAACCGTTTCTATGTCTATCCGCACACAAACGGCTTCCCCCTCAATCCAGTCGTTGGTATACACATATTGATTATTGTTGCCCCATTGTGCATTGGTGCCCAACTGATGCGCCCAGGCTTTGGTAGAGTAAATGGTTCGGATAGTCTGCTCCTGCAGGTCAATGATACAGACTTCAGCCTCATCTCCAAAAGGGGGATTCTTGTACTGGTAGGGCAGCTTTGACAAAACCACATAGCGTCCGTTGGGGCTAAAGGGCGACACATCATAGAAGGTGTGCATATAGGGAGCATCCGGCGGCGTAATGATCTGAACCGGGCAAAGGGTCTCGCCTTTCCGGTAATCCCGGAACTGCAGAGGGCTTTTGGCAATAGACTGCGGCCTGACTGCCGCCTCTGCTTTTTTATTTTCTACGGCCCAGCAGCCGGGCAGCACCATACTTGCTACTAAACCGGCTGATGTTCTTGATAAAAATTCTCTTCTTTGCATCATATCATTTTTTAATCAATTAAAATAAACCGGGCTACTCATACGATTGCCCTCCTGATCAATGACAAGAAAGTACGCAGCTTTTATGTCATTTGCTCCTTCTGCCAGAACCGTATTTTTAAGAAGACTGGCGGGTGCGGTTTCCCACTTCCTTTCTTTGTTATTTTTGCTTTCTTTAGTGAAGATAAAGCGGGCCTCTGCCACCTGATTTCCATGCACGATATCCGACTCAAACCACTTCCCGATTTTCTTAGGCGTTTTTAATACCGGATTCAACTGTTTACCCGAAAAAGCTCCTTTGACAAAAGTCTCAATCTCTGCGGGGGCTGCCCCGTCTTTATGATTGTGTTCCATTTGAAAAATAAGAAGCTGGCTGGCATCAGGCATAAGGTCAATCGTCTTTTGCCAACTCTCCACATAGTAGAAAAAATCGTTGGTGCCATTGATAAAAAGCATGGGCATGCCGGCATGGGCTACAAAGGAAGACGGCTCCCATAACTCAATCCATTTTTTTGACCTTTCAAGCCCTAAAGTGTCAAATTGTGCTAACCAGGCACTTTTCTCCTGGAGAAAACCGCAGCCATAAACCGGCACTGCGGCTTTAAAACGCTGATCTATGCCCGCTACGATATTGGTAAGATAGCCGCCCCAACTAATGCCAGTCAGGGCAGTTTGTGTAGTATCGGTATCAGCAAAAGAACGGATCAGTGAATGGGCTCGGATGATATTAGAAACGGCATGAAACTGCCATTGCTCCTTAAAGCTTTTTTCTATGTTCATAAATTTGAACCCGTTGGTATCATCGGGTGCACCTTTTGGCAGCGGTTCTGAATGGGTTGACCATGGATGTTGCTGCTCGCTTTCAGGAAAAGGCCGGGCACCTCCCAGGTCCATGGCAATGGCGGCAAAGCCTTTCCTGGCCCATTCCCGCACCCATACGGCAAAAGCTGTACCTCCCCCTCCGTGTACCAGTACCACCGCAGGGTACTTCTTGTCACCTGCCTTTTTCCCGCTCAAAGTGGCTGGGCTGGCATAGTAAGCAAAGACCTCAGTAGGCTGATCATTAGAAGTTTCTCCCTCATAAAGCAGGCTCCAGACAGAATCCTGCTGATTCTCCCAGGCAAAATCAGGGGGAAGGGCCAAAGCCTCAAAATCAAAAGGGATTTTGCCTTGCAAGGGTAAAGGCAGGCGGAGTGCTTGCCCATAACTATTGCTAAAAAAACAAATCAGCCAGATGATTAAAAGTAGCTTCATACCGGGCGGACAAAACATCGTAACTCTCTTATTCATGTATAAAATTCTAGTTGTTTTCATTGGTATGTAAGATGCTACAACTATCCATATATTCCATCAACATGTCATCATCATGCAGGCCAATTATCCAAAAATGTACCTCGTACCTGTCTTTCGTTTCTACCCGGTACAGTTCGTTTATACCTTCCATGCCGAACCCCTGCTCACTGAGCATATAGTCTTTCCAGCTAGCCAGTTGTACCATATAATCCATGGGGATACTGCCCATTTCTTTGATGAGCCGGGCTGTTGCCTCAGTCTGCAGCCGGCTAGCTTCTAAAAATCTATTGTCACCAGTCTGGGTGTACAGCGGCATCCATCCCCAGCCAGCCTGGAACTGTCCGTCGGCTACGCTGTAGAATTGCTCAAAGTCATACCTACGCTCACCCATATTCTTGGTTTCGCTCCACCGGCTGGTTGCCACTCCGTATGCTGGACTGGCTTTATCTTTATTTTGAAATTTCAGAGAGGTTTCCCCCATCTCTAAAGCGACTTTTTTTAAGCTGTCTTGGGTGAAGTGGGCGGCCAGCTCAGGAATACGGGCTCCCCCAAGCAACAGTTTGATAGAAGGCTCCCAACTCCAAATCCAGGTGGATCTTCTTAATGTCATGGCTTCGTAGTCGTAAAAAAGATACAAACCACCTCTCGTCATATCGTTTACTGACTGGTTCTGGCTTGTTAAAGTAAAATCAATGGAGGCTTTTAATGAGGCAAGTAACTTGTCCTTAGATAAATCATTCGTGTAGCTGTATTCTTTTTCAATACGTTCGTCTGCACTATTCCGGATCCATTTACTGCAAAGCTTGCCGCCAGGATCGGATATCGTTATTTCTCCCTCCCATTTCGGGTCCAGTAGCTCATACTCCCGGTTTACTCTTCCATCCGCAGCTGTTTGGATACTATCTACTAAGACAAAGTTCATAGCGCTGCCGATAAGCTTATCCAGGTAGAGGTTGTTCTCCCATTCAAAAAGATACTTACCCTCAAGTACCAGCGAATCACCCTCAAACTCTTTTTTGTCTTTAAAGAACATGCCGTTGATAGAATAACTGCTGCGTTGTAGCGAGTCAAAGAGTACTACTCCTGAAAAAGATGAACCTATGGGGATTTTGATGTCAGCAATGGGATATAGGATGTCCCATTTTTGAGCAGTTTTTCCACAAATATTTTTTTCTTCACCAAAGTTTGGGTCGTTGGGCGAGCTTTCTTTATGGGAGGAGATTTGCTTGTTCCGGGCAGATTTGAAGAAAACGATTAACTGCTGCTCTTCAGTGGTTCCGCTTACTTTTATGGTGTTGCCATTTTTTTCTACACTAAGAAAACCATCCCGGCTATTTGAGTCGCAGCCGAAGCATAAAAAAGCAAGTAGTGCCAGCAAACGGATCATTAAATTCTGGTAATAAAGAAGTGGTGCAAGGTGCTGATTAGCAATTACCCTTGCTACAGAAAGGAGAAGGTTAGGATAATATGCACCTGAAGCTAAACTTCATGGTGCATATCAATCTCTGACAGTAAAATATTAGAAATTATATCCTGGGTTCTGTGTCCATAGCCCCTGCATCTTTTCCACTTCCAGGCCAGGTAGGGGAAAAAGAAGGTAAGTCTGGTCAAAATTATAACCTATATCCTGCAGCTTTTCCAAGAGCATATCATGACGTTTGAGATCGGCAAATCGGGTGCCTTCCCACATAAATTCAGCACGCCTTTCGCCCAGCAGCACATCTACAAACTCATCTACAGGGCTTGAGGTGCTTAGGCCGGTGTCTTCCAGCCCGGCCCTGTTTCTGATCGTATTGATGATGTCAATAGAAGCTTGCTGTACCGATCCTGCATTCATGGTCAAAGCCTCTGCATACATCAGTTCCACATCTGTAAAGCGCATCGCTACGATATCCATGGTAAACACAAAGCCATTGCCTATGCCGTAGTCGTATTTGTTATTGATAGAATTACCCAGACTGTCAATGGCTGCGGTTGCCTCTTTTCTGATGTCTCCTTCTTCATAAGAATCAAAAAATCCGTCCTTATAGATGAAGTTGCCCTGGGTATTGGAGTTACCGG
>CAZFFW010000160.1:0-2009 GCA_964518125.1 uncultured Porifericola sp.
CCAACGACCTACTGATTACAAGTCAGTTGCTCTGGCCAGCTGAGCTAAGGAGGCGAAAGGGAATGCAAATATAGAATTATGGCCTATACGCCGCAACCCCTCTGCGAAAATTATCGCATATTTTCTATCATATCCAGTTGTGCCTTCAAATGTTCTAACTCTGCGGATGCTTCAATAATTTTTTGCTCATACTCCTGCTTTAATTTATCAGCCTGCTTGGAATGAGCGAAAAAGCTGATATTGTTTTTCCAAAGCGAAATATCCTCTTCCATGCGGCTGATCTTCTTACGAAGGGACGATTGTTTGTGATCTAGTTTTCGCTCTGCCCGCGGAGTACCCTTGATAGACGTCACTTCTAACTCAAGTTTGAGGTCATCTTTCTGCTGACCATCCAGGCCTTTGGCATTTTTCATAAATGCTTCCAAGGCCTTCTCATACCGCTGGCTGATCTTCTTGATAGCATTCCTGGGTACGAAGCCAATACTGGCAAACGCTTCACTCAGCTCATATAGTTTTTCAGAGTCGGAAGAACCTTCCTTGGCAAGGGTTTCTATTTGTTCACAGATATTTTCCTTGGCTTCCAGGTTCTGATGATAGGCACTTTCCTGCTCTTTATTACTTTCCCTTTTTCTTTCAAAAAATGTATCACAGGCCTTCTTAAATTTCTGGTAAATCACTTCGCGCTGCTTTTCTGGAACCGGTCCTATCTCCTTCCACTCTCGCTGTAGTCGCTTCAGTTCATTGGCTGTTTTCTGCCAGTCATCACTTTCTTTTAATTGCACAGCCTGTTCTACCAATGCTTCTTTCTTTTTCAGGTTTTCATCACGCTGAGCATCTAGCTGCTTGAAAAATTCACCTTTATGTGAAAAGAACTGTTTGAAGGCTGACCAGAACTTCTTATTGACATCCTTGGCCTTTTCACGCGGCATGGCTCCTACTGCCTCCCAGCGTTTTTGCACATCCTGTATCTCCTTGGTTTTCTGGTTCCACTCCCTGATGCTCTCACTCTGAAAGGTGATAAAAGCCTGAACCTCTTCACAAAGCTCAAGTTTTTTCTTGAGGTTCTCATTGAGTTCTTCCTTAAACTGGTCTACAAAAGCCCTTCTGCGATCATGCACCTTATCGGAAGCTGTCTTAAATCGCTGCCACAGCGGCTCCTGATCTTCTTTGGGTACTGGCCCGAGGTGCTTATACTCTTCGTGTAATTCATCAAGTTCCTTTAGTGCTTTCTTGATGTCCTTTTCTTCCACCAGGGCTTCTGCTTTCTCACAAAGTTCCAGCTTAGCCTCCAGGTTTTTCTTACGATCCAGTTCCTTCAGTTCAAAGTAGATGCTGCGGTTATCATAAAACCGATTGATGAGCGCATTGTAGTTGGCCCAGAGGTTACGGTTGTGTTGATGCGGCACCGGGCCAATGGAGCGCCATTCCTGCTGCAGTTCCTTGAGTTTATTAAAGCTGACCTGGGTTTCTTCACTGTCTACAAAGTCACGAATCCGGTTCAGGACGTTTAGTTTGTCTTCATAGTTTTTGTTCAGATTCTGGCTAAGCTTTTCGTAGTAGTTTGACTTACGTTCTTTGATTAGCCGGAAAGCCTGGTAAAAACGTTCAGTCAACGTATCCTGCTTGTAGTCAAAATCATCTTCTTCACCCCCGCTAGCTACAAATTTCTTTAAAGCTTCCGCCTTTTCATGCTCCTCTATTTCGTCAAAATAAGGCTTCAATTCATGCGCCTGACGGTCAGCTTGTTTGATATTGTCATTTTTGAGTTGCTGTTCAATAGCATGCACCAATTCCTCTCTGCCCATGCTACTGTAATCAACATGGTTTTCGTCTTCGTGCTCCTCGTTATCATCACCCTGTTTTGCATCTTCATGGTCAGCATGATGCTGTGGATGTTCTTCCTTTACATCACTGACTACATCCTGGTGCTGCTCAGCTATTTCAGCATTTTCTGTTCCTTCATTGACTTCCTCACTTACTGTTTCCTGCTCCTGACTTTCTGCTGGCTG
>CAZFFW010000160.1:2109-13520 GCA_964518125.1 uncultured Porifericola sp.
CTTTCTGCTGGCTGGGGAGTCGTTTCGTGTGAAGATGCAGCATCCGGGGAAGCCTCATCATCGGTAGTATCAGAAGGTTGGTCCTCAACCTTAGGGTTTACTTCTTCCTGTTCGGTTGATGTAGTATTGATATCTTCTTGCTTCTTATTTTCAGGGGCCTCAGACATACAGTTAACAGATTAGTTCAATAAAATAAAGTGCAAAATTAGCAAAATGATTCAATTTAAACGTGGGTCAATGGGATAATTTGAAAACATACGATACTTCCCTCCCATGTTCTTGAGCACCTTTCTCCATAGGTCATTCGCTGAGGTATCAAAAACATCTTCGGCAGTAGCATTTTTATACACAAACCAGGAGTTTTCCTTGAGCTCATTTTCTAGCTGGCCGGGTGACCATCCTGAATAACCTATAAAAAAGCGTGCGTCTTCCATTTTCAGTTGCCCGGTATTGATCAGACTTAGAACCTGCTCAAAGTCTCCTCCCCAGAATAATTCCTCCCCCACACTAATACTCTCAGCGATTTGATCACCTAGTCTATGAATGAAATGTAAAGTGTTTTCCTGGACCGGACCGCCGCTATAAAGATCTACCCGAAAGCCTGATGCCTCGTCCATTACATCATTCAGCGTATGGGCGGTAGGTTTGTTGAGGACAAAGCCAAGAGAACCATCTTCGTTATGCTCACAAATCAGGATGACCGATCTCTCAAAGTTCGGGTCTGGCAGAAAAGGTTCCGATATCAAGAGGTCACCTTTGGATGGTGGTGCAATCATTGACATATCATTGAATTTTTGTGCTCGCTAATCTGACGTTTGTTTAATCTCAAGTTGAAAGTAACTGACAAAGCTTGTTGCCATTAATCTCAATATAAGAATGTACTATTCCTAATGTACACGTAAAAAAGTGGCTTACTGTATAAGTTTTCACTTCAAATTCCTAAAGTGGCATTTTATTACTTCATATATCTTCTCTTCCACAAGTATTCACACAGTTTTTGATCTTATTGAATTGCACCTGATTTTGCAGGAATAAATAAACGGGCTGAGAAGCCATCAACATTTTAGCTAAAGCAGTAAAAGTCTCGCTATGAAAAACTTATACACCCATGTTCAATACGCTGGCCAGCCAGGATCTTACTCAAAGTTGGATATATCATGGTTCATGTTAGTAACGGCACGATCTGCCAACCTGGGTGTTGCTGAATAGTATTTAAAAAAAGTTACATATATACCACTTACCCATCTATACTGAATTTTATCAAAATGAAGAATAAGAAATTAGCAAGCCTGCTGGCATTTACCCTCGGTATCTTTGGAGTACACCGTTTCTACCTGCAGCAGAAAAAACTAGGTTGGCTTTACCTGGGATTCTCCTGGACACTCATCCCCTTGCTGATCAGTTTTATTGATGGTATTTCCTTTATTTTTATGAGCTACGCTACTTTTAACCGCAGATATACTCTCCGGCATAGCTTTAAAAAGAAATATGAAGACGATGAAGAAATCCTTGATTTTAATACCGATGAGAAACTGGAGCAGGAACTGCTGAAGAAAATAGAAGCTTTAGAAAGCAAGGAAAGAATTGAGGATTTTCTAAGAAGTGCCAAGGAAAGAGGCGAATACCTTCCCCGTGCCGTGTATGCCAGGGCCAGGTCGATTATATCAGGAAAATCTAACATTTACAGCAGGACACTTGACATACATTAAAAAAATGTGTAGCTAGGAAATAATCCAGTACAATGAATGATTAGTATCCTTATCTAAGGTGGTTTTGTAGTATTACCTGCATATCATTTGATTTCTATTTTATCACTTATACCTTAGATTTAACCCTGATATTTCCTGCTATTGGATAATAACAGTAAAGCTGAAAGAATATTAATCAATCTTTTGCCATAATGGCAGTTTGCCTTACATTGTATGCACTAACCTGTCTTTTTGCATGTATTCGCAGGTTTTTTTGATACTTTGAAAAAAAATTAAAATAGCATATGCCGACACTTAGCGTAACCATAGACAGAGGCACTGAAAAAAAATTTGAGAAGTTACTCCATGAATATGGATATGAGTTCAGTAAGCATTATGATGACCATAGCGCTGACGAAGAAGAAGTGTCATTTGTGTTAACCTCTGAAGAGGAATTTGACCTGGTAGAACTGGGCCTGCTCAATGAGTTTGCCCGACAATCTCAGAAACTGGAAGAAATTGAGATGGAAAATTACCGGCGTATGGCCAGGGACAAGCGTAATGGCCTGGTAAAAGATAAGTCGCTGATCAAAAGCAGGAAAAATAATAACTGAACCAATTAGAATTAGACATCTAAAATAAAAGGTCTGCTGAACGCAGACCTTTTTTATGCTCTAGATCAAATCGTGCATCCTAAATGCTGGGTTCCCATCCGCTGGCGTACTCCCTGCCCCATCGCTTCATGGCTTCAGGATTATCCTTAATATGACCGTTTTTAGGATCAGTATGCAGTGTGTCTCCTAACTCCTGAGCAATATTGCCCAAATGACACATCAGTACGCTCTTGTGGCCTTCATCAATAGGCGAATTCTGTTCAGCACCTTCGCGCACGGCATCACCAAAATTGACAAAGTGGTAAGAAGTAAGGTTATCCCCTCCTACCGTATCCATGGTAGCATTTTTGGTGTCTGGGGTAACTTCTTTGACCATTTTATTGTCCATATCGTAGAGGACAAAACCGTTTCTGTCAATGATCATGGTGCCTTCGGTGCCATAGATCGCTGAGCCTCTGCCTCTGCCTTCTACCGGACGCCCGTTACAGCTTCTGCCTTCCCAGGTGATGGTTTTGTCACCCTCAAAATCAAAGTTGGTGATCTGGGTATCGTAAAATTCCCAGTCATCCTGGAAGTGATAACGACCACCATTGGAGCTGACACGTACCGGATAATCAACGCCCAGTGCCCATCGACAAACATCAATTTCATGCGTGCCATTATTACAGATTTCGCCGGTACCCCAGTTGGTAAACCAGTGCCAGTTGTAGTGAATCAGGTTATCCTGGTACGGACGACGGGGCGCAGGTCCCTGCCATAGTTCGTAATCCAATCCTGCCGGTACCGGAACAGACTTACCGTTACCGATCGGTCCTCTGGTATTGGCGTACCATGCCTTGGCATAATAGGGGGTGCCAATGATACCTTCACGGATCTCCTTGATGGCCTGAATGGACTCTGGTGCGGAGCGCTGCTGATTTCCCATCTGGACGATCTTGCCGTACTTACGCTGTGCTTCTACCAGCATTTCACCTTCCTTGGGGTTATGTCCGCAGGGTTTTTCTACATACACATGCTTACCGGCCTGCAGTGCCATAATAGAAGCGGGCGTATGCCAGTGGTCCGGAGCAGCAATCACGATGGCATCCAAATCTTTATCGTCAAGCGCCTGACGGAAATCTTTTATGCCCTTAGGCTTTTTATTATTGTTGCCTTGTGCAGCGGCTTTCATTCCTTTACCAATGGCATTTTCGTCTACATCGCAGATGTACGCAATTTCAAAACCATTCAGGCGAGCCAGTTCGCTGGTGAGGGCACTTCCCCGGCCGTTCACGCCCATAACAGCTACGACAATTTTTTCACTGGGTGCGTTTTTACCGAAGGCCGGAAAAATTCCTCCGGCTACACTCAGCCCCAGGCCAGCAGCTCCGGCTGATTTTACAAAATCTCTACGGTTTAATTTGTTCGACATCGTTTAAAAGTTATGGTTGCTATAAGATTTCGTTATAGAAAAAAGGCTTAAAATCAAATATTTTCACAAAAGCAGTCAGTTTTTAAGCTTCTTTTTAAGAATCAGCCAAAATTTACAAAATAAAGTTCAGAATTGCAGCATAGCGGGATGCCTAATGAATCCAAAAGCTTTGGCAGAGACCAATCTTTAGCTAGTTTTGCGCAAAAAATTTTTGACAATCATATGATCATCTGGACCCTGCCCATTATTGCTGCCCTTACCGGATATATTACCAATTACATTGCCATCAAAATGCTTTTTCATCCCCGCAAAAAGGTGAAAATACTTTTCATGGAAATCCAGGGGATTTTTCCCAAAAGACAAAAAACCCTTGCCGAAAAATTAGGGAAAATAGTCGCGGAGGAACTCTTCTCTATTGAAGATGTCAAAAAAAGCCTGCAAAACCCGGGAAATACCGAGGAAGTGACGGCTATCGTAGATGCCAGGCTCAACGATTTTCTGGACAACCGCCTTGGAGAAGCCATGCCCATGCTGGCCATGTTCATGAACGACGAGATCAAACTGAAAATCAAAACCACCCTGGAAGCTGAACTTCAGCTGATGCTGCCTGAACTGATCGAGCGCTTTGTATCCAAAATTGAGGAAGAAGTGGATGTAGAGCGCACGGTTTATGAAAAAGTGGTAAGCTTTTCCACCGACAAACTGGAAGAAATTCTTTACTCTATTATGAGCAAGGAGTTCAAGTTTATTGAAGTATTGGGTGGTATTCTCGGGTTTATCATTGGCCTTATTCAGATCGCTATTCTTCAGCTGCAATAGCCCCCAGCGGCTTTACCAGCATACGGCTGGTGTCAAAGAGATAGGCCTCTACCGAATAGCCCATACTGACTAGCACACTGCCTGCTCCCTGAAGCTGTGCGATTCCTCGCTTATGCTTTTCATTCTCATGAAATTGTATCAGCGTAGCTTTCTGACCTTCAATGAGTATACGGTCAGGACGAAACTGGCTACCCTGCCGGCTGATCAATACCTGTCCGGTTCTGGCATTATTTTGTGCTGAGAACCAGGATTTTAGCGGTTCCAGTGTCAAAGCATCGGCCAGTTGCTGAAATAACCGTTGCTGATCATCTCTGCTCAGCCCCCGCTCAAAGAAGATTTTTTCCATTGCCTGCTGCAGTGCTCCAGCTTCAGAAAGTACTGCCAGCACATCCCGGCGCATAAGCGCTTCGTTGATATGCATATTTCCCTGGCTATCCATCGTAAAAAACCCCTTTACCAGTGGTCTGACGCTGATACGGTCGCGCCAGCGCTCTGATAAGTATCTTTCTGTGGTCGTTGATGTATCTTTGTCAACAGCCTTTTTGCTGACCACAGGTGCTTCTCCCACGGTAAACGTATTTGCCGCAGCATCCCATTTTCCTTCCAGGATGGGAGATCCTTCTTCCGCAGCACACAAAGTATAAAGCGCATTGGCAATAGATGTCATGCGGGCCTTCCCGCCTTTGTTGAGGCGTGGTGCAGCAAAAGCGTACAGACATTCTTCGGCGCGGGTAAATGCCACGTAAAGCAGGTTGATATTATCTATGTAGGCCCTGATCATTTCTTCATAATAGTCTACGCTGAATACGGTCTGGGCCAGCCGGCTGCTGTAGCGCATGGGCATCAGGCCGAAGGAAGCAAAAGGCTCACGGGAAGCTTCGGTCCAGATGATGTTGTCCTGACCGGGCCGGTGGTCCAGGTCCCAGTCACAAAAAGGGATCAGCACTACCTTAAACTGCAGTCCTTTTGATTTGTGGATCGTCAGGATACGCATAGCATCCACATCTTCCGATACCTGTACCGAGGTCTGCTGTCCCTTTTCACTCCACCATTTCAGGAAGGTATGCAGGTCGCCACTTTCCTGACTGCTGTAGAGCAGCACGGCATCCTGGAAAGACTGCAGGTAGGCCAGTTCTTCGCCCTCGTTCAGCCTGAACATTCGGACCAGGTTCTCTACTAATTCATACAGTGGCAGCTTATTCAGGAAAAGGAAAAGCTCATCAAAACCTTTGGGCATCAGCTTGAAAAAAGCAGCATTTCCTTCCGGCTCAGGCGGCATACCGGCCGTCATAAAGATATGGTGCAGTTGGTCAGATGCTATTGCTTTACCCTGCAGTTTGAGGTACTTATAAGCAATGCTACCCTTGGCAAGGGCGTCTTCAGGGTTATCCAGAAAACGCAAAATATCTACCAGCAGACCAACAGTGAGGGAAGCATTGAGGAATAGCGACTCAGAGGAGATGACCTCATATCCGTATTCGCTTTTTGCTTTGCCACTTTGTTTGTACTGCATCAGGCTGTCTACGATTTCTTTCCCGGCTTTTTTATCCCTGACCAGGAATGCAATATCCCGCAGGCGGTAGCCTCTGTCCTGCAGTTCCTCTACCAAGGTGGGAATACGCATTTTTACCTGATCCTTCCAGTCCAGTTTTTCCTCCTCATCGTCAGCGGTTTCCTCTCTGGAGAGCAGGTTAACCTGCACATATCCTGACCATTGGCTGTTTTCCCGCCTTTGGGCCGGCATTATCTGACGGGCGTCCGCATAGGCTTGTTCAATGATGCTACTGCGCGAAAGCAGCAGCTGCCTTTCAGCTTCGGAAGGATGCTCCTGCAGGCGATCGCTGATCTCCTCCTGCACCAATCTGGGTAATTGGGTGAAAAGATCATTGTTATAATCTATGATGCTGGCAAGGCTCCGATAGTTCTGGTCCAGTTGCCTGACCTCCGTATTCCAGGGAGCGATATCCTGTTCTATCTTTTCCAGCAACAGCTGCCAGTCCCCTCCCCTCCAGCGGTAGATAGACTGCTTGACGTCACCAACCACCAAATTACGCTGTCCGTTATCCAGGCTGTTTTCTACCAGCGGACGAAAATTGTTCCATTGCAGTCCTGAGGTGTCCTGAAATTCATCAATCAGGTAGTGTTGAAAACTACTACCTATTTTTTCGTAGATGAAGGGGGTATCGTCCTTGCCAATGATACTACGCAGAAAAAGGGCCGCATCCGAGATCAGCATCACATCATTTTCGCGTTTGTACGCATCCAGTTTCTGACTGATATCCTGCAGAATGCCATAAGCATAAATAAAACGCAATAGCTGCTGTGCCGACTGGTAATTTATAAATTCTCTATCGTAGTGGGCTATTGCTTTCTGCAGCGCGTCCTGCAAACCGGTTTCTACGGCTTGGGCAATTTTGTCTTTGTTAGGTGATTTTTTGGTTGACCATTTTTCCGGATCATCGGCGGCATCTCTGCTTCTCTTTTTGGGGTCAAAATCACTTTTTTCTGCCATTCGGACAAAGTAATTGGCCACCCCGCTCTTGCCGTAGGCAAAGTCTCCAATATCCAGCCCATGCTGTTGCATCAGGGCCAGCCCCTGCTGACCGTAGCCTTGCAGTGCATTTTCAAACCTGGCTACCATTGCCTTAAGTTCGGAAAGGATCTGTTGATAACGCACACGTCCGTCTTCTCCAGCCTGCTGGTCAGATAAACGGGCTTCCTGCCGGATTTTATAATCTTCCTTGAATAGCTCTCTGGCCAGTTGCTTGACATCGCGCCGAAAATCCCAGACCTTACCAGCTTCTACTTTCTCCTCCGCAAAGCGGGTAAGCCATTCCTGCAGCAACTGCTGACTGTCGTCACTCAGTTCGGCAAGCAGTGCGTCTACTACCTCATCCAGTACCTTATTCTGGTCAAGTTCCAGGGCAAAGCCTGCCTGAAGGCCCAGCTCACGGGCAAACGCGCGGATCACTTTCTGGAAGAAGGCATCTATGGTCATCACCGAAAAGTAGCTGTAACCATGCAGGAGATAAGCCAGCACCTCTCCTGCTCTTTGCTGTAATGCCGGACCGTCTAAGCCGAGGACAGGGCTGAGTTGTTGCTGCAGGGAAGGGTTAGTATCCCGGCTAAGCGCGTACAAAAACTCAATAATACGGCTTTTCATTTCCCTGGTAGCCTTATTGGTAAAGGTTACTGCCAGGATAGAACGGTAAGCCTGACTGCTACGCAAGGCCAGTTTCAGGTACTCTACAGCCAGGGTGTAGGTTTTACCCGAGCCTGCAGAAGAGCGATATATGATGAAGGGTTTTTCCATAAATGCCATAGTGAGCGGCCTACAAATTAAGGTATCTATGGGCCAAATTCATAAAGGAGTAGGGCAATTGTTTCTTTTCATTATCATTTGTCAATTGTGATTTTATTTCCTGATTATCTTTATACTTTTAGCACAACCTAAAGAGCAAATGTTATGAAAGTTTCGCTACATCCTAAGTATTACCTTTTGAGCCTGATGTTACTGATAGGCTCCTTCGCCTGCAACACCCAGCAGGAAAGTCCCACGGAGAGTATTGTACAGCAACAGACAGACTACACTGTTTTTCGGATAGAAAAGGGCACCAATATTTCCCACTGGCTATCCCAGAGCAGCCGCAGAGGACAGGAAAGAGAGGCCTTTTTTCAGCGTGATGATGTGGAATACCTGGCCAGCCTGGGCATGGACCATCTGCGTTTTCCGGTAGATGAAGAGCAGATGTTTGATGAAGCTGGCAACAAAGAAGCTGAGGCATTTGCATTACTCCATAATGCGCTGGGCTGGTGCCGGGAGTACGGCCTCAGAGCAATAGTAGACCTGCACATCCTGAGGTCGCACCACTTCAACGAAGATGAAAAACCACTTTGGACTGACCCTGAGGAACAGGCACAGTTTATTGAGCTGTGGGAGGTTTTTTCGGATGAACTGGCGCAGTACCCAAACGGTATGCTGGCCTATGAGCTGATGAACGAACCGGTGGCGGATGATCCCGAAGAGTGGAACCGCCTGGTAGCCAGTGCGCATACGGCTATACGCGCGCTGGAGCCCGAGAGGACCATTGTCATAGGCTCTAATCGCTGGCAGTCTGCCCAGACTTTTGATCAGCTCAGCATACCCGAGGGCGACGAGCATATACTGCTGAGCTACCATTTTTACGAACCTTTTCTGCTGACCCACTACCAGGCCAGCTGGACGAATATTGCCGAATATGACGGGCCGGTGCATTATCCGGGTATGCTGGTGGAAGCTGAGGAGTATGCCGAACTTTCGCCCGAAATGCAGGAACTGGTAGACGGCCGCATGCACCTCTATAATCGGGATACGCTGGAAAAAATGATGCAAAAACCCATTGCCATGGCTAAGGCCACCGGACTACCCCTATATTGCGGTGAGTGGGGTGTGATAGAAAGTGCCCCGCGTGAAGACAGGCTTCGCTGGTACAGAGATATGAAGGCTATTTTTGAAGAAAATGGGATTGCCTACGCCAACTGGGACTACAAAAGCAATAGTTTTGGACTGGTGAGTTATGAAGGAGTTGTCAATGATGAGCTGGTGGAGATCATTGCTTCGGAATAAGGTTGAGACAAAAACATCAATAAAATTACTTATGCAACACATGGTAAAGCACCCTTTTCACCGCTGATAACAGATTCTATTATACAAAAGGTGACTCTTATGTAAACCAATAACATGAATGCTCGTTTCTGATTTAAATTGTTTCAGTGTACGGTAAAGCTGCTTTATGACAGATTTTAATGCTTATGTAGCGGTCATTGCGACCTCCTTGATAATTATATTTTCTTATTTATTCAACATCATTTCCAAAAAAACCAATATTCCATCCGTCCTGATGCTGATCATCCTGGGGCTGGGGATAAAATGGGCGTCGGAATACTTTGGCATAGAAACGGGTGATTACCTGATCACCATTCTGGAGGTACTCGGCATCGTGGGGCTGACGATGATTGTGCTGGAGGCGGCACTGGACCTGGAACTTACCAAGGACAAATGGCCCATTATCTGGAAGTCTTTCCTGGTGGCACTGATCTCGCTGATCACTACTTCGCTGGCTTCAGCCTATGTGATTCAGTACTTTTATATCAATGATTTTTTTAATGCCCTGGTGTACGCTGTGCCACTTTCCATCATGAGCAGCGCCATCGTCATACCGAGTGTAGGGGCCCTGGATGAGCATAAAAAGGAGTTTATGGTCTACGACGCCACCTTTTCAGACATCATGGGCATCATGTTTTTTTATTTTCTTATCGGAAATGTTGATACCTCATCCACTGAGGCGATCGTTTGGGATGTAGTCAGCAATATTCTGGTGACCATTGTACTTTCTGTCATTATCAGCTACGCTCTGGTACTGATTTTTCAGAAACTTGATACTCAGGTGAAGCTTTTCCTGCTGATAGCGGTGCTGCTGATGCTGTATTCTATCGGAAAACTTTTTCACCTGTCCTCCTTAATTATTATCCTGATTTTTGGGCTGGTGCTGAACAACCACAAACTTTTCTTTTTTGGGTCGTTGAAATCCCTGCTCAGCAACCGGGCAGTGAACAGCATACTGCACAATTTCCGCCTGGTCACTATGGAATCAGCCTTTGTGGTGCGTACTTTCTTCTTTGTCATCTTTGGTATGACGATTACGCTGGCCACAATTTTCAACATCAGGGTGGCTATCGTCAGCCTTATTTTACTGGCAATTCTGTACCTGATCAGATTTGTCCTGCTCAAGATTTTTGTTGGTAAAGGTATCCTCACCCAGTTGTTTATTGCCCCAAGGGGGCTCATTACCATCCTGCTATTTTTCAGTATACCTGCTGAACTGCAGGAAGAAGTTTTTAATGCAGGGGTACTTCTGTTTATCATCCTGATTACGAGCATCGGGATGACTTTGGTGCTGGTGCTCAGTGGCAAAGAGATAGAGCCCTATGAAGATTTTGCCAGCAGCTACTGGGATGAAGTAGATAAAGAAATTGAGAAAATAGAGGATTCTGATAAGCACAAAAGCGATTCAGGCCCTAAGAACAAAAAACGGGAAATTATGTAACTTATAGATTTACAGCACTTTATCAACAAACGCCGGCTATTGATTATATACTAAAGGCCAAACATCTGAAAGTCTAAAGGGTTGTATAGACAGAGGATTAGTTGACAAATGAGTCGTCAACTTATCTAATGATATTTTTTGTACCACAAAATTTTTTAACCATGGATAACTCAAAAGATAATACCAGACTAGAGACGCAGAAGAGATTAGAGGCTATCTGGAACAAACATGAAAAGAATCAGGTAAACTCCGATGAAGGGCCTTATATCAGTCTGAAGAATATCAATATGGCAGAGCATGGCCTGGATCTGCAGGATACCCGTGCACCGGGAAACCTGAGCCTGTCACCCACATCCACTACGCAGCATGACAATTACTTCCTGCGAGGCTTTGAGGGTGGTAACCTTAAACTATTTCGGAACCGAAATGTGAATAGAAACATCTAAAGGAAGATACCAGGGGCTTTGCCCCTTTTTTTATGGAAAAAATGTTAAAAGTTTTTTCAAATATCAGGCAGATCATTAGATTTGCAACTTCAAAACGCAACCGTAGCTCAATTGGATAGAGCATCTGACTACGGATCAGAAGGTTTGGGGTTCGACTCCCTACGGTTGCACACTGAAAATCAGCCACTTCCGAGCTTAGTCTTGTGAGTGGCTTTTTTTTGCTATAAACATTTTTTGGATAAAAGCGGTAATCACCGTAAGCCTTCTCCAGAACCAATAAAAAAATAGTAGCGTAAGTACGTTATGTAATTGAATAGGTGTGGCTGAATTCGTTTATGCATATATAA
>CAZFFW010000161.1:0-13397 GCA_964518125.1 uncultured Porifericola sp.
CTGGCGTGGATCGGCAGGCCGCTCTCGCAGACACAGCCGCCGAAGAAGTGGGCAGAAACCATGACTACCGGCACCGATACATCTACCCGATCATCCAGGGCAGTCAGCAGAAAAGTCTGCGTACCGCCTCCCGAAGCGCCGGTTACCCCGATTCGGTCCTGGTCTACTTCAGGCAGGGAAGTGATGAAGTCCAAAGCCCTTAGGCTGTTGATGGTCTGCAGCGCCAGGGCCTGCGGATGTTTGTGGGAGGTCTGACTGGCTTCGCCATAGCCCACCATATCGTAGGCAAATACGATGGCACCCATACGGGCCAGGGCGGCGCAGCGGTTCTGTACATCTTCCCGGGTGCGGGCGACATGCTCGCCGGGAGGGAAGTGTCCGTGCGGACTGATGATGGCAGCATAAGACTGCTGCTTTTCAGTAGGGCGGTAGAGGTTACCACTGACGAAAAAGCCAGGCAGGCTTTCAAAGTAGACATTCTCAATGGTATAGCCGTCCAGTACTTTTTTGCTGTGGATGACCGGCTTGAGGGCTGTTCTTTCAAAATCAGGCGAAAGCCCCAGTCCGTTCCAGATGCCCTCCCGGATGGTTTCGGCGCGTTGTTCCCAGCTCCGTTGGTCGGTAAATTTTTTTCCGCAGGCAGCCAGGGCAGCGGCGCCTTCTTCTTCCGAAAAGTACGCTCCCTGCCGCAGCAGGCTTTGGTCAGATTCCTGTGCCTGCACGGAGAAAGCAAAAAGGCAGGCGATAAACAGTAGCAGGTAGGTTGTAGTAGTGCTCATGCGATCAATTTAGTGAAATTTCTACTTTAGGGGTAGGATTTCAGAAAAATCAGCACCATAAATCACCCTACCTGACGAATGCTACTTTTCTGATCAAAAGGCTCACGCCCAGCCCCAGCAGAGCCACCAGCCCGAAAGACCAGCGCAGGCTGGACAACTCGGATATGTAGCCGATCAGGGGAGGACCAAAGAGAAAGCCCATGAACCCGATAGATGATACCGCCGTAATGGCCATACCGGCGGGCATCGTTTTAGACTTGGCCGACATCCCGTAGACCAGCGGCACCACCGTAGAAACCCCAAAGCCCACCAGTATGAAGCCGGTAATGACCGACAGCATGTACGGAAAAAATACGGCTATCAGCAGGCCAGCCGCGATGAGCAGGCCGTTTAGCTCAATGGTACGCCGATTGCCCAGGTGGAAGGCTATTTTGTCCCCGACAAATCTGGCTCCCGCCATGGCACCCATAAAGGCGACGTAACCCAGCGCCAGTAGTTCTTCGGGTGGCTGGACGATTTTGCTGAAGTAAATACCGCTCCAGTCAAACATGGTGCCTTCGCAGATCATGCCGCAGAGGGCTACCAGCCCCAGTTTGAGCAGTGGCCGGTCGGGCATGACAAACAGTTTTTTCTTTTTGGCTGAAGCCTGTTCGTCGCTCAGCAAACGGGCGGATGCATACAAGAGCAGGAAAATGAGCAGGGCACCCATGACGCAGAAATGATACAGGGTGGCTACCTCCAGGGAGATCAGCAGCGCCCCGATAGCGGCTGCGACAAAAGCTGACAGGCTCCACATTCCATGAAAGGAAGCCATGATAGAACGTCCGTACAAGGCCTCTACACTTACTGCCTGCGTATTGACGGCGATATTGACCAGGTTGCCAGTTAATCCAAAAAAGAAAAGGATCACGACCAGTTGCCAGGTATGGGTAGCCAGGGCAATGCAGGGAAGCAGGCAGATATGGGCCAGGGCTACCACGCCAATGCTCTTTTTGCTGCCGAAAGTGGCGATTGCCCAACCCGCCAGGGGCAGACCCACCAGCAACCCGGCCGGCAGAGAAAAAAGTACGCTTCCCCAGGCACCGTCGCTTAGCTGGTGAAATGCCTGTATCTGTGGAATCCGGCTTGCCCAGGTCGCAAATACCAATCCCTGTACCACAAAGCACAACACTACCGCAGTACGGTATGCTCTGGGTGTATCGGTGGAAAGCGTTTTCTCGCTGCTCATAACTACTATGCTTGTACCGTTCTGGTGAATCCAGGTCGGCACTTTTGAAATTAAGCGCGAGATTACAGCAAAGCAGTCAATTCTACAAACTGCTGGCTTTACAATCAGAAATCGTAGTTCAGGATAAGGTTGATGTTGGCCATATTAACCTTGTTGATGACGAAGTTGGGGTTTTCGTAGCTATTTTCAGTACCGATCTTGTAGGCTAGCAGAAACTCTGCTTCCAGCTTTGGTGTAACATCAAAGAATACATCCAGGTTGATCTGGTGGTAGGAGGGCATGGCGTATTTATTGAAAAACGCCTCTTCCGGTTCGCGGTGCTGGTAGTACCCGTAGCCGCTTTCTATGCGGAGGTTTTGCAGGCCATGGTAATCCAGTTTTGCCAGCAGTGCCCAGGTATCAGCCTGACCATCCTGGCGCTCTCTTTTCTGAAAAGTATAGAGTACATCGCGGCCCCATTCACGGGGAAAGAGGTATTGTCCTCCTGCCAGTATGCGGTTGAAGGCCAGCGCAAACACATAATCGCCAAACTGGTAGGTACTCCTGCCGCCCAGTACATGTGTCCGGAAACCAGGATTGAAATAGGCCAGTGCCGGGTCGGGATTACCGCCATTGTTCAGCGGTACTTCCCAGATATACTGTGCCTCCAGCCGGGCCGACTTTTGTGCCGACCACTTTTTCTTCAGTTGAAAATCTGCGTAAAAAGCATTGAAGACATTGGTGACCGTATAGTTCCATGCTTTGGCCTGCAGAAAACGCTGGTTATCAAAGTTGACGCCCTGGATGAAGATACCGGAAGATGAAGTGTTTCCCCGATAGTTACCCGCAGTCCCGGACGGGTTTCTGCCTTCCGGGTATAGCCCCAGTGAATTTTCTACGCTATGCCAGCCGGAAGTAGAGCGAACCGCCACTGATTGAATATAAGCGGTGGTGAGCTTCCATTTTTTGAGGCTGCTGTTCTGGTACCAGATGCCTTCCCCAAGGGTAGGGATCATCCTGCCATCCTGGGGATTGAACATGGGAGTCTTGTACAGCATACGACCGATTCTCAGTTGGTGCTGCTGGTCGGCATACTGCAGGTAGGCTTCGCCGAGCAGGTAAAGAAATCGCTTGTTCGGATCGTGTATGTCAAACAGCCCCAGGTCATAGCGTGCCAGTCTACCGGTAGTGGGGTCGGGATCGGATAAGTCGGTAATCCCCAGGTTAAAAGAAGAATACAGATAAGCCGCCGCAGAAAAGCCTTTATAATTACCGCTCTGCAGCCCTATCTTACCGCCGATGGCTGCTGCGGCATAGTCTTTCAGTGCTCCCTGGTTAACGGTAGACATCCAGAAATGCCTGATCTGCCCGCTTAGCCGGGCATCAGACCAGAGGTTTTGCAGGCTGTCCTTTTGCGCCTGCAGGCCCAGTGGCAGCAATAAGAAGGTCAATATGAAAACTATCCTATAGCGCATTTTTCTCCTCTTTCAGGTTTTTGTAATACTCCTGTATTGGTTGAAAAGGGCCAAACTTGTGCTGTTCTGCCGGAAAAGTATCCTGATACGGACCATAGGGAGAGTCTACCGGTTTGCGGCTCAGGTCAGGATAGTCTCTTTCAGTACCGGCTTTCACAGGCCGGGCATGCGCGTCGATATAGGCGGCCACATCGTAGGCCTGTTCATCGGTGAGGATGGGATTATCATAAGTTGCCCCGAAAGGCATGTTGGCCTTGATGAAGCGGGCAGCGGTAATCACCCGGTTCATGCCCGCTCCATGATTGTAGCTGTCGTCACCCCAAAGCGGTGGATAGGCATATCCGGGCTGCCCTACGTTTTTCTGCCCCTGCCCATCGGCTCCATGACAGAGGGTACACTGCTGCTGGTAAACAAGTCTGCCCTGAAGGGTATCGGCTGCTCTGTCAGGCAGGGTGATAGAGACAAAACCCTGGTAACGCGCCATTTCGGCTTCCGGTACATCTTCGCTCAGCCAGTCCATATACGCGACCATGGCCTGCATTTCTTTGCTGTCCAAAGGAAGCTTACGGCCGTTCATGCTGCGCTCCATACAGCCGTTGATCCGGTCTTCCAGGCTGCCTTCCCTGCCTTCGCGCCCCCTGAACTGAGGGAAGCGCTTACTCACACCTACATAAGAGGCGGCGGCAGGTGTAGTTCCCGAGCCAAGATGGCAGTTGGCGCAGGCCAGGTTGTTACCGGTATAAATATTTTGCGCATCTGCAATTTCCGGGCCCAGGTGCAGATAAGTTTTGCTGATCAGGGCATGGCCATAGCGGATCGTTTCGCCTGCACTACCTTCCGGCAGGTCGGTATTGACATTGCGCGGCTGCCACATTTCACTTACTCCGCTGGTTTCCTGTACCGGCAGGCTTGCTGTTTTGCTAAGCTGCACCTGCTGCTGGCCACCGTTGCGGATCACCCATAGCAAACTGATGGTCAGGCCCAGCAATAATGCCAGGCTGACGATCAGTAGCTTCATGATAAGTAATATTTTATGTAACATGACGACTCAGATCAATCTTATGAATTTCAATAGCCAGATGAAGCTTTGTCCTGCTTCAAATGCTGTTTAACGCTAAGCAAGTAGCGCCATCCTGAATCATTTGTCAGTGACACAGGTCACATTGAGGACTTTATTTCAAAGGCTGTCAATAGCTGCCCGGAGATTGTCTCTCACTTCTCCCGCGATATTGCCCAGCCCTTCGTTCTCTACCGCCTGCATAGAAGCTACCGGGTCTACGGCTGATACTTCTATTTCACCACCTTCCCTTTGCTGCACGATGACATTACAGGGCAGCATGGTACCGATTTTGTTTTCCTGCTGCAGGGCCTGGTAGGCAAACTGAGGGTTGCAGGCGCCCAGTATTTTGTAGGCCGGCATATCCGCATCCAGCTTTTTCTTCATGGTTGCCTGCACATCAATCTCGGTAAGTATACCAAAACCTTTCTCCTTTAGCGCGGCGGTAACTTTCTGCTCAGCTTCTGCAAAGCTGGTATTGCTTAATTTTTTGCTATAGTAGTACTGCATGGTAGTATGAATTTTAAGTTTCTACCAAGATAGCAAGGACTTTGACCAATGTCTGTGATCCAGGTCACTTTCCGTTTTTTTCTAATGGATGAGCGTGATTCTATTGCGCTCCAGGCGGATTTTTCCCTGTTTTTCCAGTTGCTTGAGCAGGCGGGAAATGACTTCACGTGTGGAGTTGAGGGCATAGGCAACTTCCTGGTGTGTGGTAGGGATGACATGGGAATTGAGCGCAGAGGAGGTGTCCAGCAGGTAACTCCAGAGCCGTTCGTCCATACTTTTGAAAGCAATGTTATCAATGGTGTGGAGCAACTCGTCAAAGCGCTTGCGGTAGGTATTCATCACAAGGTTTTTCCAGGAGACATACTTCAGCATCCAGCTATCCATCAGGCTGACAGGCAGGAGCAGCATGCTGCTGTCTTCTTCGGCAATGGCTTTTACCTGACTGGCCTCCTGCACCATACAGCAGCTCAGCGACATCGCGCAGGTTTCGCCGGGTAGCAGATAGTACAAAAATATTTCCCGGCCGTCTGCTCCCTCCCTCAGTACCTGTACCGAACCCTGGAGCAGCAGCGGGATACTTTTGATATGACTGCCAAAATCAATGATTTTGTCTCCTGCTTTTACATTACGGTAGCGGCTGTGTTGCAGGATATCATCCAGCAGTGAGGCCTCCTGCAGTTCAGGGAAATTTTCTTTCAATAGCCGAAAAGCTTCTGTCATATGTATGGTGTGTCAGTCAGAAAATTCTGTGTTTTCAGATAAAGTGCCTTATTCTGATCAGTAGTAGCTGTATGAAAAAGCTAAAATTAGGGGAAAACCTCCGAAAAATAGTAATCTGTAAGGCTCATAATTTTGCGTTCCAAAAAAGGCGGCATTTTTCACAATTTTCAAAAATTGTACTAGATTAGTGTAAACGTGCACACTAATATCAGCATATAGCTGGGCATCTAAGGCATTTTTATCTGAATAAAGATACTATACAACCTATGGCAATGATTAATTTTGTACAGATTAAGGAGGATTCCCGTACCCCTAAGTATGAACAGGTGATGAACCTGATCAAGTCTGACATTGAGAACGGCATTTTTAGCAAAGGAGAGAGAATTCCCTCTATCAATGAAACCAGTGAGGAGTTTCTGATATCCCGGGATACTGTAGAAAAGGCGTATTCCAGGTTGAGAGAACAGGGCATCATCAAGTCGGTTCCGGGTAAAGGCTATTATGTCAACTGCGACATACCCAGCAGCCAGCTTCGTGTACTGCTGATCATCAACAAGATCAGTGCGCACAAGAAAAAGATCGTGCACGCCTTTGTAGAGACCCTGGGTGAGCAGGCTGTTGTGGAAACCTGCGTGCACCATTACAGCACCGAAAAGCTGGAACGTATCCTGGATGAGAACCAGGGCAATTATCATTACTATGCCATCATTCCCTGCTTCAAGGACTTTTCCGACAAGACGCTGCAGATACTGCAGAAGATACCAGAGGATAAACTGCTCCTGATTGATAAAGATGTAAAAGGGCTGAAGGGAAACTATAAAGTAGTCTGCGAGAACTTTGAAGAAGACATCTACAGCACCCTGCTGTCGGCGATAGACCGGCTGGTCAAGTACCAGCGGATTTTCCTGATTTTTCCTGATGGCAACCAGCACGTGACTGATATCATGTCGGGCTTCAAGAAGTTCTGTGTGGATTATCATTATGAATACTGCATCACCAATGCCTTTTCCCATGAGTGCGTGAAGCCGGGGAGTTTATATATCGTCATAGAAGAGGATGACCTGGTAGATGTGATCAAATACTGCAAATCCCACCAGCTGGAAATTGGCCGTGAGGTGGGTATCATCTCTTATAATGATACGCCGGTGAAAGAAGTGATGCATGAGGGTATCGCTGTCATCTCTACCGACTTTCAGAAAATGGGCGAAACTGCCGCTGCCATGCTGCTGGACAAACGTAGCGCCAGGGTGCACAATCCCTTTTACCTGATTCGCCGTCCCTCTTTTTAATATGTTATCAATCTCATTTTTTTCAACATCTATGCAGTTTTATCCAAAATGGCTGGCCTTAGCAGGCTGCTTTTTTGCTGCTTACCTTGCCAGTGCACAGGAGCAGCCACCCAATATCATCTGGCTGATGGCCGAAGATATCAGTACTGACCTGGCCTGCTACGGTACTGCCGGAGTACAGACGCCCAACCTTGATCGGCTGGCAGCGGAGGGTACCCGCTATACCAACGCCTTCAGCACCAATCCAATCTGCTCGCCCAACCGGTCGGCGATGATGGTAGGGGTACACCAGAATAAGATCAATGCCCATCAGCACCGTAGTAACCGCAGTATTCCCCTGGCAGAGCCTTACCGGCCAATCACCTACTGGCTGCGGCAGGCCGGCTATACCTGCGTGCTGGGCCACGAAAAAGTGATGGGCAAAGGGCGCAAAACGGATGTAAACTTTCAGCATGACCAGCTAGGCCCCTATGATGGAAAAACGCAGTTCGGGCTGTTTGACAAGTATGATGAAATCAGTGCGGAGAACCAGCCGTTTTTCAGCCAGATACAGTTGTTGGTCACCCACCGGGGCGACTGGTGGGAGGAAATCAGTGCGCAATCAGCTGATCCGGTAGATACCGCCGAAATAGTGCTTCCCCCTTACCTGGCCGACCATCCCATCGTCAAAGAAGACTGGGCACGCTACCTGGACCAGATGGAATACATGGACCATGAAGTAGGCCTGATACTGGATGAACTGGAGGCAAAGGGTCTGGCCGATAATACCATCATCATCTTCATCGGGGATAACGGCCGCTGTAACCTGCGCGGCAAGGGCTATCTGCATGATTCCGGCCTGAGGATTCCGCTCATCGTCTGGGGGAAAGGGGTGCCGCAAGGCAGGGTAGAAGATGCACTGGTAGATGTGACCGACATGTCGGCCAGCGTGCTAAAACTGGCCGGGGCTGAGCTGCCGGATTATCTGACCGGTACGCCCTTTATCAACACTGCACATCAGGAAAAGGAGTATATCTATGCGGCCCGCGACCTGTGGGATGAGGTAATGGAAAAATCCCGGGCCATTACTGGTAAGCGCTACAAGTATATTCGCCATGACCACCCGCAGATTCCTTTTGACGCCCGGCAGGCTTACCTGGAGTTTTACCGCCCGGCCCTCCATGTGATGCGGGACCTACAGAAGGAAGGTAAGCTCACGCCGGAACAGTCTTTTTTCCTGGCGCCTCATAAACCAGAAGAAGAGCTTTATGACCTGCAAAATGACCCTCACGAACTGGAAAACCTGGCTGATTCCGAGGAACACCGGGAAATTCTGCAGGAATTAAGAGCGACCCTTGCCGACATGGAGCAGGAGATGCAGACTGATGGGCCTGCCGAACTGGTTTGGCCGGTTTCGGTGGATGTACTGGCCTGGGTGATGCAGAACCGACCCGATCTGTACCAGCAGATGCTGGCTGGGAAAGAAATTGGTTTTTCCCGAATGGTAAATGCTTACCGGGATGCCATGGAGGAATAAAAAAAGCGGAGACAGGTCTCCGCTCTTTTGATCTATACTTGTCCTAACCTTATCTGATTTTTTCTTTGAGCAGGTCAATTTTAGCTTTGGCATCGGTTCTGCCCAGCGCATATGACTTCTCAAACAACTGCAAAGCTTCTTTGTAAGATGCCTGTTTCTTCTTGCGGGCCAGCTGGGTACGGTTGGCTACTTCTTCCACTGCCTCACCCCTGGCAAAGTAAGCATCAGCTTCACTGATCTGCTGCCTGATGATCATCTCCTGAATCCTGGCTTCAGCCTCTGCCAGTTCCTGGCTCTGCGACATGATCTCCGCTGTCTTCATGGCGATGGTTTCGTTCTGCGTTTCTACGGTAGAAACAAGCTGGAAATTGTCAGCCTGCAGGCCTTCTACTTTCTGCTGCAGCATGGCGATTTCCTCATTTTTGGTGCCTATTTCCTGCTTTAGCTTCTTGATGGTAGCAGCATAGGTCTGGCTTACCGATTTTGAGGTTTGCAGCGCTGTTTCCAGTTCGGCCAGTTTCGCCTCGCTGGCTTCCACGTACTCCTGCAGGTCCTGCATACGGGCTACGTAATTATCATCCGGTCCGTTTTCCAGGTTGATGGCGACATTGTTGCGTATAGCATCAATGGAATCCATCAGGCCGGCAACTTCCTGCAAGGTATAGGCTACCCGCTGACTTTGTAGCAGCTCTGACTGTAAACTGTCGATCTGCGCCTGCAACTGCAGATTTTCTTCATTGGATTGGTTACAACTGAAAAGGAACGCACTCAACGAGAGTGCAAGCAAATAATTTTTGATCATACTTATTTTTAGATAAATCTGATCATTAGACGCAGGAAAAAAAGCGGGTCACTTTACTTTTGGAAAAATATTTTTCTGCGAAAAAGTTTCACCCTAAGTAGATTAGTCTACCCAATCGCGGCAAGGGGGAGCGATACCATTGACATACTTACGGATAGCCTCTATTTCCTCGGCTACCTGTCCACCCTCGAACCCGCCCAGGTCCTCGTAGCTGATTTTTTCATTGTACTGATCCAGAAACTGGCTGGCCAGGGGCATGTAGCTCCAGTGCCACTTTTCTTCATGGTATCCGTAAGGCCGCTTATCTCCCTGCTCGGTATACACCTGGCAGTAGCCGTATTCATGGGCATTTGCTTGCAGCCAGTCATATATTTTTTTACCTTCTCCAGAAGCAAAGAACTGGTTATTGAGGGAATTCAGGTCAATGTCAGTGCCCCAGTGGTGGCGTGAGGTGCCGGGCATAGAACTGTATTCCAGAATTTTCAGTGCCCGCTCCTGCGGGTCGGGCATGGCCTGGCTCAGGTCCATGCCGTCTACCTTGCGCTGTCCGTTCCACTTGGCTTCCCAGATGCTTTTCTGGGCAGCAAAATTACGGGTAGCGGAAATGATTTCCAGGTCAATGCCCTCCTCGGCAGCGGCGGCGGCCATGCGTACAAAATCTTCGTAGGCCGGGGTCCTCAGGTAAATTTCTTCCTTGTCGGTATAGCGTGCCGCAATGCGGGTAAAGCCGGTATCACGGGCTGGGCTGATTTTTCCCAGGAGTGCCTCCTCGCTCAATAGCATAGCCGGTGTACTGACTGTCGCCTCTTCGGGTAAAGAAGGTTGAGCAAGCGCGACTTCGCTGGGATGATTTTCTGCAGTATCCTGCTCCTCATGGGCAGGCTGACAGGCAATAACAAAAGCAAAAAAAATAAGTATGCTGATCTTCATCTGACTAGTGGTAAATGGGTTGTCGTGTGATAATGATTAAATGAGTATTTCAGGACAGCCTTTCCTTGATTTTGTCGCGGTAGTTTCGGCTGACTTTAAGGCTACCGCCAGTTTTGAGGTTTACTTCGTCCCCCTGTTCGTGATGGATGCTGCTGACCTGCGCAAGGTTCACAATACTGGATTTGTGTATCCTGACAAACTGCTCTTCCGGCAGGTTCCTTTCCATATTTTTCATGCTGTCCCTGACCAGGAAAAAACGCTCTTTTACATGAATTTTGACATAATAGTCATAAGCCTCTATCCAGATGATATCCTGGTAGGGGAGCAGGTGTACCCTGCCTTCGGCTTTTACTGCCAGCCTGCCGGTTTTTTTTTCTGATGAGACAACACTTGACTCACGAGACTGACCGGCTTTCTGACGCTGTTCTTCCAGGAGTTGGTCAATGCGTTCCTGCTTTTGCAGTAACTGCTGCTGCCGGATACGGTCCTTGGCAAAATGGAGCGCCTGGTAAAAGCGCTCGTCCGAAAAGGGTTTGAGCAGGTAATCTACCGCATGCACTTCAAAAGCCTGCAGGGTGTATTCATCATAAGCCGTAATAAAGATCACCTCGGGGCGCTGGGACAGGCTGATGCTGCTGAGCAGCTCGAAGCCATTGATACGCGGCATCTGTATGTCCAGAAAAAGCAGGTCAGGCGCATGTTCCTGTATGGCTTCCAGGGCCTGCAGCCCGTTGCTGCATATGTCTGCGATGATGATATCCGGATCTGCTTTTACCAGCAGGGCCACTCCTTCGCGGGCTGCCGGTTCGTCATCTACAATAATAGATTTGATTTTCTCCATCATTTTCCGGTTAAATGAGCGACTGAGTTGATTTTTTGCCGAAACTACTGCTTTTCAAGCTCTCCGCGTACTGCAAATGTATCCTTCTCGGTACTGGCAGGCAAACGTAAGCTGACCAGCACACCATTCTCCTGCTCGGTAAACTGCAGGCGTGCTCTCCCTTTGTACAGTTGCCGCAGGCGGCCGATAGTGTTGCGCAGGCCAATTCCTTTACTTCTAGAAAGTACCCATTCGTGGGGAGCCATATCGCTACTGTTAAAAACCTCCAGCACCAGGAAATCGTCCTCGAAACGAGAGGACAAGCGCAGTTCTGCCTGGTCCATACTGTGGGCGATACCGTGTTTGAAGGCATTTTCCACTATAGGCTGTAGTATCAGGTTGGGCACCATCATATCGAGGGTGGTTTCCTCAATATCCATCGTCAGTTGCAGCCTGTCCTGAAAGCGCCCCTGCTCTACCTGCAGATAATGCCCGATCAGCTTAAGTTCTTCTTCCAGTTTGATGAAAGGCTTTTTGTTCTGGCTGAGGCTGTTGCGTAGCATCTCACTCAGGCCGATGATCATGCTGATGGCCTGCTGCTGGTCCTTACGGCGGACCATCATGGTAATGGTGTTTAGCGCGTTAAATAGAAAATGAGGCTGAAGTTGCATGCGCATACTCTGGAGCTGTGCCTCGGTAAGCTGGTTTCTGAGGGTGGCTGACTGCGTATATTGCTCCCGAAACTGCTGCCAGTAATCCAGCGCCATGAGCACAAAAAGGATGACCCAGTACACCGCAACCCCGATGATCAGGTCAAACCAGCTAGCCTGCCAGAGTACAATCAGTTCCTGCCAGTTGAGCGTCTCATGGGGTAAAAACAAACGCTCCAGTAACAGTCCGCTGATGTAGGCCATCAGTTTGTGCAGCAGGCTGAATGCCATACTTGCGGGAATATGCAGTATCACAAAACGACGGGTATGCCACCGGCGGCTCAACAGGAAGAGATCAATGACCAGGTAGCTGAGTGTCCAGTAGGCCAGGTAGGTAGACAAAGGATGCCGGATAAGGCTCTGCCAGCTAAATTCCTGTCCGAAACTGATAGCATAGCTGTAGCGCTGTACTGCCGAAAGAATACCGAGCAGGCACCAGGCCAGCAGGTTATAGGTCAGCAGTCTTTTGATCTGCAGTACACGTTCTATTGCTTCCATAGCTCAGTAGCAATATAGAAAAAAGGGATGAATTTGCCGGGACAGCAGCGGGTTCAGTGGAAGAAGCTACTGTAGCTCCACGCTATACCAAGCGATAATCCCAGGTAAGCTTAGCATGGCTACATGCGTAAAATACCGCAAATTAATTCAAAATAAGCATTTGAGGTACGTTTCGCTATCAACGGCTGAAAGGCTGCATTTAGCTTAACAGTAGAAGTTGACTGTCCTGTTTAGTAAGTCAAAACATCGTATTTGGTAATTATAAAATTTTCAAAAATTGATTTATCCTTTACATGAAATTTTAATATATAAATAATCACAGCGGTAATATTAAAATAATTTTAAGTTAGATGAAAAATCAGAGTAAAATTATAGTTATATTTAGAGTCATTTTGCTTGAATAAATATCATTAATCCTGTTAAGTCTTTTCTCTCATATTACCGCTGTGTTGGATTCTCGGGTGGATAGTCAGGTAATCAGCATTGACGCATGGATTTATTAGCACTGAACGGTAGTAATGTCACAGGCTCGGACTTCTACCCAACAATCGGCTTTTTACCTAAACTATAATTATATGAATTTTAAAATTTACACTCCTTTTACCATTTACCAATCCGGTAAGTGGAAGCTAACCTACAGTCTTTGCTTACTGCTGTTTATGTGCATGAGTCTTGTTGCGCTGGAAACGCAGGCGCAGCAAATCCCCCAAAAATTTCTTGACGAAATTGAAAGTATGAAGGGCTCCAAAGAAGAAGGAGCAATCTCCTCCGACGGCCTTCCTGCTGATCCTAACCCTTTTGTGAGCACTTTGCCACCTGCTGCCAGGACTAACTACCGGGCCTGGATGCAGTATCGTCAGCAGCAGGCCATGAAGAATGTACAGGAAGGAAAAAAGAAAGGTAAGCCGGGCAGAAATGTACAGGAAGGTGAGCCGCTTCCCGGCCAGAATGATGGGGTTTCAGATGCCATTCGTATCTCACAACTGGGATCCAATCCCGGTAAGTTGGAGAGGGTTTTTATCGATGGCTTTCAGGGAGAAAAAGAGCCTATGCTCAATGAGTCGGTAGGTACACAGGCCGAAGA
>CAZFFW010000162.1:0-13287 GCA_964518125.1 uncultured Porifericola sp.
AGCAGTCAGCTGGGATTACTGGGGCTGGAGCTGGCTACCGAAGGACCGATTAACCGTGAGAAAGGTTCCAGTTTCCTGTTCACCTATCGCTATTCCACCCTTAGCCTCTTTCAGGCCCTGAACATAGAAATCGGGGTGGATGCTGTGCCCAACTACCAGGATATTAACTTCAAGCTGAACTTTCCGCAGAAAAACGGCGGCAACTGGTCGGTCTGGGGACTGGGTGGTGCCAGCACAATTGATATCATTTTAAGTGAAGAAATCGGCTCCAGTACCATCTACGGAGCCTCGGATCGCGACCAGTACTTTAGCACCCGTATGGGTGTGCTGGGAACATCTTACACGCTGCCAATCAACAAAGATACCTTCTTCAAAGTGGTGCTGGCCGCCTCGCATGAGCAGATAAATGCCAACCATGACCTTATCCTGACCAATGACTCTACCGTCAATGGTGAGCCAAGGACGGTGCTGGATCGCCTGGAGCCTATCCTGGATTATACCTTCCGCACCAATAAGCTGTCAGCACATGCTTTTATGTTCAAAAAACTCAGCAGCCGGACGACCCTTAACTACGGTATACAGGCCGACCGTTATTTTTTCAGCATGCTTGATTCGGCAGTCAATGTGGCGGATCCCATTGAGTTTGGCAACTGGCAGACCCGCTGGAACGCTGATGAAGCTGCTATCCTTGCCCAGCCCTATGTGCAGCTAAAGCACCGATTCAGCGAAAGGCTGGAACTGAGTACTGGACTTCGTTTGCAGTATTTCTCCCTGAGTAACAGCCTGAGTCCTGTAGAACCGCGGCTGGGCCTGCGCTACCAGCTCCCTAATCAGTCAAATCTGAGCCTGGGGATGGGGGTACACAGCCAGATTCAGCAGCCATATCTGTATTTCTATTCGGACTCCGTCAATGCTGCCGGTGAACAGGAATTGTACAACCAAGACATGGATTTTACCTACAGTGGTCATTTGGTAGGAGGGTACGAAAAATGGCTGGGCTCAGCTACCCGCATCAAACTGGAAGTTTACTATCAGCGGCTGTGGAACATCCCGGTAGATGTGCAGCCCACCTCTTTTTCACTGATTAACCAGGGCTCAGGCTTCTCCCGCTTTTTCCCGGAAGAACTGGTCAATGAAGGCACTGCTTTCAATTATGGACTGGAAGCGACGGTGGAGAAGTTTTTTAGCCGGCAGTTCTTTTTTCTGCTCACCGGGGCGCTTTTTGAGTCCAGATACCGGGGCAGTGATGGTGTACTCAGGGATACTGATTTTAACGGTAATTTTGCTTTCAATGCCCTGGCGGCCTACGAACACGCATTCAGCAAAACCAAAAGCCTGACGCTGGGCTTTAACCTTACCTATGCGGGTGGCCGGCGTACCGGTCCGGTGGATGAAGCAGGCTCGGCAGCCCTGAATGAACTGGTCTTTGTGGACGAGCTGCGCAACAGCGAGCAGTTTTCGGCCTACTTCCGGCCCGATCTGAGGGTTTCCTATAAGTCCAATCGCCGTCGGGTGACACATGAAGTCGCACTGGATCTGACCAACTTTATTGGTAGGCAGAATGTACTGGCCAGAAGTTATATCCGCGAAGCCCCCTTTTACCGAACCGATTATCAACTGGGATTCTTCCCGGTGTTTTACTATAAAATTGATTTTTGAAATGCGCGAGAAGCGCTTTTCGTTTTATTGCGCTACCGCTTGAAAAAGATGGTATTCTAACGAGATTTTTTCTACATTCAGGTACACAACCAACATTGACCGAAATGAAAAAACTCCCAGTGCTGCTTTTTGCCCTCTTTGCACATATTGTTGCCTACGGGCAGGCTGATTTTGAGAAACAACTGCAAACCAAATTTGTGATGGCTGAACCCGGTGATGTGATTGAAATCCCCGCCGGGCAGTATTCACTGAGCCGTAGTCTCTGGCTGGACCAGGGAAAGGATATTACCATCAGGGGAGCCGGTATGGATAAGACCATACTTTCCTTTGCCGACCAGACTGAAGGAGCCGAAGGGATTAAGATGAGTGGAGGAGAAAGGATCATCATTGAAGATCTGACAGTACAGGATGCCAAAGGGGATGCTATCAAAACCCAGGGCGTAAACGGTATCACATTTCGCCGGGTCAAAACAGAATGGACAGGAAAGCCCAAAAAGACCAATGGTGCTTACGGCCTTTATCCGGTACAGTGCCAGAACGTTCTCATAGACGAGTGTACGGCCATAGGCGCCTCCGATGCAGGTATTTATGTGGGGCAGTCTACCGATATTATCGTCAGGAATAGTGTCGCGCACCATAATGTCACCGGCATAGAAATAGAAAACTCAGAGCGGGCTGATGTGTATAATAACAAGGCTTACCAGAATGCAGGCGGCATACTGGTATTTGACCTGCCCAACCTCATGAAGAAAAACGGCGGCCATGTGCGGGTGTTTGACAACGAAGTTTATGAAAATAATTATAAGAACTTTGCCCCCAAAGGTAATATTGTAGCCGCTGTACCCTCCGGTACCGGTATCATCCTGCTGGCAGCCAATGATGTGGAAATTTTTGACAACCGTATTATTAACAACCGCACAGTAGGGACTTCCATCATCAGCTATTACATGACCGAAGAGCCCATCACCGATGAGGAATTTGACCCCTACAGCCGGCGTATCTACATCCATGACAACTACTACGAACGGGAGCGGGTGAAAGCCACGATGAAGGGCAGGATGGGCAAAATGTACCGCTTTAAGCTCAAATTTGGCAGGGATGTACCCCATATTCTCTACGATGGCATTTTACCCGAAGAAGGAAAAAATGCCCTTGGCCTTCCTACTGATGATTTTCGTATCTGTATCCGTAATAACGAAAACGCTTCCTTTGCCAATATTGATGCAGCAGGAGATTTCCAAAACATCAGCCGCGATATGTCGGCCTACGATTGCAGCATGCCTTCGCTGGAAGCCGCTAAACTGGCCATAGAATAAAAATATGATGACGAGTATGGCTAAATACCGGGTCTTTCTTTCACTGCTGGTTTTTATGGTTGTTTTGCTGACTTCCTTAAAACCTTCAGAAAATCATATGAAACTACCGGAAGGAGTGAAGTACAAACTCTCCGAGTATGGCTTCTTTCGCGGAGATCCGGCTGACCAGATACCAGTGGAAGGCATCATGCCCTATTCGCTGAATACCCCTCTCTTTTCGGATTATGCGGAAAAACTGCGATTTGTGAAAATCCCTGCCGGTAAAGCTGCCGAGTACCGTGAGCGGGAAGTACTGGATTTTCCGGTAGGTACGGTACTGATCAAAACCTTTTACTATCCGGAAGACATGCGTAAACCCGAAAAGGGCAGGCGCTTACTGGAAACGCGGCTGCTGATGCATGAAAAAGAAGGCTGGTTTGCGCTGCCCTATATCTGGAATGAAGCACAGACGGATGCAGATCTGGAGGTAGCCGGTGGAAGCAGGGAGATCAGTTGGAGGAACCATGATGGCAAAAAAATGTCGCTGCAGTATTCTGTTCCCAATATTAATCAGTGCAAAGGCTGTCATGTCAAAGACGATAAGATCAAACCTATCGGACCATCTGCGCGGCAGCTCAATGGGGACTTCCTATATACTAACGGTGAGGAGAATCAGCTCCGTAAATGGGCTGAATCTGCGCTGCTCAAGGGCCTGCCTGAACTGCATGCTGTTGCACGCCTTCCGGTTTGGGACGAGCCTTCCAGCGGCAGCCTCGACGAACGGGCCCGCGCATACCTGGATATCAACTGTGCGCACTGCCATAATGCTGCGGCACCTGCCAATACCTCAGGTCTTTTGCTGGATTATTTTCAAACAGATACCACTGCCCTGGGTATGTTTAAAACACCGGTAGCAGCAGGCAGAGGCAGTGGCGGCCGTCAGTATGATATTCTTCCCGGACATTCCAGAGAATCTATTTTGTGGTACCGGATGGCTTCCGAAGATCCCGGAGAAATGATGCCCGAACTAGGCCGTAAGCTGGTACATCAGGAAGGGGTAGCACTCATAGAAGCCTGGATCAACGCTCTGGACAAATAGATTTTCCCGTTATTATTAAGGGGATCCGATGTATGAAAAAGGCGCTTTCCACACAAATTACCTGTGCTATGTATCAGTAATTTTTCAAATTTCTTTTGGTAAAGCTTTTTGCTAAATTTTTATTCAATAGACGCACTGTTAAACTTATAAACCAACTTTATAAAATTATACTTATTTTATATTAACTACCTTTTCTGCACTTTTCATTTACGTTTAATACCTTAATTTATTTTTCTTACATGTAGATGTTTATGCTGGTTTACCCCCATCAAACCACGTGAAAATGTATTTACTTCACGTAGATTTTTATTAATTTAACACTGATGGCTAAATCAAAGCACAACAATTTACTGGACACTATTGGAGACCTTATCCTGCACGCAAAAAAAGAAGGTCTGGTACATCTTTATACCGAGGGTGATCATTTTGACGGAAGGCACATCCAGATCAATGGTAATCATCTTTATCATTTTGGCACTACCGGCTACCTGGGCCTGGAGCAGGATATCCGGCTTAAACAGGCTGCCTGTGATGCTATCATGCGTTACGGCACACAGTTTCCTTTATCCAAAACCTATGTTTCTTTTGTCATTTACAAAGAGCTGGAGGAAGCACTCAGTCAGATGTATCAACGTCCGATAGTGATCACCAAAAACAGCACGCTTGGGCATATAGGTGTCTTACCCTCTGTCATCCGGGATGAAGATACCCTCATACTGGACCAGCAGGTACATGCCAGTGTGCAAAACGCGGCACAACTGCTCAAGCCACGCAATATCGCAGTTCAGCTGAACCGGCACAATGATATGAACATGCTGGAGGATTTGCTCAGAAGGGGACGTAACCAGTACCGAAATATCTGGTATGCGGCCGATGGCGTTTACTCCATGTACGGAGATACTGTACCGGTACAGGACCTGCTGGCACTCCGGCAGAAATACCCTCAGCTACATCTTTACATAGACGATGTACATGGTATGAGCTGGGCTGGTAAGCACGGCACCGGCTATGTGATGAGCCAGTTGGGAGAACTGCCTGAACAAACGATCGTAGTGGGAACCCTCAGCAAGTCTTTCGGTGCCAGCGGCAGTGTGGTTGCTTTTGGGGATGAGGCATTGTACGAAGCGTATCGCATCTTCGGCGGTCCCCAGACATTTTCTGCCCAGCTGGAGCCCTCCAGCGTGGCCGCAGCCCTGGCTTCGGCCAGGATTCACCTTTCTGACGAAATTTATTCGCTGCAGGCTGACCTGGCTGAAAAAGTAAGCTACTGTAATGAACTGATCCGTCAGACGGACCTGCCGCTGATACAGGAGAATGTCTGTCCGGTTCATTTTATCGGAGCAGCACAACCGGGACTTGCCTACAACTTTGCCAGAAGACTGATGAATGAGGGTTTTTACATTAACGTCGCTACTTTTCCGGTAGTACCGGTCAGAAATGCCGGTATCCGCTTTACCATTTCGCGCCATAACCAGAAAGCCGAAATCAAGGCGCTGGTAGATGCGATGCAGTACCACTATCCCCTTAGCCTGGAAGAGGAAGGAATGGATTTGAACCGGGTGCGGAAGGCTTTCAAACTGCCGGAAGTAGAGGTGAAGCAAATGCAGCAAAAAAGTATGCTGAAGCTTTCTGCCAAGCTATATCACAGTATTGCCGACATCAATCAGGAAGAATGGAATACATTTTTTGCTGATAAAGGTTGTTTTGACCACCAGAGCCTGTCTTTGCTGGAGGCTGCTTTTACAGCAAATGAGCGTAAAGACCAGAACTGGGATTTTATTTATCTGATCATCAGGGATCAGTCAGCTAAGGTAGTGCTGGCAACCTTTTTTACGGCAGGACTCTGGAAGGATGATATGTTGGCCAAATCAGAGGTTTCCACACAGGTTGAATTAATAAGAGCTCAGCAGGATGCTTACTATATGATGAGCCAGGTACTGTCTATGGGATCTTTGATCACCGATGGTGACCATCTCTACCTTGACAAGTCCCATGCTTTGTCCACTGAAGCACTCAAGCTGCTCTGCATCCACATGGAAGAACTGAAGATCAGGTATGATGCAAAAATGATCATGGTGAGGGACCTGTCGGCAGAAGACCAGGAACTCAGCGACTTTTTCCATCAGCAGGGATTTATGAAAATTGATCTGCCGGAGGGTTCAGAACTTGACCTTACAGGCTTCCGGGATGAAGATGAATTCATAGCACAACTTTCGTCCAATTCCCGCAGGCATCTCAGAAAAGATGTGTTGCAGTATAGAGACCAGTTTGATATTGTGATAAAGCAGCAACTGGACGAAGTAGAGCTTCAGAAGGCATACCAGCTCTATCTGAACGTACAGCAGGCCAATCATGCACTCAACAATATTACCTATCCTTTTCGCCTGATGCAGGAAATGAACGATAGAGAAAACTGGGAGTTTATTTTACTTTATGCCAAACAGGAAGGTGAACCTCTGATCGGGATGGTATGTGGCCACAAAGGTTACAGCACTTACCAGGGGGTTATTCTGGGGATGGATTACAGCTTCCGGAAGCTTAAAACCTATAAGCAAATTCTCTATCAGGTGGTGATGAGATCCAAACAAATCGGTTGTAAGGCTGTGCACCTGGGACTAACTGCCAATACGGAAAAAAGAAAACTGGGGGCCAGGCTGATACCCAGGGTGGGATTTCTTCAGACAGAGTCTAACTTCCATCTTGAGGTACTGGAAAACCTGCAGGGTAATACCGCACTTGCCGAACCTAAAGCAGGTGAGCTTTTGTGAGACTAGATGTTAGCGAGATAAGTTGGGAATGGTAAGTATCACTTCTGTTCCCTTCCCTTCTTCGCTATTGAGTACTACATCACCACCCAGCTTTTCTACGTTATTTTTGGTGATATAGAGTCCAAGCCCACTGCCAGAGGCGGCATTTTCTCCTCTGAAGTACATATCAAATGCCCTATCCCTTACGAAGGGGCTCATGCCCACGCCATTATCACTAATCCTGATGATAACTTTATTCTGTACTGTTTCAGCCAGGAGATCTACCCTGGATTCCTGATTGGTCTTCCGATACTTGATGGCATTCTCCACAAAGTTTTGCAGAATGGATCGCAGAAGCTGAGGCACTGTGGTAAGGGAAAGCTTGTTGTCTATATGGTTGGTGATACTAACAAGGTCAATGCCGGGCAGCGCAGCAAGTGAAGAAATAATTTCGTTAAATTCCTCCCTCAGAAAAATAGTGCTGGTCTCTAAGTTGGTTTTACTGGCCAGGGTAAAGTTAAGTAGTGACACAATACTTTTGTCCAGGCGCTGCAGGCTATTCTGCATATGGTCGAGGTACAGATGAGCCTCTTCCATATTTTCACCACTTTTTCTGGCAAGGTCCAGCAGTCCCAGTAGAGAGGCTACCGGTCCTTTAAGGTCGTGGGAAACCTTATAAACAAAAGTCTCCAGCTCTTTATTTTTCTTTTTGAGCGCATCAGAAAAGACATAAAACTGCTTGAGGTCTTTGGCCAGCAGTACGTAGCCTTTGGCCTTTTCTCCTTTGGCTGAAATGCGCGAAACGGAAATAGCCACAGGTAGTATTTCGCCGGATGCCAGCAGGAAGTTACATTCCTTATTATAAATTTTGCTTTCTGTATTCAAGATTTTCTTCAGATCCCGCGCGTCCTGATTGTCGTCAAATAAAAAATCAATGCTCTGTCTGATCAACTCTTTTTCTTTGAACTGCAGGAGTTCCAGCGTTTTGCTGTTTACCTGGTTGATCTGAAAATCGTTATCAAAAATAATCAGAATATCGCCGATACTTTTCAGGACGCTGTCGAAGTAGTTGCGGTCTATCATGGTAGCCCGCAATTCCTCTCCCAGCATATTGATACCCGAAGCAATGGCGTCAATTTCATCAAAAGCGGAAGAAATGTCGATTTTACCACCCAGATTTCCAGCAGCAATATCTAGAATAATATCATTGATCTGTTCCAATCTTTTTTTGTTATCATGCATTTTATTCCTCTATAAACTCTTTTAGCCAGATCCGGGCCTCACCATGAGATTTGAAAACTTTGCAGGGAATGGGTGGTCTCTCAAAACTAACGAGCACAGTGGTGATCATCTGGCCTACCTTATTGCCGGGCACCAGAGCTATCGCATTAACATTTACCAACCCCTCATTAAAAAAAAACTTTCTTGCTGCCCTGTCTATTCCTTTCAGTCGGGAGGCTTTAAACAGGTAGGGATACTCTTTGTCACCAAAAAATGCAATACGTTCTTTCACAACCTCCTGCGCCTCTGTCAACGTAATATATACGTCATCCTTATACTGCACCTCTATAATGCCATCAATAAGTTCAGCGCTGACATACTTTGTATCAAGTATCTTCCCTTGCATTACTTGTTTTTCCTTTTTCAACATACTGCTGAAGCCATTCCAGGGCTTCCTGATCTTTGGTAAAGAATTTTATTGGATATCCGGGTTGGTTGAATTTCATAAAAAAGTTTACCATCATCCTGGTGACAGGGTTTCTGACCACTACTGCGATCGCTTTAAGGTCTTCTCCGGCTTCCTGTGCAAAGAAAGAACGCGCTTCACGACTTACTTCTTTGACCAGAGAAACATCTACAAAAGCAGGATAAGCTTCATTTTGGGTAATTTCTTTTCTGAAATTTGTAGCAAGGGTAGCCCCCTCCAGGTCAACTTTGTCTACCAGGTACTCACCGAAAAGTATCCCATCCTTTATCTGGATTGAAATCACGTCGTTATGAAATTCCTTCGTAACCATAAAGCCAAAAATATTAGAATTAACCCGAAAAAAACCGCCTTTTTATTGATAAAGCTCACACCAATTATACTTTCCCGCTATAAGCAATATCCTTGTTCAGTTAATGCTTTTTGCTTAAGTAAAATAACAAAAATATAGTATTGAGCAGATAAATTTTTACGTAAAAAAAAACATTAGGTAACATTATGGCTGGTATAATCATAAAAAAAGCCGCAAGGGCGGCTTTGAAAGTAAGTAATCATGAATAATCACCGTTCACACCATCTCTGGTACTACATATGGCTCACGATAGTTTGGTTTCAGATAGCGGTCAGCTTCAGGGTCGTTGACAAAGCGCTCTTTGGAAGGGTCAAATTCCAGTGTTCTGCCTACACGGTAGGATATATTACCCAGGTGTGCCAGTCCGGATGACAGGTGCGCGCTTTCAACCGGTGCATTTAGTATGGACTTGTCCCGGGCCCTTACTGCCTGTATAAAATTATCATAGTGGTTTCCGCCTTCCTCACCAGCGGGGCCGACTTCTTTCTCTCTGCCCAGGAAGGTTTCGTACTTACCGTATCCTTTGATCACCATATAACCTTCGCTGCCATAGAAAATATTGCCTACGGAAGCACCATCTTCAGCATTGGTACACCAGGGGCGTACCTCAAACTGTATCATCTTCTTTTCATCAGGATAGAGGTAAGTAGATGACAGCACTTCGGGCGTTTCCTTACAGTCGTCCCACAGAAATTTGCCTCCCATGGCGGTAATCTTGCTGGGCAGGCCTACATCCAGCCCCCACATACACATATCTGTCTCGTGAATGCCCTGGTTACCAACGTCACCATTGCCAAAGTCCCAGTGCCAGTGCCAGTTATAATGCACCAGGTTGCGAGTGAAGGGGCGATCCTGCGCCGGCCCCAGCCAAAGATCGTAATCCAGCCCTTCAGGTACCGGCTCAAAGCCTTTGTTTCCAATATCCGGACGCCAGCGGAATACCAGTCCCCGCGCCATATATACATCTCCGATCAGGCCGTCTCTTAAATGCTGCACTGCCTGCTGTAGCGCCCTGGAACTACGGAGCTGCACACCATGCTGCACAATGCGGTTGTACTTGTTGGCTGCTTCCACCATTTTGCGGCCTTCCCAGATGTTGTGAGAACCTGGTTTTTCCACATATACGTCTTTACCTGCCTGGCACGCCCATATGGTAGACAGCGCATGCCAGTGGTTGGTTGATGCAATACTGACAGCATCTACGTTTTTGTCGTCAAACACTTTTCTGAGGTCCTGCTCAACCTTGACTTTTTTGTCGTAGGTTTCTTTAAACTCAGATGCCCGCTGTTCGGCAATCTTCAGATCAGGGTCACAAAGCGTCACCACCTCCACATTTTCCAGGCCCATAAAACCCTGGATGTGATTTTTCCCGCGTCCGTTTACCCCCAGTACGGCTACCCGGATACGGTCATTGGCCCCAAAAACACGAGAGGGTAAAATCATAGGTGCTGCAAAAGCGGCAGCCATACCGGCAGAACTGTCGATGATGAATTTCCTGCGGTTGATGTTTTTCTTCTTTTCAAGCATAATTCTAAAGTTAGGTTGTCTATCGTATAAGGCCTCCTGATAGCACAGTACGGATTTAGATCACCACCGCCCTTAGGAGAAGTACCTATTAAATGTAATCAAGTTTTTATTAAAAATGAACCCGGAGGTGATGAAGTGCATGCAGCAGATCAGCAATGATATATGAGGTTCAAGCGAAAAAATATTTTCTCAGGTATTATTACCAGTTGGTCTGAATTTTCGTTTCAGGATTTTAGGAGAGCGCTATTTTTTGCTCAAAATCTATATGACTCAACCTATATTTCCTTCATTATTTCATGAATGGATAGATTCCGGAAAACTTGAAGTTACCCAGGACGGCAAAATGTATCAGCTGGTATCGCCTGAAAAAACGGTGGTGGAGCAAACTAAAAAAAGGCTTAATGAACTGGCAGATGCAGGTACAATCAGCATATTTTACCAGTCAAAAATATGGGAAAATACCCGTGGACAATATGAGTTTTCTGTCTCGCTTCAGTAGCTAAGCTGTCGCCTGCTTATTCATCCAGGCTCTGCTGCAGCAGTAAGGTAGCGCTGGCAGTAGCCAGGGTGTGTTGCATTTGTGGACTCAGGCCCGGATGTATCCATACTTTTCCGTTGTTGATGATTTCTACAGCGGCCACCGCTTTGTTGCCTTCCCTGAACTCAAAACCGACGATATCCATACCGATTGTACGCTGGTCAGCAAGTTTGCGCACTGGTATAATTTCAATGTGGTGATCCAGGTTGTCGGTCAGGAATCCTGCATAGCGGCCGTTTTTCCTGATGTCATCAGGGTGCATGATCAGGAGCCGGTAGGGAGCTTTGTCATGCACATTGTACAGGGTGGCCGCAAATGAATTTTTGGTTTCTACCGTAAAATTAAAGATATCCTGCAGCGCTGTTGCGGCCCCGGTGAACCGGCCGATGGGGAGATCTACCCCACGGACCTGGCTGGCTGCCCACACGGTGTACACCGTCTGATGATCACTGAACAGCTCGAAATTGAACCGCTGTCGGCTCCCCTGAAACCCCAGCAGAAAAAAGTCAAAGTCATAGGAGCGTGTCCATCCTCGGTGGACTTTTTCGGACTGGTAGCTTCCGAAGCTAATTTTCTGGTTAATGAGCCATCCCTGTCTCCCTTTTACCGGCAGTTCAGTTGCATTGGCTGACAAGTCTTCATCCAACAGCATCTGGGGAATAGTACAGGCAGCCATCAGGCCGCTTAGCAACAGGCATATCAATAGTTTTGGCATAATTGTGTAGTGTAATAGACCATAAGACTCCAAAAATCCACTACAGGTTGCTGCTAGCCAAAAAAAATTTTTCTCCCAATTTGACTGCCTTAGTTCAGCAGTCTTGCGTATTTAAGTGAATGAAAAGAAAATTAAAGCTATACATTGCCTGCAGCCTGGATGCCTATATAGCCACCGGGGATGGTTCGGTAGACTGGCTGCATTCCCTGGAAGACATTGGTACAGATTACGGCTATCAGGCCTTTTATGACAGCATTGATACTACCCTGATGGGTTATCGCACCTTCCAGGAGATCCTCAATTTTGATGTGCCTTTCCCTTATCCTGACAAAACCAACTATGTGTTCAGCCGGGAGCCAAGAGAGGAGCAAGGCCTGCCCGTAAAGTTTATCGCTGAAGATGCAGCAGCTTTTGTGCAGCAACTAAAAGATCAGCCCGGCGCTGATATATGGCTGATCGGTGGGGGGCAGCTCAATACCTTACTGCTAAATGCCGGTCTGCTGGACGAAATGATTATTTCAATGGCGCCGATCGTGCTGGGGAGCGGGGTGCCGCTTTTTGCGCCCACCGCAGAAATGCAGCAGATGAAACTGGTCAGTTGTGCCACATTTGCCAGTGGAATGACCCAGATGCTCTATCACCCTCAGAAGAAGATATGATGCTAGTCGTCTAACACCGACAGGCTGACATTGACGATATCCTGAAAAGTATCCTGACGACTTCCCGATTTGGCGGCTACCCGGAGCCCGTTCATGCTGTTGAAAAAGAAACGTGCCAGGGCGCGGGCATCATGTTTTTTACTGATCTGCTCGTTTTGCTGACCTTTCTGAATGGCCTGGTAAAAAGCTTCCTCCACATCTTCCATATTCTTCCGGGCGATTTCCGCGACATCCTGATGCCATGCAGCAAGCTCAACGGTAGAGTTGACCATGAAACAGCCTTTCTGCAGCTTGTCAGAAATAGACTCCCGGACTGCCATATCAAATAAGTCATGCAGCGTTTGACGGATATCGGTGGATTGGCCAATCATATCCATCATGGCACCACCCATCTGTCGGCGGTACTGCTGGAGTGCATTAAGGTATAGCTGATGTTTATCCCCAAAAGTATCATACAGGCTTGAGCGGCTGATACCCAGGTCTGCCACCAGGTCCTGAACGGAGGTCGCATTATAGCCCTTACACCAGAAAAGCTGCATAGCTTTTTCCAGGATGGCTTTTTCGTCAAATGCTTTGGTTCTGCTCATAATTGAAAAAACTTTACCGGTTCGTACCGGTAAAGTTAATTTATTGGAACAATTGTTCCAATTTAGGTCAAAAAAACTTATCCCAGTATTGGATTCAGGTTTACCCCTCCGTCTATGACATACTCGCCGCCGGTGATAAAGCCCGAGTCATCAGAAGCCAGGAAAGCCACCAGTTTGGCTATTTCCTCCGGTTTGCCAAATCTTTTCATGGGAATCCGTTGCTGCATGGCTTCGGCAAACTGACCCAATGCTTCGGCAGGAAGACCGGTTTTGGAGAAAATAGGCGTATTGACGGGGCCGGGGCAGATGGTATTCACCCGTATATTCTTAGGGGCGAGTTCGTAAGCCGCCGTACGGGCCAGGGAGTTTAGGGCTGCCTTACTTGCACCGTAGACTGCAGTATT
>CAZFFW010000163.1:0-12901 GCA_964518125.1 uncultured Porifericola sp.
ACACAAAAATCTTTCAATATGCTCCACAAACTCAAACACGCTGCCCATCATTTCCTGACCGGGCTTATCTATCCTTTTCTACAAAAAGGCTGGGCACTCAGGATGTGGATTTTCGCTTTATTGTCATATATACCCCTGGTCAACCTGATCATCGCCCGGGGCTGGCGGCTGGAGATGGTGCATCGCGTTGGCTGGGAATACAAGCAGCCTCTGCCAGAAGCTAAGGATATTTTCAGGTTTTTCGTCAACGGTATTTTACTCTGGTCAATAACGGGACTTTATATCCTGTTCCCCTTCGTGTTGGTAAGGATGCTTGGGCTGGAAGGTTTGTCCGACTTGTGGGAGGACTTAAAGTATGTCTTTACGCTTTTCGCAGACCTTGTCACTGACCCAAACATGACTTTCAGTAAGTTTTTTAGCTTACTGGGCAGCTTCATTGTCAATGAATTATTAGAAGCCTTATATGCATTTTTGATTCACAACATCTGGCTGGTTGTTTATATCCCACTCTACCGGGTAGCCATGGTACGCTTTGCGTTGACCAAAAACCTGTTACTGTCCCATTTTTCATTGCTGGCAAACCTCAGGTTCGTATTCAGAAATTTCATTGATATTATCCTGCTTTACGTTTTTATGATTGTAGGTGGTTTTGTTACCCTCGCCATTGATGGTTTGCTAGCCATGAGCGTGATAGGCATTCCACTGATACCCATTGTCACTACTTACATGTACTTTTGGTACACAGGCTACGAATATGGTATGCTGGGCAGAAAAATGGCCGAGCAGGAAAAAATGGAACTTGCCCCCCGGTTTCAACCGCTTGCCAGCGAAACAACGACTTATCTTCCGAATTTTTCAAAAATTAAATCTTAACTACTATGGAAACTACACCCGCAACTCCAAAAGAAGGAAACATCACTAACCACTATATCAACGTAGCGCCGGCATCCGCCAATGCCGACACTTCGGTCACTGACTGGCTGATTACTTTCCTGGTCATGATCATCCCGGTAGTCAACCTGGTGATGCTTTTTGTCTGGGCTTTCAGTGGTAACGGCAGCCAGCCCAGCCGGTCTAACTGGGCCAAAGCAGCCCTGATCTGGGCCCTGATTGTAGTAGGCCTGTATGCACTGGTGATGATGATCATTGGCGTAGGAATTTTTGCCGCATTTAACAGTTAGAAGTTACCTAAACCTTCGCTTTTCATATGTTTTACCAGTCGTAGTAAAACAACAAAATAAGCCGTTCTCTTTGAGTGCGGCTTATTTTATGTGGCTTATTGAACCTTCTGGAAGCATTTTCTCTACAGGGCTTGATGTAAATAAATATAAATAATCAAAAAAATAATTTTTTTACAATAATATGTAACAATAAAATTGCGCATAAAATATAATTATAATGAAAATATTTTCCACGCTTCTGTTCCTGTCATTTCTGCTACCGGTTTGTCTCCAGGCTCAGAAAGGCTACAATGCCCGGGAAGGATTTGTCATTACCCAGCAGAACGATACCATCACAGGAGTCATCAGGGATCGCAAAGACCTGGGAGAGTCAGTGATGTTCAAAGCCAGTGACCAGGCCGATTTTCAGGAGCTGACTACCAATGATATTGTTAGCTTTGGCTTTGCCGGAGGAGCAACCTATGTCGCTTACGATGCCATACATAACCAGGGGCCATCCGGCAAACGCTTTTTCCTTCAGTTGGTGGAAGGGAAGATCAGTCTTTACAAATACGAGGATGTGTACTTTGCCCTTAAGGCGGGAGAAGAAACCCTGCTGGAGCAGCAGAACATAGTGGTGGAGGGTAAGTATAAGCGTACGGATGTGCGCTACCTCGGCCTGCTCAAACTGCTCACCATGGATTGTCCGGCCCTGCAAAACAAAATTGAGCGGGTAAAATTCAATGATGCTGATCTGACGATCTTTTTTACCGAGTACAATAAGATCATGGATCCGCAAAGCTTTGTTGTGGCTGATAAGTCATTCAAAGTCCGTATCCGCAAGGGTGGCAGGCTAGGAGTGTCAACCAGCCGGGTGACAGAAAGAGATGCGGTAAGTCTGCAGGATGTTGATGGTAGTATCCTCAACTACACCGGTGGTGTCTTTTTCAATTTCAGCCTCAAGGATAAATTCTCCTTCCAGCCCGAAATACTTATTACCCGCAAACATGCCCGCAGTTCAACTGTGCAGTTTTCGGTCACCAACATACAGGTGCCGCTCTCTGTTTACTACACTTTTCCTACCGGTAAGCTGCGCCCTTTCCTTTCAGCAGGTTATGTGTACGGGAAAAACCTGGCAGAAGAAGTAAATACAGTATACCGTGGCTATAATATTGAAGTTCCCACTTCTGGCAACGAATATGGTTATCGTGGAGGCGCAGGTATCCTCTTAGACATAAGCGAAAGCCATAGACTGGGGCTGGAGTATATCCATGAGCGTACACTGACCAACGGCAGGTTATTTGATAATCAGTTTGAAATAATCAGTAATAACTTTACCCTGACGTACAGCTTCTGATGGGATAGCTGCCCATGTTATTTCCAGGCGCTATAAAATCTGAACGCTGTCCATTTTTGTAAACTTGTTACTGGCAAAGGAAGGTAATGAGGGAAAATTTCAATATTTTCCAGTAAAAAAACCTCCCTCATGACAAGCACTTCTGCCATTGTACTGGGCGCTTCCCTGATCATCATTATGTTTGGTATGGGCTTATCCCTGACCATAGATGATTTCAAAAGGGTAGTACGCTATCCCAAAGCCATGTTTATCGGGCTGGTCAACCAGCTCATATTGTTGCCAGCCATCGGTTTTGCGCTCATCTTCCTGTTTCCGGTAGAGCCTGATATTGCCATTGGACTAATCCTGCTGGCTGCCTGTCCGGGCGGGCCTACTTCCAACCTGATCACCCACCTGGCCAAAGGAGATACCGCATTGTCTGTCAGCCTGACGGCGGTCAGCAGTGTTATCACGGTTTTCACCATTCCCCTGGTGGTCAATCTGGGGCTGCTCGCGGTTTTGGGGCAGGGCTCACCTTTCCAACTGGAAGTTCTGCAGACGATAGGACAGGTCTTTGTCATCGTCATCATCCCCGTGAGCCTGGGCATGCTCATCAAGGCGAAGAAATCTGCTTTTGCTGATCGTATGGATCGGCCGGTCAGGCTGGCTTCAGGCGTCGTATTTGTGCTGGTGATCCTGGGCATATTACTAAAGGAAAAAGCGAACATCATTCCGTATTTTGAACAGGCCGGCCTGCTGGCACTTAGCCTGAACGTGGCCACCATGGCCCTGGGCTTCCTGATGGCCGCTCTCTTCGGCCTGAGCAGGGAGCAGGAAGTCTCCATTTCCATAGAAAGCGGTATACAAAACGGTACACTGGCCATTTCCATTGCCACCGTATTACTGGAGAATTCTGCCTTTGCCATCGCCCCGGCCATCTACGGTCTGATCATGTTCTTCACCGGAGGGGCGATGATTTACTGGGCAAATCGCAGATCAGCCAGGGTAGTAGAAACGATTTAGCCTTCGTTGGTCGCTGGCCAGCCAAATCTGCTGAGCATCATTTTTTTCATCCTGGCGTTTTTGTAGTTTGCAACATCAAGTTATCAATCAATTGAAAAGTATATTTTACACCACTGTTATCCTGCTCTCTGTTTTTGCGACCCAGGTGTTTGCGATGGCCTCTTCTTATCTAGAACCGCTGTCGTGGCGGCCCGATACCATACCGGCACGGGTGGTTTACCAATCGGAAAGCCTCCGTATTGAGCAGCTGACACCGCATACTTACGTGCATGTTTCCCAGCTTATCATCCCTGATTACGGCAGCTTTCCCTGCAACGGGATGATCTACGTTAACGAGGGTGAGGCCATGGTTTTTGATACGCCCATCGGTGATACTATTGCTGCTGAACTGATTACCTGGCTGCGGGAAGACATGCAGTTTGAGGTAAAAGGCATTGTCGTCAACCATTTCCACGATGACTGCCTGAGCGGTTTGGCGGCTTTTCATCAGGCGGGAATACCTTCTTACGCCAATGAGCAAACGATTGAACTGGCCAGGGGAGGGGAGTTTCCGCTGCCGCAAAACGGTTTCGCCGACAGCCTTGAACTCATGCTGGGCAACGAGAAAGTCATCAACCGGTATTTCGGCCCCGGGCATACCCGGGATAATATTGTCAGCTATGTCCCCGTCGATGAGGTGCTGTTTGGCGGATGCATGATCAAAGAGCTGGGTGCGGGGAAGGGCAACCTGAACGATGCTGCATTGGATGATTGGGCGAATACTGTCCGAAAAGTCAGGCAGACCTACCCCAGACTGCAGCATGTCATTCCCGGACATGGCAAATGCGGTGGTACTGAACTACTTGATTTTACAATTGGAATGTTTGACAAGTAGTCATCAATATTGGTAAAACTTAGCGCTTTGCCAAGCTAATTTAATGGTGTATTTTGCCTGAATAAATACCTACACTAATCTATGAAGCAGTTAATATCTTTTGTTTTTTTTCTGATTCTACTGTCAAATGCCTTTTCCGTACAGGCACATAAGCGCCCTCTTGCTGCCGCTGAATACCAGGACCTGGTCAGTTTATTTAAGGCATGGAGAGCTTTTGAAACACCGCCCCTGCTGGATGGCGCACCCGATTACACTGCTGCCACTTTCGAAAAGCGTCTGCCGGAGTTCAAAGCTTTGCAGCAGCAATTACTGGCTATGGACACCACAGGTTGGAGCATACCTGAGCAGATAGACTGGCACATTGTATGGGCCGAAATGAACGGTTACGACTTCAACTACCGAATCCTGCAGCCCTGGGTACGTGACCCGGCTTATTACAAAACGGTCTGGACTGCCAGGAGCGATGTACCTGCCCACGAAGGACCTACCCATCATGCCACGCTTGAGCTGTGGACTTACGCTTTTCCGTTGGACAAAACGGAAAAAGAAAAGCTGCTGAATGAACTTCAGGTGATCCCCTCACTGAACGAACAGGCAAAAGCGAACCTCACCGGTAACGCCCGAGACTTGTGGATTGCCGGCATTCGCGACATCCGGCAGCAGCGCCTGGACCTGCAGGATATGCTGGAGCTACCGGGCGTACAGGCTGACCGTAAGCTGGAAAAAGCTATTGAAGAGGCAATCACCTCAACCAATGATCTGGTAGAGTGGCTGGAGAAAGAAGCCGCTGACAAGAACGGCCCCTCCGGCATCGGCAAAGAAAATTACAGCTGGTACCTGCAGAACGTGCACCTGGTACCCCTTACCTGGGAAGATGAGGTGATGCTGCTCAAGCGGGAACTCGCCCGGGCCTGGACGGCCCTCAAACTAGAGGAGCATCGTAATCGTGATCTGCCCGAACTGGTATCCGCCGAATCACCCGAAGCCTATGCTGCCCAGGCAGAAAAAGCAGCTAAGAGTTTTATGAACTTCCTGGAGCAGGATGAGATGGTGACCGTCAAAGAGTACTTTGGGCCTGCCCTGAACGAGCATCTGGGTTCATATGTGCCTAAAGAAACCCGGAACTTCTTTTACATCACCATGCATTACGACCCACGCCCGCTCTATTCTCATTTTTATCACTGGTTTGAGTTGGCCCGTATGGACAATGAGCCCCACCAGAGTGAGATTCGTCGTGGTCCCCTGCTGTACAATATTTTTGACTCACGCAACGAGGGAATGGCGACGGCTGTGGAAGAAATGTTTATGCAGGCAGGCATGTACGATGACAGCCCCCGGGTGCGGGAGATGGTCTACATCCTGATTGCGCAGCGGGCAGCTCGTGGACTGGGATCACTTTACGCCCATGCTAATGAAATGACGATGGAAGAAGCCGGAGGTATCCACTCCGAATATACGCCCCGGGGCTGGATGAAAACTGAGAAGGAACTGCTGATTTTTGAGCAGCATCTTTATCTGCGGCAGCCGGGATACGGAACCAGTTATATCACCGGGAAGTACCTGATGGAGCATGCGCTGGCCGAGTATGCCAGAATGCAGGAGGTACGAGGAAAAGATTTTCAGATGAAGGACTTTCTGGATCAGTTGAATAGTATTGGTAATATTCCAATCTCGCTGGGACACTGGCAGTTGACAGGTAGAGACGAGCACATACGTGAAATCATGGAAGCAGAAGAATAGCCGATTTAACTTTTTGGCCTTAATTCCGGATTCTGGGGGGGGGGAGGTAGTTAAACCGCCAGTTTAAAATTTCCCAGGGAAGGAAAAGATGGAAGGGAACAACAGCTTTGTGATCATTTACAAATAAAAAAGCCACTTACAACTTTTGTCGTAAGTAGCTGATTATCAGTCTTCCAGGCCGGGGCTCCTCCTCTTGGCAGCAATTCCCGGTTTGGTTATTCTAGCTGAATCTTGTGCTGTTTTGCTATAAAGCCAAAGAGTTGTTCCATGGTTTGGAACATTATCATAGCAAAAGCTGCCCGAATGGCTTACCAAAGTTTGGCATTTGTTTTAAATACAGCCAAAGGGAGAGGGTTTATTTGCACAAGCGTACTTCAGTAGTTATTCATGTAAGTTTGCTTAAAAATTCGTCAAGCGAGTGGTTCACAAAGGTTGGCTCCTCGACCGAGGCGGTATGCCCTGCCCCTGGGATCATCACCAGCCTGGCTCTCTGAATATGCTGCTGGATTAAACGGGCTTTCGCAGGCACCGTAGCCTTATCCTGATCGCCTACCATCACCAGCGTCGGACATTGAATTTTCTTCAGTTCCTCCTCCACACCCTGTCGCTTAATCACCCCGTTGACTGAATGGGTAATGGTTTTACTGTTGGAGGTCAGTTCTTTTTCCCACTGCTTCCGCAGAGCTTTGCGACTACCGTCCTGCAGGAACTTATCACCGAACATAATTTTCATGACCGGCTTCTTTACCGCCCACACACCCAGCACCTTTACCATCATATTGAGCAGGCGGTATCTGGGAACGTTCTCCGGAGGCTCTGGCTGTGCAGAGGTTTCCATCAGTACGAGGGATTTTATCAGTTCGGGATGGCGGGCTGCCAGCCGCATACCCACAAAACCACCCATGGAAAGGCCCACGAAATGGCAGGGAGCAGCCTTTAGGGCTGTCATCAGGGCTTCAGCATCTTCAGTCAGGGAATCCATGTCATACCCGCCTGCTGTCACCTCACTCCGGCCCTGCCCCCGGTGGTCGTAAGTAATGAGGCGGTAGCGGTTTTTCAGATGCTCCACCTGGTCTGCAAACATCTTCCCGCTCCAGAGCAGTCCATGCGAAAATACCACCGTCTCCGGACCCATTCCGGTCTCTTCATAATAAATGTTGGCATCATTGATTCTCAAATGGGGCATAAGGATGATTTAAGGTGATAATCTAAGCACTTAACAGGAGTAAAACATACAAAAACTGAATAGCTATACTATTGAATTAAACTAAAAAGTGATAAAGTAAAAAGTATGGACATACCTTCCTGTGCTAAAACACAGCTCACTTACTATGAAAGGAAGATAAATTGAAAATCTGAATAGGGATAAGAAGCCAGGAGGATGGCTAACATGATGGCGCTAAGAGATGCGCCTAGGTGTATGCTAAATGTGTGCAAACAAAAAAAGCAGTTACAAGATTGGACTCGTAACTGCTTGATTATAAAGCTCCTCCTCTTGGGCTCGAACCAAGGACCTACTGATTAACAGTCAGCCGCTCTAACCAACTGAGCTAAGGAGGAATGTTATCCTTAACGGGAGTGCAATATTAGTGTTGTCATGATAATTATGCAACACTATAGAAAGAAAATTTACACACCAAGCTAAAGATTTTTTCTTTTGGTAGCTAAAACTCATCATGAAGTGCGATTATTCAATTTGATCGTTGGTTATTAGCTCAGCTTACCTTAGTTGGTCTGGTAATACGAATGAATCTCTCAAGACTTTTGCAATAGTTGATGTAATATCAGCACAAATGTATTATTTTAAAGAAAGCTAATAACACATCTATCACGATCTCGTTATAAGTTAACATATATTATTTTGTAGGACCGATCTTCTAGACTTCTCATCATGGGCAAAAAACAGTTTTTTTTAGGAATATTCATGGCCGCAATACTCGGGGGTATAGTGGCCGTAAGCGTTGTAGAGTTATTACAGGACGAGCGGCCTGTTATCCCTGCATTTCAGAATGGTCAGAATGTTCAGCTTTCAAAATACCTGGCCGATTCTAACTTTATCGTGCCTGATGGGATCAATTTTGTATATGCTGCCGAAAAAGTGAAGCCTGGTGTGGTCTTTATCCGTGCCATCTACAATGGTTCTGGTGGTGGATCAGCATTATCTAATCCTCTGGAAGATCTCTATAATGACTATTTTGGTGAGCGAGAGAGAAGAGAACGCAGGGGGCCATCACGCTCCTCCGGCTCTGGGGTGATTATTTCAGCTGATGGTTATATAGTAACCAATAACCATGTAATTGAAGATGCAGATAAGGTAGAAGTGACCCTGGATGACAATCGGATGTACAATGCAGAAGTAATAGGTGTAGATCCTACTACGGATCTTGCGCTTATAAAGGTAGAGGGTGGAGATCTCCCTTTTGTTGATTTCGGTGATTCTGACGATGTGAAGATTGGAGAGTGGGTGCTGGCGATAGGCAATCCTTTTGGTACACTTACCTCTACCGTGACAGCAGGGATCATCAGTGCTAAAGCACGAAATATCAATATCCTGCAGGACAGAAATAACAGGCAGATTGAGGCCTTTATCCAAACCGATGCTGCTGTAAACCAAGGAAATAGTGGTGGTGCCCTGGTCAATTTGAAGGGCGAACTCGTGGGCATCAATACCGCTATTGCTACCCCTACCGGATCCTACGCAGGCTATTCTTTTGCGGTGCCTGTTTCCCTGGTTAGAAAAGTGATGAACGACCTGATAGAGTTTGGAGCCGTACAGCGCGCCTTACTGGGAGTGTCTATAAGAAACGTGGATGCCCGCTTAGCCGATCGCGAAGGTCTGGATATTGTTGAAGGAGTTTACATTGAAGGTGTTGCCACTGAAAGTGCTGCATCAGAAGCGGGTATGGAGCCCGGTGATGTTATCCTGGAAATTGATGGCAAAAGAGTTTCCAATGTAGCCGAATTACAGGAATTAGTTGCCCGTAACCGACCCGGCGATCAGGTTAGCGTTACCTATTGGCGAGATGGTGAACTTAATAACGTCAATACTACGCTCAAGAATACAATGGGTAATACCGAAATAGTTAAAAAGCAGGAGGAGGTAAAGCTCGAAGGTGCTGTATTTGTAACGCCCGCTGAAGAACTGCAGCAGGAGCTAAATATCAATGGCGGTGCGCAGATCGTTGACCTCGGGGAAGGTAAGTGGGTAGACGCCGGACTTAAAGAAGGTTTTATTATTACCGCTATTGATAAGGAAAAAATAGACAGTGCCGAGAGACTACAGGAGGTAATGGCCAATAAAAGCGGTGGCATTCTGATTGAAGGTATCAGTCCGGATGGTAAGCAGGCTTTTTACGGATATGGATGGTAGATAGATATTTAAATTTGTTCATTTGGAAAAGCACCTCTAAAGGTGCTTTTTTTTTGCTCCATGAACCCAGGACGACTCTTAAGCCTTATTTTACTATAATATATCACTTGAAATATTAGATTAGTTATATATTTATTAAGTAAGTATAATGCCGAATTGCATGATTTTTTTTCTTAAAAACTTATAACTTGCATCTAAAATGCAGGAAAATCTAAGAATTGAGAACTGTTTTTGCTGTATACCTTGTGTTACGTCTAAAACTTTTTCCTAAATAAATTTATTTGCCACAAAAGTAAGTGAAGCATATGTCAGAAGGTAGAAAACATCGCGCGGTAATGCTGATTGATGATAACGAGATTGATAATCTCATCAATCAAAAAATGATCGAGGCTGCTAACATCAGCGATCATATTTATACACACTCAGGAGCCAAAAGTGCCATTGAGTTTTTAAAAAATATTGAAAAACTTGGAGGAAGTGCCAAATCAGTTCTTCCCGAAGTAATTTTTCTGGACATTGATATGCCGCTCATGGATGGTTTTCAATTCCTTGATGAGTTTGACAAACTGTCTGAAGAAACAAAAAACCACTGTAGCATTGTGATGCTTACTTCATCCATCAACCCTCAGGATGTCAACAAGTCACATAAATATGCTTGTGTAAAACAGTATATCAACAAACCTCTTACTCAAAAGAACCTGGAAAAGCTGGCCGTTTAGGTTTAGCTATTAACAGGTTTTACTGGTTTTATTCTACCCGTGCCTTTCCAGGTACGGGTTTTTTTATGCTCAATAAGCGAAATAATTGTAATCCAAGAGCAAAAGATACGTGGGTTACATATAGGTTATCCGGAAGAGAGGAGGGGTAAATGATGTATAAGGCTCGAGCATTCAGGGTAGTAACCGTGGGGCAAAAAAAAAGCCCTGAAACTGCTGTTTCAGGGCTTCTCTATTTATTTAGCAGGTACAATTTAACACAGGCGATTGATAAAGGTGTCATCCATCTTCACCAACATGGTAGGAGCAAAGTTAGTCATCTCAAAACGGTTAAACTTATCCACCAGTGTTTTGATCTTATTGTGTTTATCGCGCTTTACATCTGATACAGAGATTTTCAGTATTTTGGTAAACACCACGGAAGATTCGGTATTGTCCTTACCCAATATACGTACCTGTCTCTGGATACTGTTTGTCAACTGGTTAAACAGGTCATAATCATTCATCAGGCAGTACTGCAGCGCAAGAATAGCTTTTACCTCCAGTTGGGCGTACGGATATTTCTTCAGGCTTGTCTCATTCAGCAGGTTATTGATCCAGCGAGCTGCCTCATTATATTTTTGAGCATAATAGCAGGACAGCGCACGGTAGACTACGTAGGTTACATACTTTGGTATATCATCAAAGTCGCACTCAAAGTCATGGAAAAGGATCTCATTTTCCTCATATAGCGAAGCTTCTTCACCCACTCTGATGGCCCTTTCAAGCTTACTGATCAGATATTGGGGAGGGTACGTATGTAGGCTATAGTTTGTAAGCAGGGTGGAGGTAGCATCGTTTACTTCTTCATAGAAATCTTCCGCCTTACGGTATACCTTATAATGGTTATAATATTCCAGTCGTAGTAACTCGTAAGTCAGTTGCAGATGGTGGTAGATAGAATCCAGATAGTAGGAGTTCAGGATATTCTGCACTTTATCGAGGATATCCTCAATAGGCTCCATAGCACTGCTTTCATGAACTTCCTCAGCTACAAACAGTCTGTGGAATACATTCAGGCAGCTCTGATATACATATAATCTGTGCGATTCGTACAGATTACAAAGGTTGTTCATTTCTTCCGCAAGGAGGTTTAACTCAAGCTTATTAGTATCTTCCCTGGAGAGAGAATACTCGCCATACTTTTTGAAATACTGAGAGAGCATTTCCTCTGCTTTGTCTACCGCCAGCATATAAGCTACGTGCTTGTTGTATAGCTGTGAGTAAGAAAAGTGATCAGGGGTATTGATATGTAGTTTACGGAGCGTTTTATATACTACAGTAAGCTCACTGGGAAGGTCATAGTCAAGAAGTTCTTTTTCTATTTTCTTAAGAGTAGCAACAGCAATTGCTTTCTTCTTGGTAAAGATAACCTCATTAATATTCGCAACTTTCTTGATTAGATCTGTGCGGGGATTCTCCATCTGCTGGAGTAGATACTCTTCAATCTTTTGGTTCAGTCGGGAACGAAGCGTGTAGTAGGCATTCGTGTTTACCCCGAGTTCATCCATAATTTTGGTATCAGATAAAGATCTTTCGCGCATTGCCTTGAGCAGATGCGCGGATTTTTCCGCACTGTTTTCCATCAATGACTCATGAATAGAGATATAATCTGAGTCTGAAAGTTGTCTGATAATGTTTTTAAGCTTAGCCATTTGTATAATATTAAGTTGTAGCCTCCTCCGAGTGGTTTACTAAAACAATTATAGGCAAATTTTGCTACTTCTAGTAACAACCAAATTTTGGTACAAAAAATCATAGCCGGACTGTAAGTAATGTAAAGAATATAATTACATGAAATTATAATATTGAATTAATGGGTTAATGATATTTTAATTGATATATGGCTAATATTATATGACTATTCTAATAAAAAGACTGAAAAACTCGCTTTATCCCGCAAACATTGTACGTGTAATATATAAGCCTATGAGTTATCTTTATGAGGTGTATTTTGTCAGAGTAGGGGGGCTAAAGAAGGCATATCAACATCTTTTATGCCATTTTCGTTTGTATTAACGGTTTTTATTACTTGTGCTATAGATGTCATTAAAAACAAGAATTTATTCCTTGGTACTGATTGTACTTTTCTTCATTGGAGTAGCTTACCTACTCAGGGCTACATTTTTTCACCCTTTTCTAAAAGTACTGATTCCAGATCATACGGTTCATATGGGGGTAAATGAACTGGAAAGGCTGGATACGGATACCCTGGTACTGCTCGATACAAGGTCTTATGAAGAGTATGCAGTAAGCCATATCAAGGGTGCAAGTTGGGTGGGTTTTGAAGCGTTTATGGTAGAAAAAATTGATAGTTTGCCCAAAGACACTACAATCGTATTGTATTGTTCCATTGGCTACCGAAGCGATATTGTAGGAAAAAAGTTGCAGGAGAAAGGCTATCAGCATGTCTATAACCTTTGGGGTGGAATCTTTGCATGGATAAATCAGGGCAACTTAGTCTTTTCTGATGGTGGTGTACCTACTACAGAGATACATCCTTATTCACCCTTATGGGGTTTCTGGCTGACAAAAGGGGAAAAAACATATCATCAAAAAAAAAGCCTCTCAGGTAAGTGAGAGGCTTCGTGGAGAATGCCGGAGTCGAACCGGCGACCTCTTGCATGCCATGCAAGCGCTCTA
>CAZFFW010000164.1:0-12809 GCA_964518125.1 uncultured Porifericola sp.
CCACTGCGCTAGCGAGGAAGACTGGTACCACTATCTATCTTTGCTATTACAGGATACCGATCTCCGGAGCCGTATGGGACAGGCCGGACGTAAGACCATAGAAGCTAGTTTTTCTGTAGAAGCGAATACGGAGAATTTTTTGGGTTTGTTTGAGGGCTGAAGGTGGGGCTTATTGCGATGACTGCCGGCTGGTCGGGGGACCAGCCAGGGGAGAGGAGCCTGAAATAACTACCCCAGCTTTTGTGCCCTCACAAAACCTGGTCGCCATGAAAGCCTAAAAATCATAATGCCGCTGCCGGATGTTCCAGCGGATGCCGATGGAGCTGAAGTTGGTCTGTTCGGCTTCGGGCAGCAGGGCGTTCTCGCGGCGGCGGTAGAGGTAGCGTGCCTCGGCGAATAGGTTATGCCAGAGCTGGTAGGAGGCGATGAAGTCGGCGATCAGCAGCTGGTTGCTGACGCCCTGCCCCAGCGTATTGCCGTAGTCACGCTCCCGGCTGCGGTTGTCGAGCAGCAGGTCCTGTCCCCAGTTGGAGCCCAGGCTGTCGCTGCCGTAGGTGGCCCCGATCAGCTTGGCCTGCAGCTGCAGGCGCGGCAGGGGCTGGTAGCGGACGATGCCGATCATTTCGTCGAAGTTGGCGCCCAGCGGATGGGCCAGGGGCTGCTCATAATGGGTATAGCTGCGAAAGAGGTCCTCATGGGCATAGGTATAGGGCCGCACCCGGTTATACTCAACCTGCAGGTCCAGGTTGCGGATGCCCAGCGCATTGGCATATTCGGCCCCGAACTGCAGGGCGTATTTATTGCCCCACCAGTTGTCGCCGGCCCGTATTTCGGAGATGACAAATTCATCAATCAGCCCCTGGGCGTAGAGGGACACGCCCTTCAGGGGCAGCCAGCGGAGGTCCAGGCCCAGCAGGGCATTGCCTACACTGCCGTTCTGCTGCTCTACTGCCCGGTAAAAGATGATGGGGTTGAGATAACTGAAGTCAAAGCGCCCGCTGGCGTCGCCGTAGGTGATGCTTTCAAAGAGTCCCAGCTGCAGCTTAGGCGTCAGGTTCAGGCCCAGGCGGTGCAGCGCCAGGTATTTGGGCAGAAACTCCACCGTACCGTAGAGGCCGGTCTGGTTGCCGATGATGTCGGAGGTCAGGCGGGCAAAGAGGTTGGTATACTGCAGTTTCCATACCTGCGTATTGATCCGCATAAAGAGGTAGTTGTTGGCAAAGTCCGACAGCAGCAGGGAGCGGTAGCCGGGACCGATGAAGTGGCGGCCGTGGCCAAACTGCAGGTCTATATGCTGCGTAGCCCGCAGGCTGATATGCCCCCTGGCTGTCAGGAAGTCTACCCCCCGCTCTCCATAGTCCTTCCAGAAACCTTCCTGCGGTACATTGAGCCGCCCCCGGATGTAGCGGTCCACATAGTCGGGAAAGGCCGCCTGGTTCTCTCCGATATAGGAGTAGAAGCCCAGCCTGCCGTCTATGCTGCCGTGCAGTTGTACGCCCCGGGTGTTGGTGAAGGGCATGCCTTCGGCAGCATCGGCCCCTACCTCCAGGTGCAGCACCGGGCTGACGAACAGTTCAAAATCCTTTTCTGTTACGCTCAGCAGGTCGCGGGGATGCTGGTACAGAAACCCTAAAAGGCCCCTGCCCTGTGCCTGCCGCAGGCTATCCTGGTACTCGAGGTTATCCTGTGCCAGGTAGGCCAGGTTAAAGCGGTCCGCCGCCGAAGCCGGGGCATAGTCCAGCGAATCCAGGAAACGGGCAATGTTTTGCCGCTGCGTGGGGCGCACCATGGAATGCAGGGCATCGGACCAGCGGCCCTGCAGCAGTTCGTAGCGCTGTAAGAGATCATAGTAGGGCTCCTGCAGGGGCGCATAGGAAGACTGGGCGGTCAGCAGCAGCGGCAGCAGCAGGCAACTGCAGGAAAGGAAGAACTTTTTCAAGAGCTGTACAATACTTTAGGTCGGGGCTTGGGTTTAAGACGTCTGGTCTGCGCAAGATAACGCAGGATGAAAAGACCGGCAAGGTAAAAGGGAAACATGGGGATCTTATAGCGTACCAGGGAGCCGAAATTATAGGTAGAGATGCCTACCGCAAAGCTGAAGGCCAGGGCAAAGAGCAGGCAGAAGCTGATGATGGGTTTGGCCAGCAGGTAGCCCAGCAGTTTGGCGGGACCGACTTTGTAGATGACCCAGAGCGTCAGCAGCAGGGTGGCCAGGCTTTCCAGGGCGGAGAGCAGCATCACAATATTGTGGGCCTCCCAGAGATAGGGCCGGAAAAGGGTCACGTTCACCGCCAGGGGCGCCTTGCGCAGCATGCCCGCCGGGCTGAAATCATAATCATCGCCCAGGGTATATACGGACCCTCCCTGACTTTCTCCCACATAAGTTAAATAACGTGCCGTAACTTCGGCTGTTTCAGAAACAGTATCCAGTGAGTAGCGGGCATTGTCTTCCCCTACCTTAATCATGGCCAGGTAGCCGAGAAAACCGCCTGCCACCAGCATGAAGGGAGCCAACCCAATACGGATGAGGGGAGAACGTATCTTCTCGGCATTGGCCAGGAAGATCCAGAGGATGGCGGCCGGCAGAAAGCAGAGCACGATGTAAATCTTGATGGAATAAATGGTATACAGGCTGAGGAGCAGGATACTACTGCCCTGCAGCAGCTTCTTTTTATCAATGAATACCCGGATAATGGCCCAGGTGGCCCAGCCCAGCGCGCCCAGGGTAATGGTATCCTTGAGGATGCCCGAACCCCAGAAGAAGACCGAGGGGATGAACAGCATGGCCACCGCAAACTCCAGGTGCAGGCGGGGAAAGAGGCGGTAGAAACTGCTGTACATGGCCCAGATGCCCGAGAAGCTGATGGCGGCAAAGAGCAGGGCATTGGCGGCATAGCTGTGGGCGGTCAGCAGGCTGCAGAGGGCCACCACCTTGATCACAAAGTATTCGGTGGGCGAGTCAAACCAGTAGATGCGGGTAGCATACTGGAAAATGGCCGGGCTCACCTCCCCATTGGCCAGGATCAGTTGGACACCAGCCAGGGGATTTTCGGTAAAGGCCTGGAAGATCACGCCTGCTTCCCGGAAGTAGTTAAAGGTATCCCCACTGGGCCTGCCCCCTCCGTAGTAGAACTGGTAAATAAAGCCTACCGCCAGCCCCCCCACGAGCTTTACCGAAAGGCCGGGCAGGAAGTAGCGGCGGGTGTGGCGGTCGGTGAAGGCCGGGCGCAGCATATAGGCCAGCATATAGATGATACCGAGCCATACGGGAGCGATCAACAGGTCATGGATACCCATAGGCGGAAGCGCACAAATTCCGTACTAGAAATCCAGGGGCCTGCCCTGGTAGAAATCCAGTACCTTGAGGTTGAAAATGTAGTTATAGCGCGCCCGCACCAGGTCCGACTGGGCCTGGTTGAGCTCATTGCGGGCCTGGTTGTAATCCACCGCATCTATGGCGCCCAGCTGGTAGCGGGTTTCGGTATTGCGGAAGGCTTCCTGCAGGGAGGCCACCTGCCGGGCATTGGCTACGTAGCTTTTGGCGGCCGAGCGGGCGTCCAGGTATACCTGCTCTATGGTCTGCCGCAGCTGGTTGCGCTGGTCCAGCACCTCCAGGCGGGCACTTTCCAGGTTGATCCGCGCATTGGCGACATTGGAGCGTACCCGCCAGTTGTTGAAGATGGGGATGCTCATGTCCAGGCTGATGAAGCGGCGCAGGTTAAAGTCCAGCTGGTTCAGGTAGGTATTCTCGGTAAACTCCTGCGGTATCTGCCTTTCGGTCAGTACCGGGATACGGGTGCCGTCCGGAATATCGGGGATGAGGCCGTCGGGCACCTGCAGGAAGTCGCCGGTAGGGATCACCCTTACAATGTTGTCGGTGCCAGCCCGGGGAATCTGGTCGGGGGCGATGCTGGAATACTGGGAGAAGATACCGGCCGACAGGCTGAGGGAGGGATAGTAGCCTCCCCGGGCGATCTCCAGGCCATAGCGGGCGCTGCTCACCTGCAGCTCGGCCCCCTGCAGGGCGGGCCAGGAGGCCAGGGCGTCTGCGTAGATCTCGCCGGCCGAGGGCGGCAGCGCCTCAGGATCAGGTTCAGGCAGTTCGGGCGTGATCAGCTCCAGCTCCTGGGTGGCGGGCAGCTGCAGCAGCTGCTTCAGGTTGAGGCGGGCCAGCTCCAATTCATTCTCCGCATTGATCACCGTCAGCTCGTCGCCGGCCTGCTGGGCTTCTAGCTGCAGGCGGTTGGCCACCGGCAGGGAGCCGGCATCCACCAGCTTACGGGTGCGCTGCAGCTGCAGCTCGGTGGTCTGCAGCTGCAGGCGGGCGGTTTCCAGCAGCTCTATGTTGAACAGTATCTGGGTGTAGGCCTGTATCACGTTCAGCGTTACCTGGTCCTTGCCGGCTTCCAGGTTGTACTGGCTGCCCTGCAGGTCTATACGGTTCTGGCGGATGGTGTTGAGCCGCTGCAGCCCGTTGAAGAGGGTCAGCTGGCTGCGCAGGCTCATGTTCTGCTGGCGTACCGGCTGGTCCACATATTCATTGCTGAACTGGTTGATGGTACGGCCCACGCTGTAGGAAATGCCGGTAGTGGCATTGAAGGCGGGCAGCATCTCCGCTTTGGACTGGGTCAGCGCCACCTGGCTGCCCAGCACCTGGAGTTCGGTCTGCCGGACGGCAATGTTGTTTTTGATGGCCCGGTCTATGCTCTCCTGCAGGCTCAGTACCAGCGGATCGTCTTCACCACCCGCCTGGGAAAAGGCGGTGGCAGCAAAAAAAATAAATACCAGGCTCAGGGTGCATGTTTTCAGGCTCATACTTTAGTATACTTATCGCTCTTGTTTAAGTTTCTCCAGAAAAGCTTCCCGGTACACTTCTCCGATGGGGATTTCTACCTTCTGGATATAAATTTTTCTTTTCTGTACCAGGGTGATCCGCTCAAAGTTAACAATAAAGCTGCGGTGTACCCGCACAAAATTTTCAGGAAGTTCTTCGGCCAGGGCTTTCATGCTCATGAGCGATACGATGGTCTTGCCGTCGGTATGGATTTTCACATAATCTTTCAGCCCTTCTATGTAGCGGATCTCATCGTACCTGACCCGGATGATATCATAGCCCGACTTGACGAACATATAGTCTTTGGCGGGCGGCGGGGCTTTCTCCCCGGCAGGCTCGGGCGGCGGCAGGTGCAGCTGCTGGTAAGCCTTGTTGACGGCCTTGAGGAAACGCTCAAAGGTAAAGGGCTTGAGCAGGTAGTCCACCGCATCCAGGTTGAAGCCTTCCAGCGCATAGTCCGAATAGGCGGTGGTAAAGATCACCTTGGGCCGCTGGTCCAGGCTTCTGAGGAACTGCACCCCCGATATCTGGGGCATCTGTATGTCCAGGAAGATCAGCTGTATCTTTTCCTGATGCAGCAGTTCCAGGGCTTCCACCGCACTCTGGCAGGTTTTGACCAGTTCCAGGAAGGGCACCTGTGCTATAAAATCTTCCAGCACATCCAGCGCCAGGGGTTCATCGTCTATCGCAATACATCTGATCATCAGGAGAGGTTTAGCTTCAGGTCTACGGTAAATTGGGCATCTTTTTCGGCAATATCCAGCTTATGGCGGTCGGGGTAGAGCAGGTCCAGCCTTTTGCGGATATTGTTCAGCCCGATGCCCGAGTGTTTATCCTTAACGTGTCCGTTGCGGCTGAAAGTATTGCACACCTGGAAATGCAACAGTTTATCCACTACTTTCAGGTCAATGTGGATATTCCCTCCCTGCCGGAAGATGTCTCCGTGCTTGAAGGCATTCTCCACAAAGGGTTCCAGCAGCATGGGTTCAATTTTCCCGATCTCCAGGTCCCCTTCGGTACTGAAGCAGACATGACGGTCGTCCTTGAGGCGCAGCTTCTGCAGGTCAATATAGTTATGCAGGTGCTCCACTTCCTTGCTCAGGCTGATCTGGTCGGCAGTGGAGTCATAGAGCATGTAGCGCATCATTTCGGAGAGCATCACGATGGCTTTGGGCGCGGCTTCCGACTTGCGGATGGCCAGGGAGTAGATATTGTTGAGGTTGTTGAACAGGAAGTGCGGGTTGATCTGCGACTTGAGCATGGCCAGTTCGGAGGCCATCTTCTCCTTCTCCATCTCATTCTTGAGGCGTTCGTTGCGGAACCACTCCTTGGTCATCTTCAGGCCGCCGCTGACCGTCAGGATCAGCAGGCTGTGCAGTACGGCCCGGCTGGTGACGATACCCGGGTACCAGTCGCGGCTGCGGTAAAACTCCCCGTTGAAGGTCCTCTCTATCCAGTGGGTGACCAGGATGACCAGGATCACCGCCCCGATGACCGTCAGGATGTAGGGCATCACCCGCTTACGGGCCAGCAGGCGCGTGATCAGGAAGGAGGTATTGGTATAAAAAAGGATGATCAGCGGTATGGAGGCCAGCAGGGTTCTCAGCGTAATGAGAGGATCGTCTATCGGAATACCGAATATGACGAACTGCAGGATCACAAAGGCGACCCATCCCCCCAGGTGGATCATCACCAGGCGTGGCGTGATCGGTGTGTTCAGACTGTTTGACATAGTTTATGGAAGATACAAAAACGAAGGTACATGATCCAGCCCTCTGTAACAATGCTATTTAGACGGAGCAGGCATTAGATTATACTGAGGCATCACTGCAGTAGATAAAGCCTGATCCGCATGGCGCAGGTGTACGGACTACCAAAGGTCAGTCCGTGGAATATGACAGGCACACTGCTGGCAGGGAAGGTGGCGTTTTTCTGTACCATGCGGTCAGGTACTGTAGGATAAAAAACCACCCTTAGCCCGACTAATCTGCCGGTATCAACTGTTGGAAAGCGGATCTTCCAGCGTTTTTCGCCACTTTTTTACCTGGTCCGAAAGCCATACCACCCGGGGGTTTTGGGCGCTACCCGACCCAAAAACGCCGGTTGCGTCATAGATATTTACCCACTGGTGGGCCACCTGTATTTCCAGGCAGGGGTTGGGCAGGTAATACCCCCGCATAATGCGAATGAACAGGTGCTTGTTATAAGGATCCGTCCGATGGATCTCGTTTTTAGATAAAATACTGCTCAGATAGCTTCTTTTCTTCCGGTATTCCGGCATCAGCGGCGCCGGGTAATTCTCCAGGGCGCGCAGCAAATCTGCCGTTTCAAAGCCTGGATAGCTACTCAGCGATTTGTAAGAAATTACTTCAGAGAGCAGGGCCAGCATATAGTTAAGCATAAAATACTCCATCAGGTGTTCATCTACCTTGACCAGCCGATCAAAGATTTTGACTTTGATGCTAGCGGTTTTGAGTAGGGGGTACACTTTAAATAAGGTGTGGGCCGCATACTGGGGCTGAAGGTAGGATTGCAGCAGGGCGAGTTGAAAAGCGTTTCTCCCCTGGTTGTCCAAAGCCTGCTTATCCGCTCCCAGTTCTGAGAGCAGGCTGATCAGCCGGGGGGCACCCGCCATGGTAGCCAGCATCAGAGGGGTCTGGTTGTATTCATTCCTGAAGTCCGGACCGTATTTCAGTAGTTTAGGCTTAAGTTGTTTGGGATTATCCTGCGCATATTCGCTGAGCAGGCGCCTCATCAGCTTTTGTTCTTCCCTGGGAGGCTTGCCATCCGGCAGGGGACTGAAGGGCTTGCGCAGGTAGGTATATCCATACTTCTCTACAAACATACTATCGGCAGGCTTGTACTTTAAGTTAGCCAGCTGCTCAAACACCTGCCATTCGTTGAAAAGCAAAGCATACTCAAACAGCCGGTCTTTGGCTTTTTTGTTGAAACGCTCCGGATCCAGTGCCTCTGTTTTTAGTTCAGGTAGCTTTTCCGGGCTGATCACATCCCAGGGAGGAGCAGCGATGTGCAGAATTGATCTGCGAATGGCTTCTGCCTGCTCCTCCTTACCCTGCAACTCCAGCCTTCTGGCCTCTTTTTGCCATTCTTCCTGGCTGGACTGTTGCTCCTGCAGGCTGACATCCTGCCTGAAATCAGTAAGTTCGAGCAGGGCCAGCAAAGGATGTTTGGTGCGCTGCTCCACAACGTAGAGGTTCCTGACAGCCCGGGTGATCGCCACATACAGGGCATTGATATAAAACTTGTAAATCTCCAGGGATTTGTCGCCCTTATCTTTGGCACGGGCGTAATTCAGTTCTCCCTTCAGGTCGGCAGGGCTGACACCCTCACAGATACTCAGGAACTCCTTTTCATTATTGGATATGCAGTTGTAGAGGATAATATTTTCATACTCCAGTCCTTTGGCCTCCTGTACAGAAAATAAGAGCGGTGTTTTGAAGTACTTCTGTGCCTCCGGCTTATCCTCCTCCCGCATCACAATGACCGCAAACCTGGCCGACTGCGATGTTTTTTGGTTGAGGTCCCGCTTGATCTTATCCGTATTGCTGAAAAATTCAACTGCGCCCTCCCTGTTCGCCACCGACTTGATCAGGTAGGTGCTCTCCTTGTCTATGGAGCCAAAGCGGGTATTCTTCACCCTGAGCAGCTGGTTGGACAATTCCGTTACCTCCGGCGTATTGCGGTAGTTGGTGGCCAGTATGCGGCTAAGTTCCCCCTTCAGTTCCTGGTGATAAAACATCGTCTTTACATTGGACCAGGAGAAAGAATTTGGGTGTACGATCTGGTTCGCATCCCCGCATAAAATAAACTGTGTCGGATCGTGCAGCGATTTAAGGATGAGCGCCAGCTGTATGTTGGTAATGTCCTGCACTTCGTCTATGACCGCAAAATCATAGGTGGGTCGCACCTTTTGCAGGTACGCATGGGCCAGCAGGTTGCTGTCAAAATAGGCGTTTTCTGACAGGAACTCCCGGTACTTCTCAAAGAGCTCATATACCTTAGGCCTTTCCGATGCGGGGTATACCGATTGCCTGATACCCAGTTGCAGGTAATCCTCCCGGCTCAGGTAGGGCTTGTCGGTGATCACTCCGGTCAGTACGCCCTTAAATTCTTCAAAAAGGCGATAAGTATCGCTGATTTTGTAAGCCTGTTTGTAGCGTGATATCCAGCGGTCAAACACCCTGAAACTGATCTCCTGCCCCTGGGGTACGCCCCAGGTGGACAGGTAATCACGAAAAGACAAAAAGCTGACATCCTGTTGCTGATTTTCGTAAGCGTAGCTGTAATAAATATTACGGGAGTTTTCTACCAGGAAGTCTGACAAGGTACAGTACAAGACCGAACCACCCAGCGTTTTCATTTTTTCCAGCGTAAGTGCTGTCTTCCCGCTGCCTGCCGAACCGATGATGATGACCGGGGGAGGTGTATGGATTACCTCCTCCTGCTGCGTATCAAAAGAGAGTATTTTGTCTAATAGTCTGAAGTGTGGCCTGTCCCTGTTGACATAAGCCAGGGGCATTACCTCATCTTCAGCCAATTCTGACGGATGATGTAATGGCTTGAGTTTGCTTTCATCCAGCATAGCCCCGTTCAGAAAACGGCTTTTGTCATAGGCATGGTTAAGAATCACCTCCAGCAGGAAGAGGTAGGTTTCCCCTTCATAGCGGCCAAAGCGGAACAGCAAGCGGTTAGTATCGTCCAGGCGGGCCCTGTAATAAGGAGAGGGCGACATCTTACGTACGTCGGCTGACTTAAAGTCTCCTGCTTCAAGAAAGCTGATCGTTTTCGCCAGCTGCTTTTTTACCTGCTTATCATCAAGTTGTTCGTATACCAGAAGTTTCATATAGCTGTCAATGAAAAATTATTGTGCGCTACACCGAAGGGCGTAATCATGCAAAGCCTTCAGGAAAAAAACAGGAGCGGGCACAAAAGTTTTTAGCTCAACCAAAAAATTATGTCTGTATTCAGTAATGCAGGTAAATATCCTGCAGTATCTTCTCCATCTCCCGCTTGAGGGGAGCGGTGGAGGTGATATAGTTGTTGTGCAGGAAACTGAAGATCAGCTTTTTGCCTGATTTGGTGTAAATAAAGCCACTGAGGGCTGATTTATTGCTCAGGGTGCCGGTCTTGGCAAAGACGAAGGGCTCGCCCCCTTCCGGATTGGGGTACCAGGAGCGGATGGTACCGGACTCCCCTCCTGCCGGAAAGATGGTCCTGATCCGCGCGTCGCTGAGTTCTTCATCTACCTTGCGCAGCAGGGCGACGATGCTGCGGGGCGTCTGCAGGTTGTAGCGGGACAGGCCCGAACCGTCCACCCAGACTGCCTCGTCGGGCAGGTCGGCCAGGTAGTTTTCCTGTACATAGTCTATCGTCCACTCCGTACTGAGGGTATCCCGAAAGACGGAGGAGCAGACCATCAGCAGCTGCTCGGCAAAGAAATTATCACTGTCCTGCATCATGCGCTTATACACACTATCGGCGGGCAGGCTGTACAGCTTCCGGGTGAAGGCCGGCAGGCTATCTTCAGGAGTGCGCAGCAGTATATTGCGCCTCAGGGTATCCTGCAACAGACGAGCCGCCAGTTCGGCCGACTGTATGAAAGGCACATCCCGGCTGAACTGCAGCGTATCCTCCTTGGGCCGAAAGCTGAAATAATTTTCATACTGCCGACGCACCACGGAATAGGGTGCCTCCGGATCGGCAAAGCCCTGCACATAGCTGGTAAAATAGTCGGGTGATACCAATGGCTTATTGAAGCCTTTCATGAAGTCAAAGCGCACCACGTTGGCATAGAGCGGCAGCACCGACCTTTCTGTGGAATAATAGAAGTTATAATCACTCCACGACCAGCCCGGCCCAAAGTACTGGTCTTCGGTAGGCCGGGGCACATAGACCAGCTGTTTTTCGCTGTCCTTCAGGAAGTGGTACACCTGCTGCGCATAGGTGGTATCTATGTCCTGTATGTCGGGGTGCAGCAAAGTAGGGTCGCCGGTACCGGTAAAGAACAGGGCATCTCCCTCCTCACGGTATTCCAGCGCCGGGATGGAATCTCCCAGTAGTTTAAGCGAGGCGTAGAGCGTAAATATCTTGGTGTTGGAGGCCGGCGTATAGTACTTATCCGCCTGGTAGGTATAGACCATTTCGTCCAGGCCGGTATCATAGAGGGCAAAGCCGGTAAAGTTGTTGGCAAAAACCGGCGAAAGCTCCACATCCTGGCGAAATTCGCGTGTGCTGATGCCGGGACGCGCGGCGCAGGCGCCCAGCAGCGTGGCTGCCAGCAAAAAGGTGAGGATCTTAAGTGTAGTCTGTTGTAGGCGCATCATTGTTTTTTACAAAGCATTAGGTGTATCAGCGAAAGCAGCGGGGAGAGGGCATCTCCTCCCGCTACTTCCGGCATCAAGCAGGTACAAAAAAAAGAATTACATCATGCTGAAAGCCTGCCCGCTCAGCGTATAGTACTGGTGCATCAGGTTGGCCGTCAGGCAGGAATGAACCGGCAGTATACCCAGCCAGTCGCCTACCTTCACGGACTCCAGCACATTGGGGCTGAGCCTGAGGATGCCATGCTCCTGCGACATGCTGCTGAGATAGCAGCCGGACAGGGGCTCGTCCCAGCCTTTGTTGTGCAGGGGTACTACCCTGCCATATAAGGGGCCGTCTTCCTCCTGCAGGGCGTCTTTGGAGAAATGCACGGCACCGCCGTGGATAATCACCTCTCCTCTTTCCGGGCGTTTTTCCACCACCGGGCAGGCCATACAAACCGCAATGTCGTCTAGGGTACAGGAACCAATCCGGCTCTGCACCAGGTCATAAAAGGCAAAATTACCGGGCCGGATGATGTCCACTCCACTGAAATCGTCGGCCAGGCTGCAGGAGGGGGTGTCGCCTACAGCAATTTTGATGGTGCCCATGTCTGCCAGGAATTTTTCCCGTACCGACAGCAGGCGGTCTACCGTTTCGCGGTGGATTCTGCTGACCGCATCCTTGCCCTGCACATGGTAGGTATGGCCGGCATGGGCGTAGAATCCCTGGAACTGCAGCTTCTCAGACTTATGGAAAAATTCCAGCAGCGCCGCGATCTCATCCTGCTGCTCATAGGGAATACCGCTGCGGTGGTAGCCGGTATCCAGTTCGGTAAAGACCCCGATGGGTCGCTTGAGCTTAGCATCCAGGTATTGGGCGGCCTCCAGGTTATTGACGTAGAGGTTGATCCGGGCTTTTTTGGATAGCTCTTTAATGATGTCGCGGCGCAATACATTGACCGGAAAAGCTACTGTGATCTCATCCCAGCCGTCGTCGGCAAAATAGCTGGCCATGCGCAGGGAGGAAACCGTGACCGACCTGACCCCCTCATCTCTGAACCAGCCTCCGATGGTCTGCGACTGATGGGTTTTAAAATGTGGCTGTAGATCCACCTTATGTTGTCGTGCCCGGTCGCTCATAAAAGCGATATTGTTGCGGCACTTATCTTCATCTAAAAGCAGGCTAGGTTCTGTAAGTTTCATGGGTTCGCTATCCAATTTAGCCGGTGAATTTAATGATTTTCGTGGAAGCAGAAATGCTTTTGGCAAAATGACTGCAAATAAGCGCCTCGGCGCTGAAGCTCCCCTTTCAAAGGTATTGGCTTCATCGGAAAAAAGAAACCCGGCAAACCACCCATCCCCGGCAGGCCTGTCAATTACCGCTCAAAGCGGGCAAAAATCTCCCGGATGCGGCGCATCTCCTCCACCAGGCTGGTGCCTTCCATGGGAGGCGCCTGCTCCACCACCAGGTAGCCGCTGTAGCCTTTGTCCAGCAACTGCTGCACGATCTCCTCGCCTTTGGTAACTCCCTGCCCGTAGGGAACAGACTTATAGGTACCAAAAGCAACGACATCTTTCAGGTCCACATGGTTGATCTTTTCGTGGAAACGCTCAACGACATCAAAATTGCTGACGCTGGCCCCGTCAAAATG
>CAZFFW010000165.1:0-1441 GCA_964518125.1 uncultured Porifericola sp.
CACAGATCAAACGTGATGTAATATGACATCAGGCTTAGGACACACGGATCAGACCTCATGTAATGTCACATGATGCTTAGGGCAGGCCGATCAAAGACGATGTGACGTGACATAAGGCTTGGGGCAGGCGGATCAGAAGTGATGCATGCTTACATCAGCCCCGGGGCAGACGGATCAGGAGCTATGTAACAGTAGTGAAACCTGCTTCTGCCTTTATGACTACATGGCGGCTAAAGCAGCTATTGCAGCTTCATGAACAAATCTTACGGGTGTAAACTTCATCTATTTTGAAATATAATTTTAAAAATATTAAATTGTACTTTTCGTAATGTTTAACCAAAATGTACGTACATGCCAAAAGGTATTTATGACGAACTGGAAAGGGCTCGCTTAGCCATACAGGGTGCGCTGGCCAATCCTGAAATGATCAAGGCGCTCACGCCACTGGGCTTTGACCGCAAGGAGATCCTCAAAGGGCTGGAATTGCAGCAAAGCATGCAGCTGAAGCAGCAGGTCCGGCAGCGGGAACAGAACGGACAGAAGGAGAGTACGCAGCAGATGCGGATTGCTTTTGACACGGCTTTCCGGCAGTATATGGAGCATGTGAAGCTGGCCCGCCTGATCTTTCCGGTCCGCAGCCGGGAGTGGAACGACCTGGGGCTGGGCGGAAAACGCAGCCGAAGCCTGGCGGGATGGCTGGCAGAGGCACAAACCTTCTACCAGAATACCCTGCCGATAGCGGATCGCTTTGCATTGCGGGGCATCACCGCCGGGGAGCTGTCACAGGCCCAGGCCATGATAGAGGCGGTGGCCGATGCCCGGGTGCAGCAAAACAAAAGCCGGAGTACCTACCAGATCGCGAAAGAAAAGCGTGATACGGAACGAGAGGCCCTGCAGCAGTGGATGCGTAAATTTGTCAAAGCAGCCCGCTATGCTTTTGACCAGGACCCGCAGCAACTGGAAGCGCTGGGCATCGTGGTGCGCGCCACCCTCTGAAGTAAATAAGCCGGTAGAAGTGTATGCTACCGGCTTACTTTGCCTTTCACGCACATACAAATAAGGCAAAATGCCTGATGTAACAAGTACAGATGACGAAAGGCGATACATGTCCCAGGGACTACATATAGGTAGATGCATCATATGCGGCTACAACATTGTGCCGTCAGGTACAAAATATAAACCCCTCATGGTATCTTAATCCATCAGATTACATAGCGTACCTACGGCACGCTGATTTTTCTGCATCTGCACGTTTCTACCGACATCATGTCCCTCCGGGACAAGTCCAATGTGGCTTGTCTTGCTTTTCTTCACCGGCATGAAATCCCTGCAGGACAAGGGACGAATGACCCATGACATATAAAAACAGCTAATTCATGTCCCGTTAGGGACTACATATAGGTAGATGCATCATATGCGGCTACAACATTGTGCCGTCAGG
>CAZFFW010000165.1:1541-12708 GCA_964518125.1 uncultured Porifericola sp.
AGGGACTACATATAGGTAGATGCATCATATGCGGCTACAACATTGTGCCGTCAGGTACAAAATATAAACCCCTCATGGTATCTTAATCCATCAGATTACATAGCGTACCTACGGCACGCTGATTTTTCTGCATCTGCACGTTTCTACCGACATCATGTCCCTCCGGGACTGCCCTCCCTTCGCAAACTTACCCACCAGGGCTTGTGCCCCTACAAGCCTTAACTCATAAAGTTGTAAGGAAGCCAGCAGGCGCTCACCTGGCGGGCACATATACTTCACAAACTTCAGCCTGCACCAATGTATCATGCTGACGCATGCTTATGCCTACCCGGTATACATATTCTCTGGCATCCTAAAGCATATTTTCCAGCTCATTCCTGGCTTCCTCCAGGCCATTGCCGTCTGTCTGGTGAATAATAAAGGTAGGTACTGTACCCACTTTGCCCGCCAAAAAAACATAGTCAGGCTTTTTGGCTAATCTTTCCAGCTGATCGGCCGGGATATGAAAACTGATGGTTTCTACATTGGCGAACTGAAACCCCTTTTTGTAATCCAACTCTACGCTGGCAAACAGGTCAAAGGCATTTAACCTGAACCTGACTACGCCTTCTGACACAGCTTCTGTGCTGAAAATCCCGTCAAGCTTAGCGGCCAATGCAGCCCTTCTGACGGCAGGGTATTTAGCATCCAGCGAGTGAAATACGAGCAGCAACAGGAGCACAAGAGCGATGTCGGTCCGGAATGATATTTCTGCAAACTGTGCCAGGCCTACGCCCAGTATGATCAGGAAGTAAAGGATAAAGAACTTTGTGAAATAGCCTTTCATAGACATTGGTATAGATCAATATTCACCTTTGGGTAGTCTCAAACGATCATACTACCTGCTTCTGCTGAATATAACCTAATTCTGCTTCCCTTACAAATCATTCCTTTCACTTGCTCCAGGGCAAAGAACCCAACGCTAAAGACCACAAGCAGCAAATGCATCTTTCTTTCAGCTTAATCTCCATGCTCCCCCCTTGCCTGATAAGCCCCAAAAGCTGTATCTTCAGGGGTTATATAATCAATACAACCTTAGCTTACAGATCATGCGTTACCTTAGCCTACTGCTTTGCTTCCTCCTGCTGGGCTGCCAGCCCTCTCCCGAAGAGGGGCCGCTTCCCCGCGTCATCGTCTCTACCGACATCGGCGGCAGCGATCCCGACGATTTTCAGTCTATGGTGCATTTCCTGGTCTATGCCGACCGCTTTGACATTGAGGGGCTGGTGAGTTCGCCGCCCCATGCCGGCCGCCTGGAAGACCTGCTGGAAGTACTGGATGCCTACGAAAAGGATTATCCTCACCTGAAAGAACACGGCGACTTCCCTACGCCCGACTTCCTGCGGCAGATCAGCCGGCAGGGTGCCATTGACTCCCTGCAGACCGAAGCCCCTACCGAGCTGAGCGAAGGCGCCCAGTTGATCATTGAGAGGGCCAAAGAGGAAGATGCACCGCTCTACGTGCTGGTATGGGGCTCCATTACCGATGTGGCCCAGGCCGTACATGCCGACCCAAGTATCAAAGAAAACCTGCGGGTGTACTCCATCGGCTCCTGGAACACCCGCCTGGACCCCAACTCCCGTGATTACCTCTATCACAACCATCCTGACCTCTGGTGGGTGGAGAACAACACTACCTTTCGCGGCATGTATATGGGCGGCCTGCAGGAAGGCGACTATGAGAATACTGCCTTTGTAGAAAAAAATGTGAAGGGCCACGGGGCGCTGGGCGATCTCTTCTGGGAGAAGAAGCAGGACATCAAAATGGGTGATACCCCTTCAGTCTTTTATATGCTCTCCGGCAGTCCGGACGACCCTACCGACGAAAGCTGGGGCGGTACTTTCGTCAAAGACAGCCACGGCCCCAACTACTGGACCGACGACCCGAATCCCGAACTGGTGGAGAATGAGCGGCCCGGCGCCCGCACCGTCAACCGCCACCGCAAAGCCTACCTGGACGACTGGGCCCGGCGCATGGACTGGCTGCTACCTGATACTGCTAACTGATGCAGATAGCGCTCTACCCTCGCCCTGAAAAAGATAGACTGCTGCGCGACCTGCAGGCGGGGCTGGGTAGGGAGTGGCAGGTACGCTTCTTTGGCTTTGGTAGGTTCAAGACGATCATCGCCAGCCGATCGCCCCTGCACGCTGTGCAAATCAGCTATAGCGGTAAGCATGAAGTACAGGTGGAGGGTACCTATGCTTACTTTTGGAGTGCTTTACTGGCCACTGTGGACAGTGCGATTGGTACCGGGGTCACTTCCATGACAACCTTAACTGAATGGCAACACATGGAACAGGAAATCATGGTTTTTCTGAAAGGTAAATACCGTCTATTGACTTGATGGCTGGCAACCATATGCGCCTCACATGATCTACTCCAGTAACTTGCCTAAGTCCAGCACAAAGCCCGGCAGTACATCCTCACCTGACAGTTGCTGGTCAAAGCCGGAAAGTGCTTCAGCTTCTCTGCCGGGGCGGTAAATGAACACCTGCTTACGGGCAGGGTCCAGCAGCCAGCCCAGGCGGCAGCCGTTGTCTATCCACTCCCGCATCTTGTCCTGCGTCTGTTTCAAAGGATCGGATTCAGAGAGCAGTTCTATGACAAAATCCGGGCAGAGCGGAGGGAATTTCTTTTTTTCTTCAGCACTGAGGGCATCCCAGCGAGCCTGCTTTACCCAGGCAGCATCGGGGGAGCGGGTGGAACCATTGGGTAGCAAGAAACCAGTAGAAGAATCAAAGACTTCTCCTAACTGCTTTTGCTTGTTCCAATGTTGGAGTTCATAAATCACATTCGTATTTGTTCTTCCTGTCTCTCCTCCGGAAGGTGCTATGATTGATATTTCTCCGTTACTGGTTTTTTCCATACGCAGATGCCGGTTCTCCTGACAAAAGGCGAAGAACTCCTCGTCTGTCAGTTTTAGCTGTTCGGGAAACTTTACTTCAAATACTTCCATTCCTTTTCATCTTTTGTATGTCCTGTCTACTAATTTACTTAAATTATACGGAGCTTTCCTATCAGCAGATCATCAGATGCACTATAAATGAAGGATAGATACTAATTCACCATCAAAGAACGAGCAGTGTAAACCATGCATAATCCAGCCGCTACCCAGCAATCCGAACTCCCCAGCCGCGAAAATATCGGCACACAGGCTACTTCCGCCAATGCCAGCCGACGCATCCATTCCATTGACATATTCCGCGGCCTCACCATGCTGCTCATGATCTTCGTCAATGACTTCTGGACTTTGGAGGGAGTGCCCCGCTGGCTGCTGCATGCCAAAGCCGGCGAGGACTTCCTTGGTTTCTCCGACATCATCTTTCCCGGCTTTCTCTTTATCGTTGGGCTGTCCATCCCTTTTGCCATACAGGCCCGGCAGGATAAGGGCGAAAGCCCATGGCAGATGCTGCAGCATATCCTGTACCGGTCACTGGCCCTGCTGGTGATGGGCGTATTTATCGTCAACCTGGAGAACATCCACGGAGATGCTATCCCGGTATTTGGCCGCAGTGGCTGGGCCATCCTGATGGCGCTGGCTTTCTTCCTGATCTGGAACCGCTACCCACACCACCCGGAGCAACAGCGGTTTTTCAGAGGACTGCAACTGGCAGGCACAGCGCTTCTGCTCGTCCTCTACACCATCTACGCCGGAGGCAGTGCCGACAATCCGCTGCCCTTCCAGCCGCACTGGTGGGGCATACTGGGCCTCATCGGCTGGACATACCTGGTCTGCAGCAGCATCTATGTACTGAGCAGCGGTAAACTGTGGGCTACTGCCGGCGCCTGGCTATTCTTCTGCGCGTTCAACCTGGCCGCTTTTGCCGGTCGGCTGGATGCCCTGGATATATTGCATCAGCTATACCTCTGGCCGGTGGGTGATGGCGCCATGATGGCTTTCACCATGGCGGGTGTACTGAGTTCGGTGATCTACCTCAGGCTGAAGCAGCATAAGGCACACCAACAGTTTATCGCAGTACTGCTGGGAATGGCAGTGCTGACTTTCCTGTTAGGCTACTTCACCCGACCGTACTGGGGTGTATCCAAACTGGCCGCCAGTCCTGCCTGGCTCGCTTACTGTACGGCTATCAGCCTGGCGGTCTATGCCCTGCTCTACTGGCTGGTAGATGTGAAAGGCAGGAAATCCTGGGCAGGCTTTCTTAAACCGGCCGGCACCAGCACCCTCACCTGCTACCTTATCCCCTACTTCTGGTATCCCATTGTGGCTATTCTCGGACTAAGCTTACCGGCTATGCTTACCATGGGTACAGCAGGCCTGCTTAAATCCCTGGCATTTGCCCTGCTAATCGTGGGTATCACGGCAGTGGTCAACAAATGGGGCATTAGGCTGAAAATATGATGAAGGCATTGACTGTTTCATAACTGTTTAAGCACAAGGATGAAAGCAGCACCACAAACGACAAGCTAAGAAATAGTGAGGGGTAGCTACAGCGTGGCTTTTTCACGAATCCCTGGATAGCAGGCTGGCTTCCTCTTCCAGTATTTCCAGTGCAGCATCCAGTTCTGTTCCTATCACATCTGCGATATCGCTGATTGCAGCATCATCCGCCGCTTCTGCCAGCAGCTTTTCTGCCTGTTGAAAAGCCTTTATCAGGCGGGAGGCTTCTATATGGTGAAAGATAGCTTTCAATTTATGCAGTCTTTCGTCGTATGATTGCTGATCTCTTGCCTCCAGTATAAGCCGGTATTCTGTATTGAAAAGCCGAAACTCCTGGATGACCAGCAGGAGTATCTTCAGAAGCCTTTCGGGATGATCCCTGGTAAGCTCACGGTAACCCTGCAGGCTTAGAACCGGATGGCTATGGTCAGACGCCACTTTGTCAGTCTCTTGGGGGGAGATGACTGCCTGCCCGCTGCCTTCATCGCTTAAAGGTGCATAGCGGGCGATCTTGGCGTAGAGATGGTCTGCCCGGAAGGGTTTGGACACAAAATCAACCATACCGGCCAGTTTCAGGTCGGGCAATTCACTGTATGAAGTTGCCGTCATGGCGATGATCGGCAGCTTCCGGTATTTTTCATCCTGCAAGGCACGTATTTGTTGCACCGCCACATAACCATTCATGACGGGCATTTGCAGGTCCATCAGCACCAGGTCATAATCATTCTGTGAAACCATCTCTATTGCCTGCTGTCCATTTGTCGCAGTATCAAAGTCTACTTCCCAGCGGCTCAGATACTGTGATGCCACCACAATATTCACTTCATTGTCGTCTACCAGCAAAAGCCGGAGTCCTTTGATAGAAGCCCGCACAGCTACCTGATCGGCTGGCGCAGCTTCATCATTTTCCTGTTCGCCTTTTTTCAGTTCCAGGCTAAAATAAAACTCGGTACCCTTACCTACTTCGCTCCTGACATGGAGTTCACTGCCATGCAATTTGAGCAGCTTCTGGGAAATACTCAGCCCCAGCCCGGTACCACCGTATTTGAGGTTGGTTTCATAGCTTTCCTGGGTAAATTCTTCAAACACCTGGTCCAGGCGGTCGGCCGCGATGCCCACCCCCGTATCTTTGACAGAAAAATCCAGCAGCAGGCGCTCGGCCTGCTCTGACCTGATGCTGACCCCCAGCGTCACATGGCCTTTTTCGGTAAACTTGATAGCATTGCCCAGGAGGTTGGTGAGTATCTGGCTGATCTTAACCGGATCACCCCTGAAAAACTCCGGTAGTTTTTCGTCCCAGGCGGTCCTGATGCTGATGCCTTTTTCTGCGGCTTTTCCCTGCAGACTGAAAGTGAGCGACTTGATCAGCCGCTTCAGGTGCAGGTTTCGTTCCTCAACCTTTACCTTTCCTGCCTCTATTTTGCTAAAATCCAGGATATCATTGATCAGGTTGAGGAGGTGGTCAGAAGAGGATTTGAGGATTTGCAGGTTCTCCATCTGATGGAGACTGGGGTCATTCCTGAGCAGCAGATCAGCTACCCCTATGATGGCATTCATGGGCGTCCGGATCTCATGGCTAACCGTAGAGATAAACTCGGCTTTCAGCCGGACAGCATCTTCAGCTTTTTTTCGGGCCTGCAGGAGTTCCTGCTCATATTTTTTTCTTTCGGTAATATCCAGGACAGTAGCCCGGTACAGTACGACTTTTCCCTGGCTATCTTTTACCAGGGCCGCATTGAACAGTGCCGGCAGGGTGCTTCCGTTATTTTTCCGCAGGTCCACATTGATTTCCCGGACATTTCCCTGCATCCGCAGCAAAGGAATGATATGGGTTTCGTAAAAAATTCTCCCACCGATGGTGAGCAGTTCTGAAAATTTCTTCCGGTAAAGTATATCCTCCCGCTGCCATCCCAGCCAGCGGAGGAGAGTAGTATTGACTTTGACCAAGGTACCGTCCATGGCACAGGAGAAATAACCGCATGGAGCATGCTCATAAAGATCCTCCGGGTCTTCCTCTGCATACTTGCTGATGCGGACGATATGTTGATGGAAATCGTTTGCCAAAACTGCTATTTCAGAAAACTCCTGATCGCCTCAATAGTTTCATCCGGGGCACTCATATGCGGGCAATGGCCTGTGGCATCCAGCACGACCATTGAACTTCCCTTTACCTGCTGGTGTACATACTGCCCCACCTCCTGCGGAGCGATCACATCTTCAGCACACTGAATAATAAGTGTGTCTTTATCCAGCCGAGACAGGTCCTGACGGTTATCAGACAGAAAGGTAACTTTGGCAAATTGGGCAGCAATATCAGGATCAGTACTACAGAAGCTTTCCGTCAGTTCTTCAGAAAGTTCAGGCTGATCGGGATTGCCCATGATCACCGGGGCCATGGTGCTGGACCAGCCCAGGTAGTTGCTCTCCAGCGATTGCAGCAGGCCGTCGATATCCGTTCGGGAGAAACCACCGGTGTAATCTTCATCATTGATATAACGGGGTGAGGGCCCTACCATCACCAGCTTACTGATGCGAGAGGGATCACTGATCGCAGCCAATGCCCCTATCATCGCACTGACTGAATGCCCGACAAATATCACATCAGTAAGTTTCAGGGATTGACAAATTTCCAGTACATCATCGGCATAGGCCTGCAGTGAACTATACTGCTGCTTACTGTAAAAACTCAGATCAGATTTGCCGGCACCGATGTAATCAAAAAGCACCAGCGAATATTCGTTCTGAAAAGCAGGGGTGATAAAACGCCACATGTTCTGGTCACAACCATAACCATGGGCAAACATCATCACTTTTTTACCAGTACCCAGCTGCTGAATGTTGTATTTGGCTTGTATATCCATAAGACAAATCTAGCAGTTAAGCATCTGGCAAACAGGCTTAGTGAGGTGGTTTCATTACCTGCAGTCAAAAAAAAAAGTGGCAGCATTCCTATATCAGAGCGGCAAAACACTCAACTATTTATACTATGGCATCTATCTATCGTACAACAAATATTTATTTTAATAGAACAGCCGGACAGAGTATCAACAGAAAAAGCATCCGCTACTTAAAAAAAAAGCTTGTCAAATAGTTAAACTTACATAGGCATAAAGGCCCTATTTTGCTTTCTTCTGACCTATACGGAAGGAAGCATCTAAGCCTAGTGGCCGGATGCATGTCCCTAATACTTCCTTTTAGCGATTCATTTTTATCTCATTCCAGAATTTAGTTAATTCATGGCTCCCGAACTTACTTATCACACACATACACTACACTTCTATGAAAAAAACAATACAGCTAGCCTCTTCATTACTGCTGCAACTGCTATGCTTCTCGCTGGTCTTCGGTCAGAAGATCCCCGGCCCGGAGGAAGTCATCGGCTTCAGGATGGGGGAAGACTATAAGCTAGCCGATTACACACAGATCACCGACTATCTCAGGCTGCTGGATGAGCGCAGCGAAAGGGTGCAGATGGTACAGATCGGCACCACCGTACTGGGCAAGCCCATGTACGTACTTTTCATCTCTTCCGAGGACAACTTACGGCAACTGGATCGCTGGAAAGAGATCAGTACCCAAATGGCCCGGGCCCGTATCTCCGACAGTGAAGCACAGCAACTGGCGCAGGAAGGTAAGGCAATCGTGTGGATTGACGGAGGCATACACTCTACCGAGTTGGCGGCCACGCAGTTTCCCCCGGAACTGGCCCATATGGTAGCTACCGAAGAAAGCCCCGAAATGCAAAAGATACGTGACAATGTGATCTTCATGCTCATGCCCAATATCAACCCCGATGGCCTGGACATCGTGGCGGATTGGTACAGAAAGAACCTGGGCACGCCTTATGAGACCACCCGTCCGCCCGTACTGTACCACTACTATGTAGGGCATGACGATAACCGCGACTGGTTTATGAATACCCAGCCTGAAACCCGGGCAGTGACCAATCTGCTCTTCCGCGAGTGGTATCCTCAGATCGTGCACAACCAGCACCAGACCTCACCGCAGTGGGCCAGGATTTTCATTCCGCCATTTTCTAAACCGGTAAACCCTAACATTCATCCGGGTGTGGTACACGGGGTCAACATGGTGGGTAATGAGATGGCCAGCCGCTTTGCCCGGAAAAATATGGCCGGAGTAGTTTCTGATGTCACTTATACCATGTGGTGGAATGGTGGATTGCGCACCGCACCCTACTACCACAACCAGATCGGGATACTCACCGAAACCGGACATGCCACGCCTACCCCTCGTTTCTACGATCCGGACTCGCTACCCAAAACCATTGGCAATGGCATTCCTACTGATGGTACTGCCATCAACTACCCCGACCCCTGGAAAGGTGGGGAGTCCCACTTCAGGGATGCGGTAGACTATATGCTCACCGCAGCCATGGCTACGCTGAGCATAGGTGCTGACCGTAAGGATAAATGGCTGTACGATATGTACAAAATGGGGCGTGACGCCATTGAGGACGAAGACCTGGCTTTCGCTTATGTCATTCCCGCTGAGCAGTGGGACAGTGGTGAGGCTTACAACCTGGTCAACATCCTGATGCAGGGCGGCGTAGAAGTACACCAGGCCAGCCGTGATTTTGAGGCGGGAGGTACATCTTACCAAAAAGGTGATTTCATCCTCTACGGTGCACAGGCCTTCCGTCCCTATCTTCAGGACCTGATGGAGAAACAGGCATATCCCGATCTGCGCCTGTACCCCGGCGGACCTCCCAAGACACCTTACGACCTTGCTGGCTGGACCCTGCCCCTGCAGATGGGCGTAAGAGCCGATAAAATCAGTGAGGCGTTTCAGGTCAGAAGTAATCAGCTTACTGAGTTTGCCAAAGCACCAGCCGGTGAAGTAGCTGGCGGGAGCTATGGCTACGCGCTCTCCCACCGGGATAATGCCAGTGCGATGGCGGTAAACAAACTGCTGGCCTCAGGGGCCAATGTCTACTGGCTCGGTGAAGCTGCCGGCAATATGGAAGCCGGAACCATCCTCATTGAGAAAGGCAGTAACAGCGATAATATCGTCAATAGCCTGGCTGAAGAAACCGGGCTTGAATTTATGGCAGTGGATGCCCGGCCGGACGTAAGCCTGCACCAGTTACAGCAGCCCAAAGTAGGTCTCTACAAATCCTGGGATGCCAATATGGACGAAGGCTGGACGCGCTGGCTTCTTGACCAGTATTCCTTTGTGTACGATACGCTGCATGATGCTGACATGCGTAGCGCTGATCTTTCGCAGTACCATACCATCATCATACCAGACCAGAGTCCGCATGATATTTTGCACGGACATGCTTCCAATGCCATGCCTGAAGCCTATACCGGCGGGATGGGTCTGCAGGGCGCTCTTGCTTTGCAGCAATATGTAGAACAGGGCGGTACCCTGATCACATTTGACGAAGCCAGTGATTTTGCTATTCAGCAATTTGGGCTACCGGTCAAGAACGTGACGGCTGGTCTATCCTCCCGGGATTTCTTTATACCAGGATCTTTGATCAGGGCGGTGGTGCAGCAGGGACATCCGCTTACCTACGGCATGCAGGATACCGTAGCAGCTTCCTTCTCCCGCAGCCGGGCTTTTGAGGTAGTACGCCAGTCCCGTGAGGGTGAAGGGGGCAAGGAAGATATTGAAAAAGCTCCTGAACCTCCCGTGGAGACGCTGGTAAGCTATGCCAAAGATGACCTGCTGATGAGCGGCTGGGCCCTGGGCGAGAAAAAAGCCATTGGTGGCAAGAGTGCTGCCATGCGGGTACAGTTGGGAGAAGGCGATATTGTGCTTTTCGGCTTCCGCCCACAGTTCAGAGGACAGCCCCGAGGTACGTACAAGCTAATTTTTAATGCTATCTACGGCAGTACGGTGGAAAGCCTGCCATTGGTACAGGCTGAGCCACAGGCGCCCTCAGGCAGTGAGTAAAGAATTGTTACATTATCATTGAGATGATGGCTGCAGAGGTAAAGCTTTGCAGCCATTTTTTTATTAAACATAGTCTTCGTTTCCAGCGCGGCGTGCAACGCGAGGACTAAGGAGATCAGCGTCTGTGACGCTTGCATTGACTTACATAAATACGTCAGCTTCCTTCAAAGGTAGTTAATCGTCCCATATCTGTATTTCCTGATAACTGCCTCTCATCTATAGCCAATTGAATATCTTGAATTTTGATGCGAATACGTGGCCATGAGGTTGACATCAGTACAAGAATGGAAAGCTGCCTGCCAGCAAGATTTTGTTGATACCGAAGGTTTTTATCTGTCGTAATTAGTAAATGATAATCCTCTTGCTCAGCTTTCCTAAGCAAATCTCCATTCTTTAGGTCGCTCCATCCTTTTTCAAAGGCCGTATCTACCTGATGATTTGAAAGGTACTGACGAAGCGGTACGGGTGTACCCTGGTCAAACAAAATTCTCATGAGTGTCCCTGCGTCAATGCGACCACCTCGTAATGAAGTACGGCTTCTACCTGCGAGCGTTTGACCCCGGGAAACCACTCCAGAAACTGCTCAATAGTGGCGCCATCTCTCAGGTTTTCAAAGAGAGCGGATACAGGAACACGGGTTCCACGAAATACCCAGGTGCCACTCACCTTATCAGGATGTTGCTCAACGGCATCTAATGTTTCCCAGTTTTTCATAAGACGTTCAGATATCTTATATGCTCCTGCAATATACACACAAACCTACGCAATCCCTACCTGATCTGTCCCTACCATAGTCCATGTCTACGACGC
>CAZFFW010000166.1:0-12470 GCA_964518125.1 uncultured Porifericola sp.
AACACAACTCTGGACGAAAGCTTCTATGCTGAACTTCCCCGGTTTATATAGGGTCAGGGAGAGCAGAGGGTATACGAGCTGCCAAGCTAGTGGCGCAACAAAATGCAAAGCGGGTAGCGTGAAAATGCCCTGAAAAAAATGAGAGAGAAAAAGATAAGCTTTACCTTAGCAGTAGAAAACGTTCTGATATGCAAGTTACTTATCCTGACAAATGGCTCCGTATCATTGCTTATCCCTTCCTGGGCTTTGTCATTCGCCATTTTGGTGAATATGCCTCTATCGGCTCTCTGATGAAGACGCCTCTCTACTACGGCGACCTCTTCTGGGATACCCTGATCGTGGCTACTTGCTGGGAGGCCAACCGCAGCTTGATTTTTTACCTGGATGCCCGCTATCCCTGGGCAGCATCGCGCTTACAGAGGCTGGTTATCCAGACTGGTGCTGCCATTCTTCTGACAGTTCCGATCGTGGCAGGCATGATCTATCTCTGGAATGAAGTGCTGATCCATCGTCCCGGCAACTTCGACACGGCCTACCTGCTGGTGTACGACTTTCCGCTGACCCTGATTTTTACCACGCTGATTCACATGGTCTACACCGGCATGTATTTTCATGGGTACTACACGCAGACCATCCTTGCGCTTGAACGAAGGATCAGCGAACTGGAAAACAGTGCTGTCGTAAAAAGTCCGTCCGACGCACTGAAAGGCGCTTCTTCACGTGACGTAATTATCGTGGACTATGGCAGTGCCAGCGTACCCCTGCAGACACAGGACATTGCCTGCATCTGCAAGATGCATGACCTCTGCCTGATCAAAACTTTTGAGGGTAAGGAGTATTCCTCATCGTCCTCGCTGGAAAACCTGGAAGCGCTGCTGGACCCTTCCCTCTTCTTCCGACTCAACCGGCAGGTGCTGGCGCATATCCGCTCTATCAGAAAATTCAGAACGGATGGCTCAGGTAAGCTACTGATCGAACTGGAACCTTCTCTGCCCGCAACGGTGACTGTGAGTAAGAAGAAAGCACTGGAGTTTAAAAGCTGGATGGGGCAGCGGGTATAGGAGAACGTTTTTGCTTTTACCATAAACACAGTCGCCCTACACGCGCTGGGCGAGCCTGTTGCATCAGGCTTCCGGCCCGGCTTGCTTACCCATACTTACCAGCCAGCAGCTTTTTGCTGCCTGCTTACTCCAGCACCCTGTCCAGGATCTTTTTCTCTATACCCCGGCCTTCGTTTTTGTACAGCACCAGGATGGCGTCCTTATCTTCAAAGTACAGCACATTGGCATCTATTCCGATCAGCCCTCCGTTGTGCCCGTAAGCTGTGCCGGAGGGTGTTTCCCAGATTTCCAGTCCCAGCCCGTACTCGCAGTAAGGATTATCACAGCCTTCCAGCTGTATCTTTTTCATGTCTGCCAGGGTTTCTTCTGCCAGTAATTGACCGGTGAAGAGTCCGTACATAAAAGTGTAGAGGTCTTTGGCGGTAGAGATGAGCCCTCCATCGGCTTCACCGTCGCCTTCGGCACGGTCCCAGAGGCTTACGTCCATCAGGTGACCATCATTGTAGAGGTCGGCATAGCCGCGGACCACATTTTTATCGTCGCGCTTTTCAAGGTAAGTGTCACGCATGTTCAGGGGCGTAAAGATGATATCTTCCATGAGCTGCTGCAGGTTTTTTCCGCCGGTTTTCTCTGCAATAAGGCCCAGCAGCCAGTAGTTGGTATTGCTGTACGCATAGGCAGTACCGGGTTCAAAGTGCAGGTCTTTGCCATACACATATTTTTCCAGCGTTTCCTCCACGCTCATCTGGTACATGGCCTGCGGATGGTTGAGAATATCGCTCTGGTAGCTAAGGCTTTCGTTGGGCGGATCTATGATACCGCTCTGATGCGCCAGCAGATGGCGTACCGTAATTTTGTCCGTATCGGGAATATTGGCTTTCACCATGGGCAGCAGGTCTGCAAGTTTGTCTTCCAGGGTAAGCTGGTCCTGCTCCATGAGGTGCAGAACCACCACGGAGGTCAGCATCTTGGTAACGCTGCCGGTGCGAAACTGATCGGTGGTTCTCATGGGAGTCTGGTACGCCAGGTTGGACTTGCCAACGGCACCTATCCAGAGGTCATCTGCTGCCTGTTTTACCAGCAATATGCTGCCCGGTGCCAGGCTTTCCTGCATGTATTGGGTCAGTTCTGCCTGGTAAAAGGCATTTCTGGGATGCGCATCGTAGCGAATGTCTTCCCTGTCATCAGGGCGTTCTATGTAAATATCTTCAGCGCATGAAAAGGCAAATAGCGCGAGTGCCATTAGGCTGGTATGTAAATGTCTCATGGGTTTCAATGTTGATCATGTGGTTGAGTGGATGTAATGCTGCTGCGGTTGGGCTGTGTTCAGAAGTTGAAGCGGGTGCCCAGGTGTACAGCTTTGTGGGGCAGTGCCGGTACGCCTTTGAAGCCAAAGGGCATCTCGCCAAACAGCTCATAGCGGCCAAATAGAGCAAGCTGCTCAAACTGGTACCCGGCTCCCAGCCCCAGCGTGGGGATGAGTTTGCCGTGTACTGAAGTGGCTTTCTGGTAAGTATCGCCCACCCGCTCGTACCTCGGCAGGGCCGAATCCGCGATCAGGTAACCGGCCCCGATGGTAGCATCCACAAAGGTCTGCCCAAAGAACTTGCGGTAGCCAAATTCGGAGCTGATGTAGAGGGCGTTGTGGAAGTTGCGGTGTGCATAATAACCTAGGTTGACCGTCTGCAAAAGCTGGTGCCCGCTCCTTTGGCGGTAGTAGATTTCTGTGCCTACGCGTATGCCCAGGTTGCCATTCCGGAAGATGCTTCTGAAGTTGGGCAGGCTGATGGATTCAGAAAAAATAGTGACCGTGACCGGCCAGGACTGCGCGGGGCGGTCAGGACTTTCCTGTGCCCTGAGTCCACAGGACAGCATCAGCAGGGATGCTGTGAGGAATAAAATTTTCATACTTTTTTGGATTTGGGTGTTGTTGATCTCTGCACAAATGTACGCTGCCTGTTCCTGTCAGGATCAGGGGCAAAAGCCCCAACAAGCGGTCTGGGGGCTTCAGAAGCCCGATTTACCACCCGAAACGCCCAAAGAAAGGGGTGAATGAACTGCCAGCAGGAAGTCTGACAGCTTCTTCTTCGTTCAGACCCAAAAGGAGGTTCCTTGCTGAAGGGTTTAATCATGTCCCCGGCCCTCCCCGTATCTTAAAAAATAAGGCCGCCTGATACAATGCGCTAATACTTTCTACTGATGACCCAGCTACCTATGCTGTATTTACCCACGCAGGCCCAGGATGCCGCCTAGCCTGCGTTTCCCTATCAGCCCTGGCGGATGTACCACATTGATCGGCAATAATGTGGAATACTACGATAAGGATCGCAACATACTGCAGGGCTTGGTATGGGTTGAGAACCCTACCCACAGCAAAGGCCGGTAGCATTCTTCACTACCGGCCTGCATGCCCGACCTCCTGCCTGTTGCGCAGGGAGATCAGGAGCTTTGGGGTTCAAATGATGGTGCTTATTGATGTCCCGGCTGATGAGCTTGCCCCGTGGGAAGCCCTGCTCAGTATTTCCAGTTTTCTGCATTGTTAAAATGCATCACGCCTCTCTGCATCGGCTCGAAGCTTTGGGGGATATCAGCGGAAACCCTTTGGTACTCATGGTCTGCCTGCACCCCGAATCCAAAGCCACAGCCCTGCTGACCGTCCCGGCTGCTGATCTTTAAGGTACCATTGTCGCCAAACACCACTTCCCAACCGCAGGGTTCATCTTGGTAGTCAGGCTGCCGGTACAGGAAGCCACGTTGCCCATCCAGTTCTATTCTGCCGTACATTTCCCCCATATTGTGGCTGGGGGCGCCACGGTTGAGATAGATAAAAAAGAGTACACTATGGTCGGTTTCAGGATAAATCAACAGATCGGCAGCGCCACCGGGCCCCAGCTCATAAGCCGCCTTATAGGTGCCGGCGAAGCGGGCAGTACGCAGCCGGGCAGGGTCAGCCAGTATTTTGATAGCTGGAGTAACCTCCTCAAAGTCATAATGAAAGTCTCCATTAGATTCCTCAAGGTATTTTACTGAACCGGCACCGTAGGTTTCGTAGTTTTTTGCTATGAATGCCTGTCCTGCTTCATAAAAAGTCTCGCTTGCATTAACCGACAGCAGCATGGGCGCCCAGAGGCTCTTTTGTTCCAGCTGGTAGACGGTATGTTTTCGGTCAAAATAAGTGATATTATGCTCTCCACCATGTTCACCACCACCGTATACATATTTTTTGACCAGCTCGCCGGCAGCATTCAGGTAGTGAATCTCTCCGTCATAACCGCCCCCTTCGTCTTCGTAGCTATTGTCGCTGATGGTGTCGATCTTCACAATTTGTGCATTCAGCGATGCCAGTTGCTGCTTCACCCCTTTCATCCGGGCCTCATATGCCGGCCGTAGGCTGATACTGTTGTTCCGGTAAGCATGCAGGTAGTTCATACTTTTTAAAAGAAGCTCGCTGGCCATTTCCGGGCGGCTGTACATATCCAGTGGGATTTCATCCTGGTTTTCCTTATACATCACCAGTTGCATTTTGTCCTGGTAATAGAGCCTGAGGTCGGGGCGCCTGCTTTTGTCTTTTGACTCAAAATAGATAAAGTAAGGATAATAACCGCTGCGGTCGTCGTAGTCATAATAAAATTCATAGCGGCCTTCAGGAGTTGGCACCTTGACGATGGCTATACGGCTATCTTCAAAATAATAGGTGGCCTCTTCAATATCCTGTCTGCTCAGGCTGACGCCCGCCCCATTGATACGGTAGTAACGGTCTCTTACCTTCTGAACAGCCTCATCTACTGACTGGGCCAGGCTATACTGGCTGACAAAAAGGCCAATGACGATGCAGATAAAATTACGCATGAAAATGATGTTGAGTATGACAGAATTTTTGTGATGTACTAATTTAGCAGACCCCGGTTTAGGATAATCTACAAATAGCCCCATTTGCCTACAAACTGGCAAAAGCTGTTTTTTTATGCTTTTTTACCTTTTTTTGACTTTGCTCCCCTACCATCGGATCAGCCGATAATCACCCTAGTTCTGGTTTATTCTTCGCCAAAAAATATTATCTTAAGCTGGTATTATTCCTGAAAAAACCAAGCTATGCAGAAAAGAAGAAGCTTCCTCAAAAACAGCCTGCTGGGCGCCGGAGCACTGAGCGTATCCAGCCTGACAGAAGCCCATGCCGTAAAGCGCAACGGACCTCAAAAAGTGGAACTGGCCATCATCACCAACACGATGAGAAAAGAGTTTGAAGAAGACTATCGGGCCGCCCTGCAGCTACTGGCCGAGATCGGTTACACCCACATAGAAGGTAGCGTTCCTGCCTCCTGCAAATCGGCCAAAGCCTACAAAGCTGCACTGGACGAACTGGGCCTGGTCACCGTCAGCCTGGGTAGTGGTATCAGTAACCTGATGGAAGATATGGGTACTTACCTGAAAAATGCTGAAGTACTGGAATCACCCTACCTGGCCTGCTACTATCCGTGGCTATCTTCTGCCGAAAACCTGCAGATGAAGGAAGTCATGGAAACTGCCGAGCGGATCAATACCTTAGGCAAAAAAGTCAAAGAGGCTGGTTTTCGCCTGGCCTGGCACAACCACGCCAAAGAGTTTGCCGAGGTAGACGGCCAGCTGGCATTTGACATCCTGATGGAAAATACTGATCCCGAATTTTCAACCGTACAGCTAGACTGGTACTGGGTGGTAAAAGGCGGACAGGACCCGGTGCATTACTTTCAGCAATACCCGGGACGCTTTGAGCTGGCCCATGTCAAGGATATGAACAACAACCGCGACGGCGGGATCAGCTGTGTAGGCCAGGGAATTATTGACTTTGAGCGGATTTTCAGCCATGCGCCTGCCGGAGGGGTGAAGCACTACATCGTAGAAAACGAGCGGGCAGTGGAAGGGAAAGCCTGTGCCCGGGTCAGCTACGAAACCCTCAGCCGCATACTATCCAGCTAAGAAGCCGGATACCTGACTTACTGGCTATTCAGCTACCTCGTTCCCATTCCACACATCATGGGTGGTTTGCCAGCTGCCGTCGGGCTGCCGCTGCAGGATATTGAGGTATTTGGAAGTAGCGGTAGTCGTAGGGCCGCCATTCCTGGGCGTCAGGGTCACTTTTGCCTCTCCCCGGCCGTAGGCCATATCGCCGGAGACTTCCACCTCTTCGTAATAGCTCTCCAGTACCGGCTCGTATTCATCAAAAATGGACTGGTAGTAAGCGGCTACCGCTTCCCGACCCTGCATGGCAGGCGCGCCCGGCGCCATCAGGATGGCATCCTCGGTGAAATGGATGGCGATACCCTGCGCATCGCTTTCATTGAAGGCTTGTGCACGCGCTGAACTTACTGCCGTGATGGCGGCTATGTCGTCAGCTTCTGTAGCGGCATTGTCCTCCCCGGGGCTACAGGCTAAGAGAAACAGGAGTATGAAGTATGCTTTGATCAGTCTATGCATAAGATTTGATGATAAGTATAGGGACAAATTTATACTAAAGTAAGCACTGGTTTCAGTCTTCAAGACTGAAATCATGAATAAAGGCAAAGTCTAAGACTTTGCTTCATTGGGCCACTTCAGTTACAAACTGAAGCGAGTATCTTGCTACGTTTAATGATGTAAACTAATCGTGTCATCTTACTTACATTATCAGATTTTGGCGATTTCCAGTTCGTGCTTGGGGTAATCATTTGACATCAGCCTGGCGTTTACGATTTCAGCGATTTCTCTGCTCAGGGCGTTGATGATCCGGTGTTTGGCAAAAGGCCTGAAGTACACCAGGCTAACTTCCCGTACCGGCACCGGGGCTTTGAAGAAACTTACTTTGGCCTTTCTTTCCTCGGATAAGGTCTGGTAGTACAATTCGGGGATCAGCGTAAGGCCGCCAAAAGTGTCTATGAGGTTGAGTAACGTTTCAAAGCTATTGGCCGCAAAGGCAAAGTTTTCCAGTAGCTGTTTCTGTTCTCTGAGCGAACACAGCTGTATCAGCTGATCCCGCAGGCAATGCCCTTCTTCCAGCATCCAGACTTTGTGCTCCCGTATCTCGTCGGGCATGATATACTGCCGGTCGGGTGACTTTTCTCCATATACCATCAGCAGTTCGTAGTATAGGATACTTTCTTCAATATCGTCCATCTGCAGGGGCGTAGACAGGATACCCAAATCCAGCGTACCTTCCTTCAGTTGACTTACGATATCCTCAGTGGTGGCTTCCCGGATATCCAGCTGCAATTCGGGATATTTGTGAGTGATGGGCTTGAGGATTTTTGGCAGCAGGGCACTGGCCACAGTGGGGATAATACCCAGCTTTACCTGCCCGCGGATGTTTGCCTTTACCTTTCCCGACAGTTCCCTGAGTTGCTGGCTTTCGTAGAGCACCTTTCTGGCCTGCCTGATAATTTCTTTTCCACAATCGGTAGTGATAATAGGGTTGGCCTTGCGCTCAAAGAGTACTACCTGCAGTTCTTCCTCCAGTTTCCTGACCATAGCACTAAGGGTAGCCTGCGTGACATGGCAGTGTTCGGCGGCCCGGCTGAAGTTTTTGAGCTGGTCTACCGCAACGATATATTCTAACTGTTGTAAATTCATGATAAGCTATAGATGGCATCTATGACAAAGATAGATTTTTTCAGTTTTATCTATAACGCTTTTTGGGCTAAGCTTGTACCATAATCTTTTTTACACCACTAATGATGTATACCATGGAAGAACAAGCAATGCAACCCACCCCCATGCCGCGCATTGGCGATCAGGCCCCTGACTTTGAGGCAGTGACTACTACCGGAAAAATTAAATTTTCTGATTTTGCCAAAGACAAATGGATCATCATGTTTTCACATCCTGCTGACTTTACCCCGGTTTGTACCACCGAGATGAGCGGCTTTGCCGAAAGACAGGAGGAATTCGCGAAGATGAACACCGAACTGATTGGCCTGAGCATTGACAGTATCCACTCACACCTGGCCTGGGTCAATAATGTGCGGGAGAAAACTGGCGTGTATTTCCAATTCCCGATCATCGCTGACCTGGACATGAAAGTCTCTAAACTATACGGGATGCTGCAGCCCAACGAAAGCGAGACAGCAGCCGTAAGAGCGGTATTCTTCATTGACCCTGTCAAAAAAATCCGCCTGATCATGTATTATCCTTTGAATGTAGGCCGTAACATGGACGAAATTATGCGGGCGCTGCAGGCACTACAGTTCTCTGATGAGCATAAAGTAGCCATGCCCCTGGACTGGAAGCCGGGTGACAAGGTGATCGTGCCTCCTCCCAAAACGCTGGCCGATATGGATGCCCGCATCGCGGATACCAGCTGCGAGAAGGTTGACTTTTACCTGGCGAGAAAATCTATTTAACGAATAGGAGCTTTGCCAAAGTTTAATACTTTGGCAAAGCTTATTTTTCACCATCAAACCCTCTCCAGTTTGATCGGGTAGGTCTGACTGGCATTCCACTGGCAGACGTAGATGTTTTTATCATCATCAATGCAGACGTCGTGGCAGTGCTTGAAGACAGGACTGGACTGTACCATCACCTGCAGTTCACCTTTGCGATACTCCGGTTCGGTACCCCCGGGATTGGAGATCACTTTGTTATTTTTGTCCAGGATTGTGACAAAGCCTGAGTTGGGTGTCTGGTTCAGGTACTTGAGCCGTGACCAGCATACACCGGCGTAGAGATTATCATCATCCAAGACCGGGCGGCAGACAAAAGCGCCGGGCAGGAAGATGGTTGACAGGTACTTCCCATCTAGTGTAAATCGCTTGAAGGCGTTATGCACCCTGGAGGTACAGAGTAGCGTTGGGTTATTCTTATCACGCTGGTCTATGGCCACGCCGTGTACGGTCTGAAACTGGTCGTCTTCATCTCCTTTGCCGCCAAAATGCCGGATGTAGTTGCCTTTGGCATCGTACTGTATCACGTACTGCGAGCCATAGCCATCCGCCACGTAGATGTCGCCATTAGGTGCAATTGCCGTTTCAGTAGGCAGGAAGCGCATATCTTCCTCGTAGATACCCAGTTCGTGCGGCGTTTTCAGCGTCATCAGTACCTTACCCTTGATGTCGGTCTTCACCACCTTGCCGATGTTAGGGTCGCAGATAAAGAGCATATCTTCTCCACCTTCATCAAAAATGGACAGGCCGTGACCACCGGGATAGTCGGAGCCCCAGGTTTCCAGTAGCTTACCGGATTTGTCGTAAACGATGATGTTGTTTTTGGTTTCATCGGTGACCATCACCAGGCGACCTTTGGAGTCCATCACCATCTCGTGGCAATTCTTGACAGGCGTTTGCGAAGGGTTCAGATTTCCCCATGCTTCGTTAACACGGTAGCGGTAGCCGTTATGTCCGAGTACTTCAGCCCCTAGTTTGGGCGTACTTTTCCTGATGTAAAAATTTTTAAGGTCAGGGCTGAGTAGAGCGCCGCCGGCGAGGGCTACGCTGCCTTTGAGAAAATTACGACGAGGGTTGCGATTAGCATCTTTCATGATCAGGTTGTTGGTTTATGCAAGAATATCTTTAACTACTTTTCCGTGTACGTCGGTCAGGCGATAGCGCCTGCCCTGGTGTTTAAAGGTAAGTTTTTCGTGGTCAACTCCCAAGAGGTGCAGCATGGTTGCCTGAAAATCGTGTACATGTACCGGGTTTTCGGTGATGTTATAGCTGAAGTCATCGGTGGCTCCGTAGACCATGCCCTTCTTCACGCCCGCTCCTGCCATCCAGACGGTGAAGCAGCGGGGGTGATGGTCACGCCCAAAGTTGGTTCTGGTCAGTTTGCCCTGTGAATAGTTGGTCCGGCCGAACTCTCCACCCCAGATCACCAGCGTATCTTCCAGCAGGCCACGCTGCTTCAGGTCCATGATCAGTGCCGCTGAGGGCTGATCAACGCTCTTGGCCAGTTTCCGGATATCGTTAGGCAGGTTACCGTGATGGTCCCAACCCTGGTGATAAAGTTGAATAAATTTCACATCTCTTTCTACCAGTCGGCGTGCCAGCAGGCAGTTGGCCGCATAGGTGCCGGGAATCCTGGCCTCCGGCCCGTACATATCGTAAATATAGTCCGGCTCTTTGGCGATATCCATCGTTTCCGGTACGGATGTCTGCATGCGGAAAGCCATCTCGTACTGGGCAATTTTGGTATTGATCTCCGGGTCTTCCAGGCGGGCATGCTGCATTTCGTGCATACGCTTCAGAAAGGCCAGTTGCCGTTCCCGGTCGTTTTTGTCAATGCTGGGCGGATTATTCAGGTATAACACCGGGTCTTTACCGGAGCGAAACTGCACTCCCTGGTTTACGGAGGGCAAAAAGCCATTGCCCCACAGACGGGAGTATAAGGGCTGTCCACCCCCTTTGCCTTCGGAAAGCAGCACACAAAATGTGGGCAAATTCTCATTATCGCTGCCCAGGCCGTAGCTGATCCACGAGCCGATACAGGGACGGCCGGGCTGCTGCGATCCGGTCTGGAAGAAAGTAATGGCCGGGTCGTGGTTGATCGCCTCGGTGTACATAGATTTGATGAAACAAAGCTCGTCCGTAATGTTGGCCGTATGCGGCATAAGTTCACTCACCCACATACCGCTGTCGCCGTGCCGGGCAAAGCTTACAGGAGCACCCGCCAGCGGAAAAGATTTTTGCCCGGAAGTCATGCCAGTCAGGCGCTGTCCCTTGCGGATAGACTCCGGAAGTTCTTCCCCGTGCATTTTTTCCAGCATGGGCTTGTAGTCAAACAGCTCCATCTGCGATGGGCCGCCACTCTGGAAGAGATAGATGACCCGCTTGGCTTTAGGTGCGAAATGTGGCCCGCCGATGCCTCCGGCCGGGGCAGCAGATTTACCAAAGAGAGAAGTGGGTTGTACCAAAGAACCCAGGGCAGCAGCCCCCAGTCCCATGGTGGTCCTGGTCAGGAAATCTCTACGGCTGTAGTGGGGCGTATATTGCTTGCAATCGCTCATAAAGCTTAGCGTTTGGTATAAACTTCGTCATAATTCATCATGATGTTGGTCACTGCGGTCAGCGCAGCTACCTGGGTCAGGGGTAGGTTCTGATCGCGTGGATATTCACCCACCGCCAGCAGTTCTTTCGCCCCGGTCTCATCTTCCCGGTACTTCTGCAGTTCCTGTTCGTAGAGTTCGCGCATCAGGGGGAGTTCTTCTCCCAGTAGGTTACGGCTGGTCAGCAGGCGGAAGGTAAAGTTTAATTTTTCATCACTACTTTCTCCGCCTTCTTTATACACTCGCTCTGCGATTAATCGGGCTGCTTCTACCATCTGCGGTTCGTTCAATAGCAGCAGTGCCTGCAGGGGCGTGCTGGTGCGTTGCCGACGTACGATGCACATATTTCGGTCAGAGGCGTCCAGTACCGTCATACTGGGAGGAGGCGCGGTTCTGCGAATAAAAGTGTACATGCTACGCCGGTAGAGTTTCTCGCCCTCGTCATGCTCATAGTTGACCAGTAGTCGCGAGAAATGTGTTTTGCTCCACAGCCCTTCCGGCTGATAGGTTTTGACACTGGGGCCACCGACCTTTTTGACCAAAAGGCCGCTGGCCGCCAGGGCATTGTCGCGGATCATCTCAGCAGGTAAGCGGTAGCTTGGACCACGGGCCAGCAGCAGGTTGTCCGGATCTTTTTCCCTCAGTTCTTTAGGAGCCACCGAAGACTGCCGGTAGGTTGCGGAAGTAACGATCAGCCTTACCAATGCTTTCACATCCCAGCCGGAATTTTGAAATTCCAGCGCCAGCCAGTCCAGCAGTTCGGGATGGGTGGGTAAATCACCCTGGTTACCAAAATCTTCCAGCGTACCGACAATGCCCCGGCCAAAGAACATATACCAGTAGCGGTTGACGGCCACCCGGGCGGTCAGTGGATTGTCAGGATGAAAGAGCCACTGCGCCAGGCCCAGACGGTTTTGGGGAAAACCTTCAAACGGCAGCACTTTGGAAAGCGTGCTGGGTTGCACTTCTTCCTTAGGTGCATCGTACATGCCGCGGTCCAGCACGTAGGTTTTTCGGGGAACCGGTCTTTCGCGCATCACCATCACTTCGGCTACCGTATCCAGTGTGGTATGTTCCTGCCGCCGGAGCTGGTCAAGTTTTGCTAAAATCTTTCGGTATTGCGAATCCTGCTGCAGTGCGTACTCAGCCAAGAGGTTTTGTTCTTCCCGGCTGAAGTTTTCCTTTTCTTTCCAGAAGTGATTCCCATAAATACCGGCTACTTCCAATCCGCTCAGTTGGCGGTCATACACCCTGATTTCGTCCACAGCTCCTTCGTACAGGCCTATATCCAAAGCGCCCCGGTTGCTACGCCCCACTTTGAGATCTCGCGGTGATCGCTCGTGTCGGGCGTTGATGGGAAAAATACTTTTGTACAGGCGGTTGCGAATAATCTGAACAGGTGCAGCTTTTCCATCAATGTA
>CAZFFW010000167.1:0-12423 GCA_964518125.1 uncultured Porifericola sp.
GATTCCTGTCCAAATTAAGTTTAGGTGTAGGCAGTGCTGCTTTAGGCTCCCTTTTAATTCCTGATTTATTCAATACAGTTGAGAAAGAGCAAGAAGGTAAAAGTATCATGTCAGGAATTCCACACTTTGCACCAAAAGCCAAAAGGGTCATTTATTTATGCCAAAATGGAGCACCATCGCAACTAGAGTCCTTTGACTATAAACCAAAGCTAAGAGAAATGACGGGCCAGGACATTCCACCTTCCGTGCGTGGTGAGCAGCGGTTAACTGGTTTTACAGCAACACAGTCTTCTTTGCCTTTGGTGGGATCTTTCACTGACTTTGCACAATATGGTGAATCACGCGCGTGGGTAAGTGACCTATTTCCACATACATCCAAAATAGTGGATGATATCTGTATCATAAAATCCATGCATACCGAAGCCATCAATCATGATCCTGCTTTGACTTTTTTTCAGACAGGCAGCCAGCAAGGAAACCGTCCGAGCATAGGTTCCTGGTTGAGTTACGGATTGGGCAGTGAAAACGATAATTTACCTGCCTTTACTGTATTGATTTCAAGGGGTAAGGGTAATAGCCAGGGAGTATACTCGAAGCTATGGTCAAATGGCTTCCTGGATCCTATCCACCAGGGCGTACAGTTTAGTAATGGTGAAGATCCTGTGCTTTACCTTAACGACCCTGATGGTATGAGTAGAAATATGCGCAGAGAGATGTTGGATAATTTGTCTCAGCTTAATCAAATGTCATACGAAGAGTTTGGCGACCCTGAAATCGCTACGAAAATTCAACAGTATGAAATGGCATATCGAATGCAAACCACGGTTCCCGAGGTGATGGATATTTCCAAAGAACCTGAGAGCATCATCAATATGTACGGAGAGGAGTGCAAAACGCCCGGTACTTTTGCCGCAAATTGCCTGCTGGCGCGTAAACTCTCAGAAAACGGAGTGCGCTTTGTACAACTATACCATCAGGGCTGGGATCAGCATGTGAACCTGCCTAAAGAAATAACCGGGCAGGCCAAAGATGTAGACCAGGCCTCAGCGGCATTGGTGACTGATTTAAAACAACGTGGCTTACTGGACGAAACGCTAGTGATCTGGGGGGGGGAATTTGGAAGAACCAACTTCAGTCAGGGAAAATTGACCAAAAATAACTACGGGCGAGATCATCATCCGCGATGTTTCAGTATCTGGATGGCGGGTGGTGGTGTAAAACCGGGAATCGTTTATGGTGAAACCGATGAATTTGGTTACAACATAATAAAAGATCCGATGCATGTACATGATTTTCAGGCTACTGTACTGCACCAACTAGGACTCAACCACGAGAAACTTACCTATAAACACCTTGGGCGCAGATTTAGGCTAACTGATGTAGCAGGCAATGTCGTAAAAGATATACTAGCGTAAAATATCCTTGCAATGAAGCGCTGAATCTGATAAAATTCAATACCGGAATATTTTTCAGATTAATCAACGAACTGAGCTTGTTTACAGGAAGTGAAGATAAAAAAAGCTGATAAAAGTTTTCATCCTCACAGCATCTGTTGATCAACCAGAGGGCCGCTCATGCCTTGCTACTCATTATTCCTCGTCTTTGTTTACGAAAAGTGGTAGGGTTTAACCCGGTCTTTTGCTTAAAAATACGAGCAAAATAATACTGAGATTCAAAACCTGTGATATAGGAAATATCTTTAATGGAGTGGTCGGTTGAAGTTAGCAAGTGACTTGCTTTACGAATACGTAACTGCAAATGATACTGGTAAGGAGATAAGCCCGTGACATACTTAAACATTTTGCGAAGCCAGGAATAACTCACATGCAGTTCTTCAGCTATACTTTTGATATCTGCTATCTGATGCGTTTGGGACATCAAAACACACTTTACCTTTTGGATCAGCTTTTCGTAGCCCTGATTTTTTACACCCATCCTTTTATGTACTGCATAAATATTGGCTAGCAATTGTACCACCACTGCAGAAATCACCTGCTGGTAGGCAATATTTTCAGCACGTACGTTTTCGATAATCTGCAGGAACAGCCTCAAAATATCTTCATCCTGCTCTATTTGTAATACCGGGTTCTTTCTGGTAAAATAGTTTTTCTCTAAAAGCCTTTGCGCATAAGGTCCATTAAAGCCAACCCAATATTCGTCCCAGCCATTGGTAATATCTGGCTTGTAGCGGTGCCATTCTCCGGGAAAAAGCAACAGGATTGTACCCTCCTGTATTTTGAGGGCTGAAGTGCTGGCGGATTCAAATACACCACTACCCCTGGTGATGTAAATAAGTTGATACTCTCCCAGAATACGGCCTCTTTCCCAGGTAAAAAAGTGGTCGCTTGGGTGAGTATGCATGGGATAGTTTGTATCTCCTGGTACTTTGGTGAAACCAGTGGTCAATACATGTAAACCCCAGTCAATATCATCCTTTCCGGCTGTGAGATATTTACTGTAGTAATCATTGATCTCGGACATGCCAGAATATACAAATTTATTGCCATTTTATCTATCATATTATTCATTGGAAGTTTGTAGATTGAAAATTACTCATTTTTAGTTTAATATTTGAGACGACTTTATGGAATTTAAAATGGAAAGCCAGGTATATTCACTAAAAGTCGGATTGTTTGCCATTGGCTTAGAATCTTACTGGGCGCAGTTTGAAGGCCTGGAAGTCCGTCTCAAAAAGTACAATAAAGTAGTAGAAGGCAAAATTTCCGACCATGGGGTAGCGGTGGTAAACCTTGGCATGATAGACACACCTGAGAAAGCCATGAACGCCGGGCATCAATTTCGTCAGGCAGATGTGGATATTATCTTTTTACATGTTACTACTTATGCCCTTTCGTCTACCGTACTACCAGTGGTTCAAAGAGCTAAAGTACCTGTCGTTATCCTAAATCTATCCCCGGAAGAAACGATAGATTACGCTGCTTTCAATGCCTTGAAAGACCGTACAAAGATGACCGGCGAATGGCTGGCCAATTGCGCAGCTTGTCCTGTTCCTGAGATAGCAAATGTATTCAATAGGGCAAATATTCAGTTTCATCAGATCACCGGAATGCTGTACGACGATCCTGAATGCTGGCAGGAAGTTAAGGAGTGGCTTGAGGCTGCCCGCGTAGCCCATATTATGTCTCATAACCGTCTTGGCTGTATGGGACATTATTACGGAGGTATGCTGGATATTTATTCAGACCTTACTCAGCAACTCGTTTGCTTTGGCGGGCACATTGAAATCATTGAAGTAGATGAGCTTTCCCATTTACGTTCACTTGTAGATGATCATGCAGTCAAAGAAAAGCTAGCTTATTTTTATGATGTTTTTGATGTTCAGGAAGGTTGTTCTACAGAAGAGTTGAAAAGAGCTGCCCGTACCTCGGTCGCGCTGGACCAGTTGGTTGAAAAGCATCAACTCGGCTCTATGGCCTACTATTATATGGGAACAGGTAATTCTGCCAATGGAGATACAATCAGCTCTATCATCCTGGGCACTTCCCTGCTTACCTCCCATGGAGTACCGGTTGCTGGTGAATATGAGATCAAGAATGCCCAGGCGATGAAAATCATGGACAGCTTTCGTGCAGGTGGCTCTTTTACAGAATATTATGCTATGGACTTTAAAGATGATGTAGTATTGATGGGGCATGATGGCCCGGGACATATGGCTATTGCGCAAGGCAAAACCAAAGTCCGACCACTGCATGTGTATCATGGCAAAGTAGGCAAAGGGCTTTCGGTAGAAATGTCGGTCAAGCATGGGCCGGTAACTTTACTTTCGGTAGTACAGACAGCAGATGGTAAGCTCAAACTCTTAACCGCAGAAGCTGAGTCAGTCAAGGGTCCTATTCTGGAGATTGGTAATACCAACAGTCGCTATAAGTTTTCAATAGGTGCCCGCAAATTTGTCAATACATGGAATCAACACGGCCCGGCCCACCATTGCGCGGTAGGGGTTGGGCACGTCGCTTCCAAAATACATAAACTTGGAGCTTTGTTGAATATGGAAGTCGCTCAAGTCTGTTAGGTATGTCAGCACTATTAGGCATCATTTTGCACAGCATTGGCGGTATAGCTGCCGCCAGTTTCTACACACCTTTCAAGAATGTAAAAGGCTGGGCCTGGGAAAACTACTGGCTGGTGAGCGGTATCGCTTCCTGGATCATCATGCCCTGGGTATTGGGATGGCTGACGGTTCCTGAGCTCGGCAGTGTACTCTTTTCTTCTTCCAGCACTACGCTCTTCTGGACTTTTCTCTTCGGTATTTTGTGGGGCATAGGAGGCCTTACCTTCGGCTTGTCCATGCGATATTTGGGTCTTTCCCTGGGATATGCTCTGGCATTGGGCTTTTCAGCTGCCTTTGGTACAATTATACCGCCTTTGTTTGAAGGCACATTCTTGCAGCTACTATCCACTACCTCCGGCATATTGGTTATGAGTGGGGTGGTAATATGCCTGTTGGGCATTTTGGTCTGTGGAAAGGCCGGCTTACGTAAAGAGAAAGAGCTATCCAAAGAAGCTAAACAAAACAGTATTACCGAATTTGACCTCAAAAAAGGGATCACAGTAGCCATTGTATCCGGTATCCTGAGTGCCTGCATGGCTTTCGGACTAGCAGCCGGTAAACCATTGGGTCAGGTCGCCATCTCATACGGCACGCATCCCCTGTGGCAAAATACTGTCATACTGATCGTAGTGCTGCTCGGGGGGTTCTGTACCAATTTTGTCTGGTGCCTCGTACTGAATGTCAAAAACCGAACGAGCGGTCAGTACTTTGACAAATCAAGTTTTCCCCTACGGAGAAATTACCTTTTTGCTTCGTTAGCAGGCGTTATCTGGTATCTGCAATTTATGTTTTACGGCATGGGTTCCACCCAGATGGGCAGGTTTGACTTTGCCAGTTGGACATTGCACATGGCTTTTATCATTGTCTTCAGCAATCTGTGGGGATTTTACTTTCGGGAATGGGAAGGCGTAAGTACTACAACTAAACGCATCATCTACACCGGCTTATCCATGATTATACTTTCTACTGCTATTATCGGGTTGAGCGCGTATTTGTCGGACTTATAAATACTTGTACATCGCAATCTGAAATCTATGGGTTATAGACTAGTTAAAACATTTACTACACACATCAATCAAATTTTTTATGCATTCGCTTTTATCCCTTTTTTTATAAGACCACGCTTACGTTTACAGCTTGTGTATCAGAAGAGCAACAGAAGGAAACTTCTCAGCCCCCTGAGCCACTTCGTTACGGTTGTTGAAATTGATAACATGAGGAAAGACTTTGTCATCCCTCCGATGAGTGCCAAACTCTGGGCATTATGGTGGTGGCTGGAAGGCAATATTGACAAAGAGGGGATAGGCTCAGAGCTCCTGGAAATGAAACGTGTGGGGTTGGCTGGTGCACTGCTTTTCAATGCGGGTTCTTCCTCTTACAGAAATGTGACCAGAACCTACGCTGGCCCGCAGTTCATGAGAGATACCTGGCAACTAACTATTTATCTTTTTACACTAAATTTTGATAAACTACACAAAATTATGATTACTTTCTACAACACAGGATAAAGCCTCTCTTTATCATCCCCTTCGTTCTTAATAATTACTTACTAAACACAACAACCATGTTGACACATTCACAACTAAATCGTAGTAGAAAGGACTATTGTATCTTTTTGATACTAGTTTTTTTACTACCTCTTACCTTTACTTCGGCTTTCGCACAAATCGACGTTAGTGGTCAAGTCACTGATGCAAATGATGAAGGGCTGCCCGGCGTTAATATTCTTGTAAAAGGATCTACGAGTGGTACCCTATCCGATGCTGACGGTAATTATAATATCAGGGTGCCTGAGGGCAGCGATGTTCTGGTATTTACATCCATCGGATACACCTCGCAGGAAGTGCCTATCAATGGTAGAAGCACTATCAATATGACGATGGAAGAAGATGTACAGGAACTCGAGGAACTTGTTGTAATTGGCTATGGTACCGAAAAAGCGGCCAATATTACAGGAGCCATCGCACGGGTAGACTTGGAAGACTCACCACTGGGCCTCATGCCCAACACGAATATTTTACAATCACTCAGGGGGGGCGTAGCCGGTGTAAATGTCGGTACCCAAAATAGTCCGGGCGAAACGCCATCCTTTCTGGTACGTGGACAAAACTCTATCAATGGTTCCAACTCCCCGCTTATCGTACTAGATGGTATTATTTACCTGGGCGATATTGGCGATATCAATCCGGCGGATATTGCTTCTATTGATGTATTGAAAGACGCTTCTGCAGCCGCTGCCTACGGCTCGCGTTCTGCCAATGGGGTCATTATGATCAATACTAAAAGAGGAAAGACTAGTACACCTACCATCCGCTTTAGCACTTCAGTCGGTCTAAATACATGGCCCAATAAGATGGATCTGATGGAAACACCCCGATATCTTGAAAAGTACGCCGTGCAAAATAATTACGCAAATGTGGATGATATCGTTTGGGATGACCAGACCAGAAATGTACTGTTTGACCAAAGGGTAAATACGGATTGGTTAGATCTTGTCTCCCGTAATGGTATGCTACAGGATTACCAAGCTTCAGTATCGGGTACAGCTGAAAAAGTAAATTACTTTTTTTCCGGAGGATACTCCAGTCAGGAAGGCGTTATCTTAGGAGATAATTTTGAGCGTATTTCCTTAAGAACCAGGCTTACTTTTGAAGCTACGCCCTGGTTAGAAGTTGGTATTGATGGTACTTATAATAATAATGACTTTTCGGGAATCGGAGCCAACTTAGGCGCAGCCATGACTATGGCACCTATCGGATATCCCTACCGTTATGAAAACATGCCTTACGATGTAGATGCCAATACCAGTACTGCGTTGGAAAGATACCCAACCGGTAGTTCTATACAGAGCCCGCTATGGGGTACTGATGGAACAGTAGAAGACGTTGACACTGATAACTTCTTCAGGTTTGCCGGTTATGCTCTGTTTAAGGTCCCTAAGATAGAAGGGCTAACCTATCGGCTCAACTACTCTACCTATGCAAACTTCATCACGCAGGACAGGTTTTTTAGCGAAAATTACTACATACAAGAACAACTTGAAGAACCTTTCTTCAACCGGTATAGCCCTTCATCTATCCAAAATAATCTGACCCAGGCGAATGGTTACAATATCAACCAGCAGGATTATAATTATGTAGTTGATAACATTATCAACTACAATAGAGATTTTGGCGCACACTACCTGGATGTAACCTTAGTAGCTACCCGGGATTTCACTTCTCAAAAAATAGAGACCCTGAACGGTAGCGATTTTTCTACAAATGGTAATACTACTTTAGGCGTTAATGGACTGCCTTTCGCCCAGGTACAAGTCAATAGTTTGAGTATTATTGAGCGGGCAAATATCGGGTACCTGGCTCGTCTTGGTTACACATTCAATGATAAATATCACCTCAATGCCTCTTTCAGAAGAGATGGTGCCTCTGTCTTTGGTGAGGAAAAAAAGTGGGGTAACTTTCCGTCAATTGGTGTAGCTTGGACCGCTACCGAAGAAAGCTTTATGCAAGGCTCTGACTTGCTCAGTTATCTTAAAGTAAAGGCTTCTTACGGTGTGAATGGTAACCAGGGAGTTAATCCATACGGTACTTTAGCTCCAGTGAGGAGCGGTGAGAGTGGCGGAATTCCTTATGAATTTGGAGATGCTCCCGCAACGCTTCTGTGGGGTATTCAACAATCATCATTGGCAAATCCTAACCTCGGCTGGGAAAGAACAACTTCTTTCAATAGCGGTATACAATCAGCCTGGCTTAATAACCGGATGAGACTGGACGTAGATTTTTACTTTTCAAAAACCAGAGACCAGATTTTCTCCCGCCAGATTCCTATCATGACCGGCTTTGCCAGTATCATTTCAAGCCTGGGTCAGGTGGACAACAACGGTGTTGAGATTAACCTTTCTTACGATGTCCTGCAAAGGAATGACCTTAATTGGAACACCAACCTTACTTTTTGGAGAAACCGGAATATCGTGGCCGAACTGTACGGAGATGATATAGACGGTGATGGCAGAGAAGAAGATGATATTGCTAACAATCTTTTTATAGGAGAATCACTGGGCGCTATCTTCGGCTATGAGTATATGGGAGTGGTGCAGGAGTCAGACACAGAGTACCTGGGAAATAACGGCGGTCAGCCTGGCGACCCAATGTTTCGGGATCTTGATGGTGATGGTGTGATCACAGCAGAAGACCGTAAAATACTTGGATTTGGCCAAGAAAACTTCAGGCTGGGACTTACCAATACGCTCAATTACAAAAACCTGAGCCTGTATGTATTGGTATCAGGTATATTTGGCGGTAATGGTTTTTATCAGCAAGCGAACCCATTGTACAATTCATTCAGAACAAGGTTTGATACCAATGAAATTGACCATGACTGGTGGACTCCCGAAAACCAAAGCGAGGAGTTTTTAAGACCTGCCTATACCGGTGGACGTTACCTGGGTCTTCAGTCCAGGACTTTTGTCAGAATACAGGATGTTACGCTGTCATATACCCTGCCTAGCAGTGCATTGTCGGCTCTAAATATCAGTTCCTTGAAAGTATATTCTACCATTAATAATTTGGCCACATTTACCAACTGGTTTGGAGGAGGCGACCCTGAAGAGGGTATTCCCGCCTTGTCCGGTATTTATCCGGTTCCTACTGTATACTCATTCGGATTAAATGTAAGTTTTTAAACACAAGATTATGAAAGCCATACACAACAAAATATTTCCAGTATTACTGCTATTTTTCATACTAGCATGTAATGATGACGAATTTTTAAGAGAAGAGGCTAAATCTTTTTATACTACGGACAACATATTCAGTTCAGGCACGCAGGTAGAGCAGACACTATACACGCTCTACAACGCCGATAGAAGATACCGGGCCAATGATGGTGTACTTAACGGAGTCATTCAGGGCAAAGGATCGGATGTGATGGTAACCCCGGAGTTCCGGCAGGCCAACACTTTTAGTGATTACAGTATAATCAATCCGGATAACTCGATAATAAGTGATATTTTCAATACCCATTATCAGATAATTTCATTTGCGAATACTACCATTGCTGCTGCCGATCTTGAAAATGTATCCTTTGAGTCCGAGGAACAAAAAAGCTACATACTAGCACAAGCCAAGTTCTTCCGGGCTAAGACATACGGTTCCCTGGCCCAACTATTTGGTGGAGTTTCGTTAGTGACCACCGTGGCTTCAGAACCAAGGTTCGACTACGAGAGAGCCACGAGAGCTGAAGTCTATCAGTTTGCTATTGATGAACTGGAATCCATATTAACGGACCTACCTGAAACCACTGAACAACCGGGTAGGGTTGTCAGAGGTGCTGCTCAGCATTTTTTAAGTGAATTTTATCTTAGCCTTGGCATAGAGACTAACGACAATGCTGCCTATGATCAGGCTATCCAATATGCATCGGCAGTAATTGACGGTGGTATCTATTCCTTGATGACCGAACGCTTTGGTACCAGACAGGACGAACCCGGCAAAGACGTTTATTGGGATTTGTTTCGCTTAGGTAACATCAATTATGCCGACGGTAATACGGAGAGCGTCTGGACGTATCAAAATGACTTTGGTGCTGTATTAGCCGGTGATGGTGATGCTCAGCTTCAACACCCAAGGTACTGGATGCCTGTATATAGAGTGATTGAGGGGGTAACTGGCGTCGCAGAGGATGTAGGTGGTAGAGGAGTTGCCTTTTTTGCACCTACTCCATTGACAGAAACCATAGTATGGGATTCGTCAATATCTGAGGGAGACATAAGAGGAGCAGAATCAAACATCCGTAGAACAATTATTTATAACGATCCTGCTTTCCCCGACTTGCTGGGGAAAGTGGTTCCTCAGGAAGCAATTGATGCTGCCAATCAATCTTTGCTAGGTTCTGTTTTTCCGATTTTTGAAAAGTTCACCACTGATCAGTTTGAGGGATTGGAACAAGGGCAAAATCGGAGTAATATATTCCGTGACCGCTATGCGATTCGCCTGCCAGAAACAATTCTACTGAGAGCTGAAGCCCATCTCCGCAAAGGAGATAATCAATCAGCCGCCGATGACATCAACCTGATCAGGAACAGAGCACAATGCGATATATTGGCCACGGCCGCTGATGTGGACATTGACTACATTCTGGATGAAAGAGCAAGGGAACTCTTTGGTGAAGAGAGTAGATGGAATACCCTGTTGAGAATGGGAGGCACAGTTGCAGTAGACAGGATCAGAGCTTTTGCTAAGCATCAATGGACGATCAATTCGCTTACTTTTGACTACAACTTATTTCCTATTCCTCAGAACGTAATTGACCGGAATACAGATGTACGTTGGGAGCAAAACCCTGGATGGAGAAGATAGTAAACCATTGTAATTTTAATAACAACCCTGGTCAGAATCTAAGTTCTGGTCAGGGTTGCTAGCTATTATGCTCACAATAAACACTACAAAACATACTCTAATACTATAGAAGATGAATACTAAAGTAGGTATTGTTTTTTTCACGTTGTGCCTTTTATTCAGTTGTACTCCAGGCACTGAAATGGTTGAGAATCAAAGTGTCAATATAAAATTTATTCAGTCTAGCTTCAATAGTCCTTCGTCTAAATATGGTGTAAACTGCTGGTGGTGGTGGCTTAACGGAAATGTTAACCGTGCTGCAATTACCAAAGACCTTGAAGCAATGAAGGCCAGAAATTTCCATGGTGCGATGGTTTTTGATGCTGGCGGACACAATCAACGGGGAAATAAAGACATTCCTCAAGGGCCGCTATTTGGATCACCTGAATGGAATGAATTGTTTGTTTTCGCACTTGACGAGGCAAAAAGATTGGGTTTGGAAATTGGTTTCAATATTCAAAGTGGATGGAACCTTGGTGGGCCAAGGGTTACGCCCGAATATGCTGCAAAACAACTCACTTATTCTGAAACTGAAGTGAACGGAGGTAGTCAGTTTTCTCAAGTGCTTGATTTTCCTCCTTTAAGGGATGATTTTTACAAAGATATTGCAGTCTTGGCGATTCCGGTTAATGAGCTTAAGGAAAGTGAAGAAGGCATAACTGATTTGAACCTTAAACTCGGGTTTCAGGAATTAGGTGGTTCTGCCCCGGATTGCAGGTTTTTACTCACCAATAATCCCAGAAACACTTCAGTAACCCAGGGAAATTCTTCATTTACTGTTCAAAAGGACAACATTATTGACCTTACTTCCAAAATGGATGAGGAAGGCAAACTGGATTGGGAAGCACCAGTAGGGAAGTGGAATGTTATTCGATTCGGATACACCTCTACAGATGCCCACGTATCCACATCAAGCGGAGACTGGCATGGGCGTGTACTTGATTATATGAGTAAGGAAGCCTTTGATTTTTACTGGAATGATGTGGTTGAACCAATTTTTGCTGCTGCAGGTGATCATGTGGGGAATACGTTGAAATATATGGAAACAGACAGTTGGGAGTGCGGTGGCATGAATTGGACAGATGAATTTCCTGAGGAATTTACAAATTACCGGGGTTACGACATTACCAATTACTTGCCTGTGGTTGCGGGCTATGTCGTGGATGATATTGAAACATCCAATGCTTTCCTGGCCGATTTTAGAAAAACGTTAGGGGATTTGGTGGCGTACAATCATTATGCCCGCTTCCAGGAATATGCTCATCAGCATAACATGGGTATTCAGCCTGAATCCGCCGGACCACATGCAGGCCCTATGGATGGAATTAAGAACTATGGTTTCAGCGATATTGTAATGAGTGAGTTTTGGTCGCCTTCTCCGCACCGACCGCTTCCTGAAAACAGGTTTTTCATTAAACAGGCATCATCGGCAGCACATATTTATGGTCAAAAAATTGTAGGTGCGGAATCATTTACTACCATAGGGCCTCATTGGAACGATGAGCTTTGGCATGATCAAAAATCTTCTTTCGATCACGAAATTTGCGCTGGCCTTAACCGTATGTATTTTCATACTTTTTCAGCTTCTCCTCCTGAAATGGGAATGCCAGGCCAGGAATATTTTGCAGGAACACACGTCAATCCCCAGGTCACCTGGTGGAAACAATCCGCTCCCTTTATTAACTATATGCACCGGGTTCAATCAGTCGTTCAGGAAGGTAAATTCGTTGCCGATGTATTGTACTATTATGGTGATCATGTGCCCAATGTATTTCCATACCAACATTCCGACCCAGCGGGCGCAATGCCAGGCTTTGACTATGATGTTATGGATGAGAACGTTTTCCTGCAACTGGAGGTAGAAGATGAAATGGTTGTAGTACCGACCGGTCTGAAATACAGTGTTTTGGTTTTGCCAGACCATAGGGTATTATCATTGCCTGTTTTGCAAAAACT
>CAZFFW010000168.1:0-12387 GCA_964518125.1 uncultured Porifericola sp.
CGTATGTACTTTTCAATGTGCTGCAGATTGACCAGGTGCGAGTGATGTACCCGCAGGAAGGAATGGTCCTGCAGGGTTTCTTCCAGGAATTTGAGGGTGCGGGAGACCATCAGCTTTTTGCCCGACAGCAGGTAAATGTTGGAATAGTTACTATCAGACTGGCAACGTACGATTTCTTTTACCGGGACAAACTCCAGTCCCTCCAGGGTGGGCAGCGAGATCTTCTGATCCATATTTTGCTTTCTGCTCATCTGCTGCATCAGTATTTCCATCTGCTGATAGGCCGGGAACCTGGTATTACGTTCCCAGGCTTTTTTGACCGCATTCACCAGTTCATCCTTACTGATAGGCTTGAGCAGGTAATCCAGGGCGCTGAAGTGAAAAGCCTTGAGCGCGTACTCATTATAAGCCGTCGTGAAGATCAGATGAAAATGCATTTTGGGCAAAGCCTGGAGCAGGTCAAAGGCATTGAGGTAGGGCATTTCAATATCCATAAATACGATATCCGGATTCAGGTCGGGTATGCCGGCTAGGGCATCCCGGCTGGAGGTGAAGCTGGCGATCACTTCCACATTGGGACAATAGTGACTCAGTTGCCACTGCAGGGTTTCCAGGCAATGGGATTCATCATCCACCATTACTGCTTTTAGCTTTTCCATAATCTTTACTCCATATGATACAATGACATGCTGATCACTACCCGTGTTCCCATCGCGGAACCGTCCGCTGCCACAAGATCCGCTACTTCCACTGCCGCTTTGATGTTCCGCTGTCTTTCCAGTAACTCCAGCCGCTCAGAGGTGATATTCATTCCCATGGACTTCTTTTTGGGATGCGTATCCCGGCGGAGCGCGGCGGCTCGTTCCCGGCCTATCCCATTGTCTTCAATGATACAAACCAGCGCCTGCGCCTCCTTTTTCAGCTCCATGCGCAGGTGGCCGTTGCCCTCTTCTTTGTGTAGCAGCCCGTGCCAGATGGCGTTCTCCACATAAGGCTGCAGTAGCATAGGGGGAATCTCAATATAGTCGGGCATCACATCGTGGCCCATGATCATTTCGTAGGTAAATTTATGCTCAAAACGGAGCGCCTCCATCTCAATATACAGGCGAAGCGCCTCAACTTCTTCCGACAGCAGCACGAGCGAACTCTTGGAATTCTGCAGGATCAGCCGGATCAGGCGGGCAAAGCGGGCGAGATAGTCGGAGGCCTCAGCCGGCTGGTGGCTTATTACGTAGCGGTTGATGGAATTCAGGCAGTTGAAGAGAAAATGCGGGTTCATCTGCGACCGCAGCGCCTGCATTTCTACATCCGCGAGGCGGTTGGCGAAGGCCATTGCCATTTTCTGCTCTTTCTCCTTGACTACGTAGGCCAGGGCAATAGAGAATAGCAGTACCTGGCCGAGTATGCTGGTTTCCAGCGAGTACTCTCCCACAATGCTGATCATATCTGTACCCTCCTGGCTAAAGGGCGAAAACAGAAAAGGCATCACGAAATGCAGGCCCAGGGCAACAGCCATATACGTATTGGCCGCCACATAATAGCGTATTACGTTGGAAGTGCCTTTCTTTACCAGTAGTACATTCAGCAATACAACAGCAAAGATTTCCATGACAATGAGTAACTGGTAAAATGAGTGCCAGGCAACCACCAGCCAGAGCAGACCGCCCTCGGGAAATGCGAATCGGTTCAGGCTGTAGAACAACAGCCAGCAGCTAAAGAAAGTGATCTGTATGATCAGCAGCATGTCAAACAGTTTTCTGGCCCAGTCAAGCTTTCCGGTTGAAACGATGACTACCTTGGAGAACTGGAAATAGCTGATAAACACCAGCCCTACCCCCACCAGGAAAACATAATCAGAAAACTGCGGATAAGCCCGGGGGAAAAGGTACAGCAGGAAAAAATCGCTGTCCAGCATATGTAGGATGACCGCAAACAGAAAGGTACAGTACCAGAGGTACACCCGGCTGCGGTTGATCACGAAGTTGACCACGTGGTAGATCAGGATAAACCACAAGGCTCCCTGACAGAATATGGACGATAGCATGTGGCGGGTAGCCAGCTGCGCTACATATTCAGGCTGGTACAGGCCTGTCTGGAACTGGCTGTTCTTCCCCTCCATATTGGGGCCGTAGGGGTTCAGGATTTTTGCATAAACGGTAACCTTTTCTCCGGCAGGGAGCTCCAGCGGCAGGCTGTTGTTGTGGGTGGATGGCCAGATTACAGGGACCGGGCGTTCGTCCAGAGGAACCAGGTTACCCAACCGCTGATGGGCTATCTGCTGCCCATCCTGGTATACAAAAGCCTCGGTGTACTCATGCAGGCCCAGGGCCAGGTAGTATTGCAGCCGCTCTGTAGTGGCGTTGCGAATAGATATACGTACCCATAGCGGCGACCTCAGGTTTTGCAGCTGCCACTGGGCCGTAGGCGTATGCTCTTCTCCACGGGTGACAAAATCTGCCTGTCGCCTCACCTGCTCAACGCCAAGCATACCACTGCTATCTACCCAATACTGATCGTAGCCCTCCAGGCTGATCACCTCATGCTTGCGTAATGTGTCGTCCAGTATCAAAGTTTGAGCCTGCAGCTCAGCGGTAATGCAGATATGTGTGCTGAAGAGCAGCATCCAAGTAAGGCAAATCTGCTTCATATATTGAATATAAAGTATAATAAGTACAAATACTATCCAGAGAGCACCCTAATAAAGCACAGAAAGACCGATTTACCAAACATCTTATAAATCCTGCCAACTACTCACTCATACCTGCTGACTGCTCGAGGGCGCTTTACCGTGGATAAGTTTCCGCCTAAATTCAAGAAAAGTTAAGCAAATCAAATTAAAAAAAACCAGCGATGACACATCCAGCTCAATCTCAAAAAACTTTTCCATCGGCTGATCCGGCCATACGTGCCGGGTCTTACGACAATGCAGCTTATCACAAGCTGAGCGATCAGGATAAACTGGAGTTTCCTCCTTCCGGCAGCACTCATCTGCTGTTTTGCGCCAACGGGCATCTTGAAAAGTATGCGCCGGCTTACCATGAGGGCAAAGATATGTCAGGTATCCTGCTGAAACCGGAAAAGATTGCACTTTTTGCCAATCAGTACCGGTCGGCGGCTGATGTCCTGGGCAGTATGGCAAAAGATCTGGGTAAAAAGATCCGCTTAGCCGAAAACTATGCACAGATGTTTGAGCACACAGACGCCTACCTGCGGAAAGTAGCGTCCGTAAAAAGGATCAGAACCAATCAGATCATGTATAATGCCCTGAAAATCATAGACCAATACCCTGAACGAAATATTGATGAGATATGCCGTGAACTAAGGGTAAGCGGACGGCAGCTGCGCCGGGTTTTCCGGGAGCAGGTGGGCATGAGCCCCAAATACTATTTACGCATCAGGCGGCTGCACAAGGCGGCGGAAATGGCCTTTACAGCTGACACCACCGACTTCCAGCAAATCATCCATGAGTGCGGCTATTATGATCAGTCGCACTTTGCCAAAGATATCAAGCTGTTTACCGGCAAAAAGCCTAAGGAATTCTTTAAGACAGACACCTGATTATCGTGCGCAAAGGCTTTTGTATTTTCTTTTCTACAGATAGAAAACCTACAAATATGCTGACGAATCCTCCGGAAAACAGAAGCACACTATTGTCACACATAGGCTGCTTGCTCCTGAGATAGTTCCGCGCATACTTCAGACCTTATGAAAATGTGGCATGTCCGTTTTTTACTATTATTTCTTTCTCCCGAACCTTAGATTTAGCCTGCGAACAAAAAAAAGCGTCCGCCGAAAATGCTATGCCTAAAAAAAACCGTAGGCCTTTGCCGGATAGCAGGCGGCACACTGGAATTATTCAAACCTTGACCAATCATACTTAAAAACGCTTTCACAAATCGTTTAACCTAAAATTTTCTCAGACCATGAAAACCTTTAAAACAAGACTTTTACCACTTTATCCAAGCGCTATGAAAAGGACTGTATTGTTATTAACCTGCCTGCTCCTGGCGGCTACCTACCAAGCTGCGGAAGCCCAGAAAGCTGACGACATTGTCGGCATCTGGATGCCGAGTGAGGGCACTTCTTACATCCACATTTATAAAAACGATGAGAACGAGAAGTACTACGGCCGAATTGTCTGGCTCAAGGAACCTAACGATGAATCCGGTAAGCCCAAAACTGATCCTGATGGCAATCCCACGCTGAAGATGGTCAACCTCAAGGACTTTATTTTTGAAGATGGTGAATGGACGGACGGTACTATCTACGACCCCAAGTCGGGCAACTTATATTACTGCTCCATAGAAATGCCTAAAAAGGATAAGCTGGATGTCAGAGGTTCGCTGGACCCTTTCGGGCTGGTAGGAAGAACAGATGTATGGGTACGCATGAAAACTAAATGATGATGAACACAACTAAAACACAATTAATCGCATTAGGGCTGGCATGGCTGATCGCATTGCCTTTGCTGGCCCAGGAAGAAGGTACGGAAGAGGAATTTGATTTCAGTTCGCTGGTACCTGCCGCACAGGTCAAGGCATTCTGCTCTTCGCGTATCCTGAACGGTGGTCCTCAGCAGCTGGTATCGGTTGGCTACGACATTCAGGGGAGTTATGACATGAACGTAGGTGCTTTCATGAATAACGCGGCCCGGGAGTACCAGGTCAACAGTACCAGCGAATTTCGCATAGACGTACAGTACCCGGTTATTTCCAAGAATAATATCACGGTCGCCCTGCAGTTCAACTACCTGGATACGAAGTACAATTTTGAGGAGGCCGGTGCGAATGCCGAGCATCCTTTTGTAAGAACCCTGAGCGAGAACGGCCTCACCAGTACCAACCTTGCCACGGTTATATTTAAGCCGCTGAGCCTGAAAAACTTTATGATCTTCCAGGCAGCTTTGTCCCTCAATGGTGATTATACGCTGGCCGACATGCAGGATCTTTCCTACACACGATTTGCCGCCGCGGCTATCTACGGATGGAAGCCCAGTGAAAGAAAAATGTGGGGTTTGGGAGTTTCCCGGACCTACATGGGAGGGGCGCTGAACTATATGCCGGTATTCTACTACCAGTATACATCAGCTGACGGCAAGTGGGGGATAGATGCCCTGCTGCCTTCCCGCCTGAACATCAAGCGTAACTTCAACAAACAAACCATTTTGTCAGTCGGGCACAATTTCCAGGGTAACACCTATCACCTGAACGAGCTGACCGGGACGGAGAACGGGCAGATGCTCAATCCTGAACTCAGGAGGGCGGAACTGCGGATTCGGGCCATACTGGATCGTGCCGTCACCCGAACCATCTGGCTATCGGTGCAGGCAGGCCTGCGCTATAACTGGGAGTATAACGTAGACGACGGCGATTTCTTCCGGAGCCTGTTTGCCGAAGACCCATACCTGTTTGAAAATGAAATAGGCAACCCGCTTTTTGCCCAGTTTAGCATTAGCTGGGTGAGTCCGTAAAGCCTGGGTATTGTCATTCAGCGCGATTTTATACATCGCCTGCTACTGCCGGGCTTAGGTGAGAACTACTTTCAGCCCAAGCCCATGCAAAAAGTGCCTTTGGCCGGAGCATTATGGTTAGTAGCTGAAAAGGAAAGCCGGATGCCGGAAGATCAGAAACATTGGAGGAATAAGGAGAAAGTTGATTTATGTCCGTTTTTTCCTATTCATTCCAGCATCCGGCTTTTAGTTTAACATCCAGGACAGTATCAGCATTAACTTTTTATAACAATGGACAAGAAACTGTTTGACATATACTGCGAGGAATATCTACAGGCGGTGAAGGATGGGTATGCCATCTCGTTTACGGCATGCAGCCATCAACCGGGGCATTACGAACTGGATCCGGGTACAGAACACCCGCTACTGGTAAAGCTTCTCTTTCCGGAGCATTACGCTCCGGAGGACATTCAGGATGGGATAGATGCCCTGACCTACTCCACAACAAATTGAGGGAAAGCATAAAATGCCTGCTGAAGCCACATTTAACTACAAAAAAACTGCACATACCATGAACCAGATAAAAGTTTTTAAGCATCCGATACTCAACAAACTGAGCCGGACCAACCCCCTGGTCGCAATTTCAATATACTGCCTCATTTCGCTGGGCATGGTCATTTATGGCTTTGCGGTATCAACACCGCTTCTGACCCATAGTGTAGCCTTATTTGTAGCAGGACTACTGCTGTTCAGCCTGGTGGAGTATGCGACACATCGCTTCATGTACCACTCCGGGGAAAATTACCAGGACGAAAAGAACTGGCAGTACAAGGTACACGGGGTACACCATGCGGTTCCCAACGAAAAGGACCTGCTGGCATTACCCATTCCGTTAGCCCTGCTGGTGAGTGGATTACTTTTTATGCTTTTTTACCTGCCGATGGGGCAGCATGCCTTATTCTTCTTTCCCGGATTTCTCTCCGGCTACGCTGCCTATCTTTTTGTCCATTACAAAGTACACACCAGCAAACCGCCAAAGAATGCTTTCAGCTACCTTTGGAAGCACCATTTGATACACCACTATTCCGACGACGAAAGAGCCTACGGTGTCAGCTCACCCCTCTGGGATATCGTTTTCGGAACGATGCCGAAAAAAACAAGCACCAAAAAGAAGCATCACTAGCAGCCGAAACTGACGCGCAAATCAATCATGTAAAAACGATGATAAAGCAGGTTCTTCATAAAGGAATAATGGAGTTTAAAGGCTGACTGACAAGCGTCAAGCAGCGCCTGACAGATAGTGGATTTCGCTGCAATCAGTTTTATGCCACCTTTTAGTGACCAGAACGGAGTCTTTGTCTAAGCGTATCAGAAATATTATACTGTATAAGCCTGTAAAAACCATTGTATGTCAAACGCAAAAGCCAGTATCCTTACCGATCATCAGAAGGAAATAATCCTTACACCGGAAGGGGTGCATCATACGCGCCAAAAAATGTCTCCCGGCCATCTTCTGTTCAAAAGTATCTATCAACTGATACAATGGATAGGCAGCAGGACATAAGTTTCTGACCATTCACTGCATGAGGGCAAGGACCTGAACAGGCACTACTGACCAGCCTGGTGAGGGTATTCACATGTAGTAGTAGAAAGGGATGAAAACATCTTCAAACAATCAATAGCGGCAAGAATGGGCTTAGCCAGCGCAGCCCTGGAGTGTTGGTATCAGTTAATTTGATGATAGTCAAATGAGCATATATGCAACTATAAAAAATGTATTTGTGACTGGTGCTGATGGTATGCTGGGTTCAAACGTAGTGCGTGAACTCATCCGCCAGGGCTACCAGCCCCATTGCCTGGTGTTTCCCGGCCGGCATACCGGTACGCTGGATGGCCTCCCCGTCCGTACTGTGTCAGGAGACCTGATGCATACAGACAGTCTTGAAAAAGCAGTGGAGGGTTGCGATGCGATCATCCACGTAGCCGCTTCCACGGCAATATGGCCGGGCAGGAATCCGCAGGTGATGAAGGTCAACCTGGAAGGCACCCGCAGCATGATCGAAGTAGCTAAAAAGACCGGTATCCGCCGTTTTGTACATATTGGTTCGGCCAACTCCTTTGCGGCAGGCACAGTTATCCGACCGGGTGATGAAGAAGGGGGCTATGAAAACCGGAAGTTCCAGAATAACTACATAGATTCTAAGTTCCTGAGCCAGCAACTGCTACTGGACGAGTACCAGAGAAATAAATTTCCGGTAATCATCCTGAATCCCACCTTCATGATTGGTCCTTATGATTCAGGGCCCTCATCAGGAAGGATGGTGCTGTCGGTAGTACAGGGTAAAGTGCCGGGCTTCAGTCGCGGGGTCAAAAATTTTGTGCATGCCGCCGATGTGGCGGTCGCGGCGGTCAATGCGCTACAGATGGGGCGCTTGGGCCACTGCTATATCGCAGGGCATGAAAATATGGATTACGAACGCTTTTTTCGGCTGGTCTGTAGCGTAGCGGGCATTCCCTTTCGCCTTCGCTACATCCCCTACCCGCTGGTGCTGACGGCAGGGATCTTCGGGTCCGTCTGGGGTAGAGTTTCCGCTACCCCTCCCAAACTGAGCTTTGGCATGGCGAGAATGTCCGCCATACAGCAGTACTACACTCCGGCCAAAGCAGTGAAAGAACTGCAGATGCCGCAAACTCCTGTAGCAGAGGCGGTGCGGGACTGCCTGGATTGGTTTCAAAAACATCATCACTGGACTCCTGAAAAATGAACATCAAAGATAAAGTAATATTGATCACCGGCTCTTCGCAGGGCATCGGTAAAGCCCTGGCCATAAAATGCCTGCAGCAGGGAGCCAAAGTCTGTCTTAATGGTCGCAGTGCCAGCAGACTCCAGAAAACACATGAAGAACTCCATCCATGGTGGCCTCAGTTGCATGCTGTAGTCAGTGATGTTTCTACTGATGAGGGCAGTAAAATGGTCGTAGAAGCGTGTGTAACCCATTTCGGGCGACTGGATATCCTGGTTTGCAATGCCGGCATGTCAGCATATGGAGAGCTGGAAAAAACGCAACCAAAAGTGATACATGAGGTAATCGATACCAACTTCAAGGCTTCCGCCCTGGTAGTTCATTTTGCCCTACCTTACCTGACGATTTCCGGCGGCAGCATCACATTGGTATCATCCCTGGCGGGGCTGCACGGGCTGGGCGGGTACTCTATCTACTCCGCCTCTAAAATGGCCTACACCGCCCTGGGTCAAAGCCTGCAGAAAGAACTCAGGCACAAAGGCGTACATGTAGGGATAGTCTACCTGGGATTTGTAGCCAACGAAGTGTCAAAACGGACCTTCAATGCAGCAGGCAAACTCGTCCCCGTCCCAACATACAGTCAGATAAGAGCGGATTCCCGGGAAAATGCCGCCCAGCTGATACTGGACAGCATTTACAGAAAAAAAAGGCTGGTGATCAATTCCTTTCTGGGACACCTGACGCATATACTAAGTCGCTACACCCCCGGCGTGATCCGGTGGATATTCCAACGAGCATATCGGCAGAACTTTATAGAAAAGGCAAACCTCTAAGCAGGTAAGTTTAAGCAGAACACCCTTAGTCGCGACCGGACCAATGCCCCAACGCTGCCTATCGGCCCATGCATTTCACTGCAAAATTCCTGCATTTCACTGCAAAAAGTTAGCGTCTAACGGCATGAGGTGGTATTTTCAATACATCAAACAGCCAAACTGCCATGTTCAAAAACTACCTCATTACTGCCTTTCGTAATCTTAAACATGATAAGTTTTATGCCCTTTTAAACATCCTGGGGCTTGCTATCAGTATCACTGCCGCATTTTTTATTTTTCAGTATGTACAGTTTGAGAGAAGCTACGATACCTTTCACGTAAACGCAGATAATATTTACCGGCTTACAGGAAATCTTACAATAAATGGTATTGAACAACCTCCTGAGCATAGCGGCATTTCTACTTTTCCTCCTGCTGTAACAAATGAGTTTCCTGAAGTCATAGAATATGCCAGGTTGACTCAACGTGGTATGGACAACTGTGTCATTTCTTATGAACCAGAAAATGGACATCAACCATCGGGGTTCATGGTAGAAAAAGTCTACTATGCAGAACCCTCTTTTATGGAAATTTTTTCTTTCCCTGTACTAGCCGGTGATCCCGTTACAGGGCTGGAAGCACCTTATTCTCTGCTTTTGTCTGAACGTTTGGCAAAAATGTTTTTCGGAAGTAACTGGCAGGCAGCAGATCCCATCGGTAAAGTTCTGACAATCAACGGTGATGACAGCTACATGATCACGGGTATTTTTCAGGATATTCCGGAAAACTCCCACATCAAATTTGATGTGCTTCTGTCTCTTATTACCCTTAAAGATGCATTGGATTATGATACAGAATGGGTAAGCTCTTTCCCATCTTACTTATTGATTGACCCTTCGGCAGATATAAAGCATGTTGAGGCAAAGCTAATGCAAATTCATGAAAGGCTCTTTGGAGAACTGTTTCGTAAACTCAACATTGATACAGTTCAGTGGAAACTACAGCCTGTCAGAGATACACACCTTTATTCAGGTCATTTTAAAGAAGAACCAGAGGTGAGAGGCAGTGCAACGACAGTAGATTTTCTCTTCCTTATCGGAATATTCATCCTGATGCTGGCATGGATTAATTTTATCAACTTATCAAGCGCAAGGGCAGTAACAAGGTCTAAAGAAGTAGGTGTTCGCAAGGCAATTGGTGCAGCAAGATGGCAATTGGTTGTCCAGTTTTTGCTGGAAGCATTTTTGATCAATGGCTTAAGTCTTCTGTTTTCTATTGTGTTATATTTGTCATGCTATCCCATTTTTATTGGCATGGTGCAAAAAGACATTCCATTGCTGTACCTGTTAGGCGAACCCTTTATGTTGATAGTAACAGCTGTACTACTGCTTTTGGGGACATTGTTATCCGGAGGATATTCTGCCTTTGTTCTTTCTTCTTATAAAGTGATCAAAGTATTGAAAGGTAAGCTACATGCTACTTCAAAAGGATTATTACTCCGTAAAAGCCTGATCGTTTTTCAGTTTATGATTTCTATCGGGCTTATCATCGCTACCAACATTGTGTATCATCAACTCATGTTCATGAAGAACCATGATATGGGATACGATATGTCGCAAAAGCTGATTGTAAGAGCTCCAAAGGTCACCCAAAATGATGTTCATCAGTATGAAAGTTACAAAATAGCACTGCAGCAACTACCTGAGGTAGCAAGTGTAACTGCCTCTCATCTTTCACCGGGGGATCGTAGGGGTAAAGGTGATGGGTTTACCTCTACCCTAAAGCAGCCTGAAAAAGGCACATGGTTTTCTGTAAACACAGTGGATGAAGAATATCTCCAGACCTATGATATTGATATCCTGCATGGCCGAGGCTTTTCAAAAGATTTTCCTGCTGACCAAGAAGCGGCAGTGATCACCGAAGAAGTCGCTTTAGTATTAGGTTATGATCCTGTTGATCGTGCTTTACAGGAAAAAATACTGATTAATCATGGGGAAGTAGAAAAAGAGGTGACTGTGATAGGTATTGCAAATGATGTCAATCTATACTCTTTGAAGCTAGAGCAGACTGGGGTTATATTCCTGCTGGAAGAAAACAGGGATATTGCCCAAAACGTTAGGCCGATTAACTATTTTTCCATTGATATGGCCAATTTAACGCATATTACTGAATCTGTTGAAAGCATAGAAGAAATCTACAAAAGCCATTTTCCCGGCAACCCTTTCATTTACTTCTTTCTGGATGACTATTTCAATGCACAATATCTTGCCGAAGAACAGTTTGGCAAAGTGTTCACCTGGGCAAGCGGACTAGCCATTTTCATCGCCTGCCTTGGCCTGTTTGGGCTTGCGGCTTTCCAGGTGCAGAAGCGCAGCAAAGAGATCGGCATCCGCAAAGTGTTGGGTGCTAATATCCCCGATATCTGGCTGCTGCTGGCCAAAGACCTACTCAAAGCTTTGCTGATAGCTTCCATCATTGGTATCCCGCTGATCAACTACTTTATGAAAAGCTGGCTGGAAGAGTTTGTCTACAAAATCCCGCTCAGCTGGTGGATGTTCGTCCTGCCGGTAGTCCTGATGATCCTGATCGCCCTGCTCACCGTCAGCCAGCACCTGCGGAAAGCGGCGAGATTGAACCCGGTGAAGCTGCTGCGGTATGAGTAGGAAGTAATAAGTTAGATGCTAGCATGCCTTGATTAAGAAGACATTTATAGAATTATAGAAGATAGTAAATGTGAAATTTAAATTCCTTTACAAACTATCAAAGGTAAAAAGCCTAAATTGTACAAAGTCAGCCATTAAAAAACTGAACTATGAAACCTGAACACATATCAGCCCCCTCACAAGAAACATACTTTCACTCCAGTGCAAGATCAAGAAAGGTAAAAGATTTTCTATTTTTTTACTCAGTAACAGACTTTAATGTAGTTGAAGGCTGTAGCATGATTTTTCCAAGTATTGGTTATTTAGTGCTTAATTTTTTCGTTGGAAGTAGTTTCAAATATCGTTTTATCAATTACGACTTCCCTGAGAACGCACAACATCATTTATACATAACAGGCTTATTTTTTGAAAAGCCCATACTTTTTGAAATCCATGGTCATGGACAAGGAATAGCCATGAAATTACATCCGGTTTTAGCTTATTACTTCCTCAAATTTCCTCTTTATCTGCTTACAAACAAGCAGTACCTGTTAAACAGCATCCTTAGTAAGGAGACTCAAATGTTTGAACTTTTGGAAAATGAAAGAACGTTAAATCCTCTAGAAAACCAGCAGCTTGAAAATATCATCATTAAAAACCTTCCTGATCGATCTCTTTTATTAAGAGACCCAATTTACCATGCGGTAAACATGATCATTCATAATAATGGTATGATTAAA
>CAZFFW010000169.1:0-12381 GCA_964518125.1 uncultured Porifericola sp.
CTAAGCATCCGGCTGGTAATCCAGTTAAAGCCGGGAAAACCTTCAGCTAAACTAACACCAAATTTCAAAAAGATTGACGTGGAAAAAAACTTTGACATTGCCATAGTTGGCGCAGGTATCGTAGGGCTGGCCGTAGCATTGGCAAGTGCCCGTAAAGGCAAAAAGGTAGCGGTATTTGAGAGGAACTCCAAGGCTGTCGGTGCTTCCATCCGTAACTTTGGGCTGGTATGGCCCATCGGTCAGGCGCCTGGCCCGGCATTGGAGCGTGCTTTGCGCAGCCGTGAAGTATGGCTGGAGATGGCCGCTAAAGGAGGCTTTACGGCCCAGGAAACCGGCTCTCTCCACCTGGCTTATCATGAGGATGAAATGGCAGTACTGGAAGAATTTTTGAATAACTCAGACGGAAACAGATACAACTGTCAGCTGCTTGGCCCGCAGGACATCCTGGCCAAAAGCCCGGGCGTGAATCCGAACGGACTGATAGGCGGCCTCTGGAGTACGACCGAACTTACGGTTGATCCCCGGGAAGCCATTGCCACACTCCCAATGCTGCTACAGGAGCAGTTTGGCGTGCAGTTCTTCTTTGACACTGTCATCAACTATATTGACAAAAACACGCTCTATGCCAACCACCTTTCCTTCAAGGCAGATAAAATCTATGTGTGTAGCGGTAGTGATTTTGAAACGCTGTATCCTGAGATTTTTGCCGACACCCTGATCACCAAATGTAAGCTGCAGATGATGCGCACCGCAGCCCAGCCTGATAACTGGGCACTAGGCCCCACCCTTTGCGGCGGCCTGACCCTGCGGCATTATGCAGCATTTGCCGACTGCCCTTCACTATCCGCACTCAGCCGGCGCTTTGATCAGGAAAACCCTGCTTTCGCCCACTGGCATATCCATGTGATGATGGCCCAGAACGGCAGGGGTGAATTGGTGATTGGCGACTCACACGAGTATGGTAAAACGCTGGAGCCTTTTGACCGGGAGGAGATCAACCGACATATTCTGGCATACCTGCGCACTTTTGCCCAGGCACCTGACCTGGAAATTGCAGAGCGATGGCATGGGATTTACGCCAAGCTGCCGGGAAAAACCGAGTTTGTGGCCCATCCTTCAGAGGAAGTTACCATTGTCAATGCCCTCAGTGGTGCGGGTATGACACTCTCTTTTGGCCTGGGAGAAGAAGTAAGCCGTGAACTGTAGGGATGAAAGAAAAATGCCGGGCTTTAGACCCGGCACTTCATTGTTTATGGCAACATATTTTTGAAATCATCATAGGATGCGGGGTCCAGCGGTGTGGTATCACAACCCAGCTCAGTGGCTTTTGCCGTAATATTCTCCACACGGTTATCAGGATTGGGGTGTGTACTCAGAAACTCAGGTCCCCGGCTACCCCCTGCTGCCGCCAGTTTTTCAAAGAAAGAACGTGTAGCCGCACAATTGTAGGGAGAATCCGCCAAATACATTACAGAACGCTCATCGGCATCTGTTTCAAAATTACGGCTAAAGCTGAGTCCGGCCAGACCGGCAGCAATCTCGCCTACTCTCGCAGAGTTATCGCCCAGCACAATGCCAAGCAACACCTGCGCACCATAGTTTCTCTCCATCATTCGGGCAGAGTGCTCCAGGTCTGCATGGGCTACTTCATGACCAATGACACCAGCCAGGTCATCTTCACTCTCCAGGTACTTGATCAGGCCGGTATAGACGTACATGTAGCCGCCTGGAGCAGCAAAAGCATTCAGCACTTCGTCATCCTGTATAATTTTAAGCTCCCAGGGAAACTCCTCATAACGCAGATCATCCGAACTCAGGATGCGGTCCAGGATATTCTGCAGGTAACCATAAGCTTCATCGTACTGTTGCGGGTCGAGGATAGGATATTCACTGGGATTGGCCCGAATGGCGGAATCCAGTTGCTGCCCCAGTACCACCTGCTGACGCGGTGAGATAAAAAGCGCACTATCTTCCTCACAGGAAACAAAAAGGGATGAAAATCCCACTAAAACTACCAGCCATAATAAACCGGGATTTAACTTGTTATGCTTCATTTTTTTTGGGTTCGTTTGAGAAAATATCAGCCTTCTTCACTGCTGAACAAGACTTCATCCATCAAACGGTTACCTGCAAGTTTCATGCTCTTTATCACATCCCGGTAGTTGACGTGGACAATATTGATCTGGTCATCAAAAACATCTGTCATGATAGAACTTCTGACTTTCAGACTTTCAAGTTTTTCCACATTCTTTACTTCAAAATAGCACCACATGGCCAGTTCTTCCATTTCTTTTCCCAGAAACTGTGGCTTTACTTCCTCACCGTTGACCTCTATACGCAGGTGCTGTTTGAGGTAGTCTTCAATGTAGGTGTTCAGAAGGCTTTCATCTTTAGGGTTCAGGACATCAATGTAAGGCTGCCCCGGCTTTCTGAAGCCCTCCTCGTTGAGCGCTTCTTCCAGATCATCGGCAAAGAGCTTGAGCGTGATCTGCAAACTGTTTTCTTCAGCCGCATGGTGCACACTCATGACGCTTACGTGAAAGGGGTGCAGGCTCAATAACAGGCTGCTTAGTATATTTAATAAAATCATTGTCCTAAGTTTTATGGTTTATGGCAAACCGCAATATCTGTGAGCAGGCAGATTAAAGTTGAATTCTTTTGCCTGCAACTATGCATAAACGATGATCTGAGCAAAAAAGTCCCCTATTCTGCTGAAAGGCTCCGGGCAAAATCTTCCAGACGTGTAGCAGGCTTACCCAGTCTCTTCCAGCTTTCTTCCGCCCTGAAAGTTTCGGGATAATGGTTAATGCTATCAATAATATTGGCCCCATAGTTAGCCTGCCGGGAGAAAATCCCGGCAAACTTCAGCACCCATATGGGTACTTTGGTAATGGTAAGTGATTCCTGCTGATAGTTACGGACAAAAATCTCCAGCGCTTCTTCCTGCGCCACCGCTTCCGGACCCTGTATCACATAATGGTGGTTGCCCTCATCTATCTGCAGGGCCTTGGCTACCTGCTTACCATAGTCATGCGCCGCAATCCACCAGAGGTCGTGCTGCGGATTCCCGGCCAGTAACAGTCGCTTTCCCGACCTGAACTGACCCGGTATGGTCTCCATAAAATTGGAAGGGTAAAATATGGTAATGGGAATTCTGGACTCCTTAAGCTGTCGGATAGCGTCCCGTTTGATGTCAAAAACCCACCAGTCGGTAGCGTGCTCCTGTACCAGTGAAGAGAGATAAGCGATCCGCTGTATGCCCTCCTGACGTGCGGCGACGATGACTTTGCGCAGCCCATCTTTTTCGGTGTGAAAATCATTTCGTTTTTCAGTGGGGGCTACTGACAGGTTAAGGTATACCGCATCCATACCAGTGATGGCATTGCGGATCACCTGCTCATCCTGCAGGTCGCCCTGGAAAAGCTCAATATCGGCAGGTAACAGCCGGCGGGCTTTTTCTGTATCTCTGACCAAGACCCTGATCTTAAAACCAGCACGGTGCAATTCTTCAGTCACCGGTTTGCCGAGCATCCCGGTAGCCCCAATGACCAGTACTTTATGTATCATTAACAATTCTGATTGTGATAAGCCAACAAAGATAGGCGAATGAAAAAATAGCGGAAAGAAAAATAGCGGCTTATTCAGCGGATACGAGACAGGATTTTCTGGGCATCCACTTTATCCAGTGCCAGCTGATTTTTGAGCTGGTCAATATTTTCAAACTTCATATCCTCCCGTATCTGTCCAACAAAGTGTACTTCCAGTGTTTCACCGTAGATCTCCTGGTCAAAGTCAAAAATATTCACTTCAATATTGCGCTGAATGCCGTTGATGGTAGGGCGAACACCAATGTACATCATGCCTTCCAGCAGATGCTCGTTCCAGCGGACGCGACAAGCGTAGATACCATCTTTGGGTACCAGCTTATATTTTTCCTGCACGCTGATATTAGCCGTAGGAAAGCCCCAGCTTCTGCCCAGCTGATCACCGTGTATCACTTCTCCCGTTAACAGGTAGGGACGGCCCAGGTACTCATTAGCCGTAAAAATATCGCCTTCATCCAGGGCCTGACGTATCTTGGTAGAGCTGACGCCTACATCTTCTATATCCTGACGGGGAATTTCCTCTACCTGAAAGCCGTAATCAGCCGAGTGTTCTGTGAGATAATCAAAACCACCTTCGCGATTTTTGCCAAACCGGTGGTCGTAGCCAATGACAAGGTAGCGTGTGCCAATTTTGTCTACCAGTACTTTGCGAATGAACTCATCAGAACTCAATTGGGAAAATTCCCGGGTGAAGGGTATACGGACTACGTGATCAATACCCTGCTGCTCAAAGAGACGCAGCTTTTCGTCAAAAGTAGAGAGCAATTTGAGGGAATTATCTTCAGGTTTAAGCACCAGGCGGGGATGGGGCCAAAAGGTAAGCACGACAGCTTCTCCACCTTTTTCGGCCGCTAGTTCTTTTAACCTGCTGAGTATTTTCTGGTGCCCTACATGTACGCCATCAAAGGTCCCGCTGGTAACTACTGCCAGCCGTGGCTGCTCAAAAGAAGCGCTTCCGTCGTGTACCTTCATGAAGCATCCCCCTTGATAAGTTGGACAAATTCATCAATCCCGTAAGCATCTTCTACACTGAACTGACCATTACGCGTACGGCGAAGCCTGGACAGATAGGCGCCCACCTGCAGTTTCTCTCCAAAATCCCGGACAATACTACGGATGTAGGTGCCTTTGGAACAGACGATCCTGAAGTCAACTTCTGGCAGTGCGATGCGGGTAAGCACAAAGTCATGAATGGTCACCTCACGCTCCCTTACTTCCACTTTTTTACCCTCGCGCGCCTTTTTGTACAGCCGCTCCCCTCCTACTTTTATTGCTGAGTACATGGGTGGCACCTGGCTGATCGCGCCCAGGAAATGCTGCCTTACCGGTTCCAGGTCGTCGTCATTAAGATGGTCAATGGATTTTTCACTATCAATGGCGGTTTCCAGGTCAATGGATGGTGTGGTCTTGCCCAGCACAAAAGTACCTTCGTACTCTTTTTCCTCCGCCTGAAAACGCTCAATCTGCTTGGTCATCTTACCGGTACAGAGGATGAGCAGGCCGGTAGCCAAAGGATCCAGGGTGCCGGCATGGCCTATTTTCTTGATTTTAATCAGGTAGCGGAGCTTGTTTACGACATCAAAGGAGGTCCAGGTCAGGGGTTTGTCAATCAGGATCACCTCCCCCTGCTGAAAATCATAATCGTTTTTATCAAATAATAGCGCTTGCTCCGACATGCAAATGAATTTAACTCAGTGCGGTGATGATGGCAATAACACCCACTATGAAACAATAGATAGCGAAGTAGATAAGTTTTCCTTTTTTCACAATAGAAATCATCCACTTACAGGCCAGCAGCCCCGCCACAAAAGCGGCAATAAATCCCAGCAGGAGTGCCATCCCGGAAATGCTGCTCACCTGGTCAGGTGCTTCCACAAAATCTTTAATTTCCAGCAAAGAGGCCCCCATGATAGGTATCAGCACCATGAGGAAAGAAAAACGGGCGGCTTTTTCTTTTTCCACCCCAATCAAAAGGGCGGTAGCGATGGTAGCCCCCGACCGTGAAATTCCGGGCAATATGGCAATCGCCTGGGCCATGCCAATAATAATGGCTTTGAAGTAAGTTACTTTTCCGCCATCTTTCCTGGAGTAATAGGTCATGGCCAGTAAGGTAGCCGTCAGCAGTAGCATGAAACCGACGAGTAGCACATCGCCACCAAAAAAAGCTTCAATCTGATCCTTGTAAAACACACCAATCAGGCCTACCGGTATCATGGAAATCAGCAGTTTGGCAATGTACTGTACCGACTCATTCCACTGAAACTGAAAAAGTCCTCTGAAGAGATCCGCAATATCCTGGCGAAAGACAACGATGGTACTAAGTGCCGTTGCGCTGTGGACTACTACTGAAAACAAAAGGTTGTCTTTACTTTGGACCCCAAGCAGTACTGTTCCCAACTCAATATGTCCGCTACTGCTCACCGGCAGGAATTCTGTAAGCCCCTGAACGATGCCTAAAATAATGGCTTCAATGATTGTCATAAATAAATATCAATTTGCTAGCAGCAGGCAAATATCATTCAGGTTTTGATAAAATCGCGAAAAATTCAACGATAAATCCTACCATGACGGTAATCGGGCCAACAGTCAGACCCAGTGTGCCAAAACCGTAGTCCTGGCTGTCGAGCGACATCAGGGTAAAGCCCAGGATCAGGATACCGATTCCAACCAGCATCAGGATATAGTTTTTTTTTCCGAAAGGGAGGGGATTTTTATCTGCCATGTATTTTTGGTGTTAAAGTTCTGAGTGTTATAGTTCAGGGATTTATGGAAGACATTTAAGTAAAATAATTACAGAAAAGATCATCGTTCTTTTGGCAAAACTTTCATTTCTCATCAGAAAAACCTTAGCACTTTAACCCTTAGAAACATGATACTTAATTTTTTTAATTTTCAATCTGAAATTTATAATCAATAAAGTTCGTCAAGCGACATTTTCAGATACTTTTTGACTGCCCGGTAGGTACTGATAAAGCCGATAAACCCACCCGCCAGCAGCAGCAGGCCCATCAGCAGCATGATCAGCGTAGTATCCTGTAATTGTTCGAGGTCTTCAATCTGCTGATTGACATACTGCAACACAAATAAAAGAAGTGCAGAAGCCAGCATACCGCTTAACACTCCGTGAAAAAAAGACCTGCTTAGAAAAGGGCGTTGAATAAAGCCGGCTGTAGCCCCGACCAGCTGCATGCTGCGTATGAGGAAACGCTGTGAAAACAGCGCCAGGCGAATGGTATTATTGATCAAGACCGCTACAATAATAATGAGTAGTACGGCAAATCCGGCGAGTACCAGGCTGACTTTGGCCAGGTTTTCATTGATAGAGCGCACCAGGCTCTCTACATAGGTAACTTCAAAAACCCCACTCATCCGCTCAATATCCAGCTTTATTTTCGCCAGTTCTTCAGAATTCTGAAAGTCCGTGTTGATGTTGATCACATAAGCATCCCTGAGAGGGTTTTCGCCGAGGAACTGCCGGAAGTCTTCACCCGTATCTTTGATAAACTCATCGGCCGCTTCCTCCTTTGAGATAAAGCTGATCTGCGGTTGCCCCTCGGCTACGGCAATATAATCCTTGGAAGCCAGCAGTTTCTGTATCTGTATCTTGTCGTTTTCTGAAATGGTGCGGTTCAGGAATACCTGCATCGTCACGTTTTCGCGAATCATGCGGGTCAGGCTATTGGCATGCAGCATCAGTAAACCAAACAGCCCAATCACGAAAAGCGCCAGGGTGATGCTGAACACCACACTCACGTAAGGGTAGCTTCCCAGCTTTTTCTTCTTTTTATGCCTGACATCCTTTACTTCCATGGCTACTGATTTTTCAGGAAGAACGTAAGCGGAAAGGGATTATTTACCCCTTCCTTTATTTTTGTTGCCACCATTATTTTTGTTACCGCCACCCTTGCGGTTTTCCTCGGTAGCCTTCATGGCTTCTTCCAGACGCATCTGAAACTTGGACTTCTTCTTATTCTTATTGCGCTTTTTGTTTTCTTCCAGTATGGCCCTGATCTTATCATCATCCACAAACTTACGGATGATCGCCTGCTGGCCAAAAGTCACAATGTTAGAAACGAAATAGTAAAAGCTCAGTGCCGCAGGAAAAGAATTCAGCACAAACATGAAAATAAGCGGCAGGAAGTACTGCATGGATTTCATAGGCCCCTGCACCGAACTCGCCTGGTTGTTAGACCAGGTATAGAGGATGGTAGAGGCGGTCATCAGCAGTACAAAGAGGCTGACGTGATCTCCATAAAAAGGAATGGTAAAGGGCAGGTCCAGGACCGAATCATAAGTGGAAAGGTCATCTGCCCAGAGAAATGGCTCCTGTCTTAGCTCAATTGCATTGGGGAAGTAATTAAACATCGCCAGTAATATAGGCATCTGCAGCAGTACCGGCACACAACCGCTCAGGGGATTGACGCCTACCTTCTGGTACAGTTGCATCTGATCCTTTTGTGCGGCGGCCATATCATCGCCATGCTTTTCCTTGATCTCATCCAGTTCCGGCTTCAGCACCTTGATCTTGGCCATGGACAGATAAGACTTGTAAGATAGCGGGAAAAGAATCGTTTTGATGACCAGCACCAGGATGATGATGATCACCCCATAATTACTGATAAACTGCTCCAGCCAGTGGAACATATAGGAGATCGGGTACTTGGATATCCAGCGTACTACCGGCCAGCCGAAATCAATATTCTCCTCAAAATCCGGAGCGATATCAGTCATTACCTGCTGGTCGTTGGGCCCAAAGTAGTAGTTGAAGGATACTGCGCCGGAATTCAGGTCTTCCAGACCCATGTTTACCGCCATGCTCATATTCTTGATCAGTTCGGTATTTTCTTCGGGAGGGCTATCGGTCTGAAATTGTGCCTGGGTAAAAGCTTTTTCTGCGATAATTGCCGAACTGAAAAAACGCTGTTTCATGGCAATCCACAGGAGGGGCTCCTCTACCGTTTCCTGCTCAGCACCATCACCCATCAGTGAGGCAAGTTGCTCAAATCCCCCCTCAGCAGTATAATAGTTAAGAGTGGCACGACGACGACTTTCTTCCAGGTTATTTTCCAGGGGGCGTAACTGGTTGTTCCACAGGTAAACCAGGTCAGTGCTGGTGAGCGCTCCGGAGGCATTGCGCATCTCCAGGCGATAGCCGATCTCAAAGCCACTGGCAGGTATCCGGTAGATCTGACGGATCTGACGACCTCCCTGCAGGTTAGCCGTAAGCACCAGTTCGCTGGTATCACCTTCGGTGATGGTCACATTGGAGCCACTGGTAGTATAATAAAGATCATAAAGGTCTATGTCACCACTTGAGGTAGCCGCCATCAGGTTAAACTCACTGCTGGCTTCATCCAGCAGAATAAGCTGGTCGCCGTTTCCATCTTTGTAATTTTTGAGTTCTACCCGCTCTACAGTTCCTCCGTGGGTGTTGATGGTCATGACAATATCTTCATTTTCCACCCTCAGCTCACGCGCTTCCCCACTGGCAGCCTCGGCAAAAACTCCGTAACGCTGGCGGTTCTGGGCCTGCCGTACTGAATCATCCTCAACCGACTGCTGCAGATCCGGGGTCACATTGGGCTGCTCGCCTGGCTGCTGTACCGGCTGCTCTGTGTCCGGATTTTCTGCTACGGGCGGAGTGGGTTCCGGGGCGAAAAACTGGAAATACACTACCAGTAGCAAGCCTGACAGCAATAAACCTATTGCCTGGTTTCTATCCATAATATTATAATTCTCTGCTTAGAATAGATACAAATTAATGTTACTTAAAATTTCAAGAGCGCAATATTAAGGGATATTCGTTGAATAATGAATTATGCCCCATGTTTAATGAAATTACTGTTATTACGCTCCCTGGTTAGTCGTTTATTTACCTTATAAATTTCACTGACTCCTTTTATTTTCCCGGGCAGCCCTGATAAAGCGTACAAAAAGCGGGTGAGGACTCAACACGGTACTTTTAAGTTCAGGATGGTATTGCGTTCCCAGAAACCAGGGGTGGTCTTTAAGTTCTACAACTTCTACCAGCCCGGAGTCAGGATTGATCCCACTGGCGATCATGCCGGCTTTTTCAAATTTCTCCAGGTACTTGTTATTGAACTCATATCGGTGCCGGTGTCTTTCCTGTACGCTTTTTCGGCCGTAGGCCTGGTATGCCAGGCTACCCTTTTTCAGCTCACACTGATAAGACCCAAGCCGCATGGTCCCCCCTTTGTTGACAATATGTTTCTGGTCTTCCATCAGCGCAATGACCGGATATTTAGTATCCGCGTCCATCTCAGTAGAATTGGCACCTTCCAGCCCAAGTACGTTACGGGCAAATTCAATTACTGCACACTGCATACCCAGGCAGATACCAAAATAAGGCACATTTTGCTCACGCGCGTAACGGGCGGTAATGAGCTTACCGGGTATTCCACGTTCTCCAAATCCGGGAGCGACCAGTATGCCATCCAGCGATTTGAGCGATTCTTCTACGTTTTCTTCGGTAATGGATTCAGAAGAAATCCAGCGGACATGGACTTTACACTCATTTTCCGCACCTGCATGCACAAATGATTCCGCGATGGACTTATAGGCATCGGGCAGTTCAACATATTTACCGATGATACCAATATTAACCTCGCTGATAGGATTTTTGAGCTTACCCAGAAATTCCTTCCACTGCTCAATGTCAGGCTCTCTTTTGTGCGAAAGCTTCAGTTTGCTGAGTACCCGCTCATCCAGTTTTTCCTTACGCATGAGCAGGGGCACATCATAAATGGTATCAGCATCTACCGCCTCTATCACCGAGTTGATGTTAACGTTACAGAAAAGAGCGATTTTCTTACGGATATCCATCGGAATATGCCGCTCGGCGCGGCAAACCAGGATATCGGGCTGCACTCCAGCTTCAGAGAGGCGCTGCACCGAATGCTGGGTAGGCTTGGTTTTGAGTTCTTTGGCTTTTTCAAGATAAGGCACCAGCGTCAGGTGGATGACCAGGAAATTACTGTTGCCCAGTTCCCAACGCGCCTGACGTACTGCTTCAATAAAAGGAAGGGATTCAATATCACCCACACAGCCTCCGATCTCGGTGATGACAATGTCAAACTCGCCGGTATCACCCAGGCGGAAAAAATTGGACATGATTTCGTCGGTAATATGGGGAATAACCTGTACGGTCTTGCCCAGATAAGCCCCTTCCCTTTCTTTGGTGATCACATTGTGGTAAATGCGGCCAGTGGTGACGTTATTGGCCTGTGAGGTGCGGACATTGAGAAAACGCTCGTAATGCCCAAGGTCCAGGTCAGTTTCGGCCCCGTCATCGGTGACATAGCACTCCCCGTGTTCGTAGGGATTCATGGTGCCCGGGTCAATGTTGATGTAAGGGTCAAACTTCTGTATCGTAACCCTGAAACCTCTGGCCTGCAGGAGTTTACCCAGTGATGCCGAAATGATACCTTTACCTAGTGAGGATGTAACCCCTCCTGTTACAAAAATGTATTTTACTGAACCCATAAGATGTTGCTTCCTTCTGTTAATCGGATTTGGACTTTAGCAAATATTATGGGGCACAAAGTTACGGGAATAAATAAGATTACTAAGCAATATCTCTGATTAAAGTCTGACGACTTATAACAGCACTTGAGGCATTCTGAAAAATTGAGATCAGCTTCTTCAAACAATCAGCAGCCATAAACTATTTAGTTCTGTAGTATTGGCTGCCATCGCAGTTGCTGATTAATTTTTGTAAACTTCATAAGCTGATTTTTTCTGACAGAAGTACGGAATAACTCATTCAGTACAAACTATCAGCATGTACATGCCCGAGTAAATTGCCAAAAAACACCAGATTATATCCTGAACATATTTTTTTTATTTTGCTACCTGGAATACCTTCCCATTTGAGGGAGTCCAGATGCTTGTAATTTTTTATGATTTTTTTTACTATTTTTAGTATAATTTCAATTTTTCTGTTATATTTGAAAGTGTGCTATTTCCATTTTTTTTAGCACTAACAGGTGATGACATCTGATTGCACTGAAAACAAAGATTAAACGATGCAAAGGCCGATTGCTACGCTACTCATATTCGCATATACCCTCTCATGCGCAAGTGCCCATGCTGCAGGCTTGGTCACATTTTCTCCCCTATTACCTATTGATATCAATCTCAACAATACTACTGTTGAAGAAAACCAGCCCGCCGGCACCCGTGTAGGAACTTTTACGGCTGCAGGTAATATCTTATTTTCAGTAGGAGATGACAGTCCTTTCGCAGTGGATAATAAGCTGCTGGTCACTACAGAGCCGTTTAATTATGAAGAAAAGGACAGCTATGAAGTTAGTATCACTGCTGTAGACCAGAATACCAGCGAAAGCAGTACCGAGATTTTTACGATTAGTATACTGGATATTAATGATGACCCCATCATCACCGGACAAAGAAATGGACTGGAAGTAAGAACCGGTGGCTCTGTTACCCTACAACTGGAAGACTTTGAAGTAGAAGATGAGGACATTGATGACAACTACCCAGATGGCTTCAGCCTGAGCGTAGGCAGTGGAGATAATTATGCTGTCAGTGGTAATACCGTCACTCCTTCAACCGGCTTTGTAGGGAATCTTGCAGTTCCGGTTACAGTAAATGACGGAATCAGCAGCAGCAACTCCTTTGAGGTAAATGTAGAAGTAAAAGAAGAAGAAAATCAGTCGCCGGTAGCCAACGCCGGGGATGACCAGACAATCACTGACGAAGATAACAGCGGTAGTGAATCTGTTACTCTTGATGC
>CAZFFW010000170.1:0-12325 GCA_964518125.1 uncultured Porifericola sp.
AGTCGTTTACCAGCATTAACTTTTGAGAACACAGGCAAAAATTTTATTGATCAATTGACTGACTATGAAAACATTATTTCCTACCCTGCTGAGCTTTTTCCTTGCAGGATTTATTCCTTCATCTGAGGTTACGCTTAAAGATGTTTTCAAGGATGATTTTCTTATCGGGGCGGCGGTGAGTTACCGGCAGGCTGATGGGGAGGATAAAACAGGTCGGGCTTTGCTGGCAAAACATTTCAGCAGCATCACCCCGGAAAACATGCTCAAGTGGGGACCGGTACATCCTGAGCCGGAGGCCTATGATTTTGCCTCTGCCGATGACTATGTGCAACTGGGCCTGGATAATGACATGTTTATCATCGGGCATACACTGGTCTGGCATCAGCAGACTCCTGAGTGGGTGTTTGAAGATGGCTCTGGTAAGCCCCTGGAGCGTGAAGCCCTGCTCAACCGCATGGAAGACCATATCAGCACAGTAGCCGGCAGATACCGTACAAAAATCAACGGCTGGGATGTGGTGAACGAAGCCCTGGAAGATGATGGCTCCCTGCGAAACACCAAATGGCTGGAAATCATCGGGGAAGATTACCTGGAAAAAGCCTTCACCTTTGCCCAAAAAGCGGCGCCCGATGCCGAATTGTACTACAACGACTACAACCTCTGGAAGCCGGAAAAAAGAGAGGGGGCTATCCGCCTGGTCAAAAAGCTGCTGGATCAGGGTATTCGCGTAGACGGCATCGGCATGCAGGGGCATTACAACCTGACCCATCCTGCGCTAGCGCAGGTGGAAGCAAGCATAGTGGCTTTCTCAGAACTGGGTCTCAAGGTGATGATTACCGAGTTGGACATAGACGTGTTACCCCGCCGCGGCAGCGAAGGGGCTGATCTTGACATACGGCAGGAAAGTGCTGACAAATTTAACCCTTACACACAGGGCCTGCCTGATGAGGTACAGCAGCAACTGGCCCGACGCTATGCAGACTTATTCGCGCTTTTCCATCAACATCGTGATAAGATCAGCCGGGTGACTCTCTGGGGCGTGACCGATGCCAACTCCTGGCTCAACAACTGGCCTGTCCGTGGGCGCACTAACTATCCCCTGCTGTTTGACCGGAAAGGCCAGCCCAAACCTGCCTTTGAGGCAGTAGTAGAAACGGCGGGCTAAAAACAGCAGCATGTCGCTGCATGAATCAGTCAGGCTTTTCGGCTGATCAAATATTTTACATCTCCCAGAAACAGGAAAAGCCCGACCTTTTGCCGGGCTATCCTTAGGGTAACTGTTTCTCCATTTCCGACGGAGAGATATTTTTTATTTTACATATAATTGGGCGGGATTCCTATCTTTTTCCAGAAATTGTCAAGATCCAGGAAAAAGCCGGAAGCCCCTGCAGCAATCATTACTGCATACGATACAGGAACACTTCCTGCCTGAAGCGATTGCTTCCTTTACCTGTCTTTCACTTCAAACGACACCTTGGCATTGACGCCGTACGACACAATCTGGTTGTTCTCCACATTGGCAGTCATCTCTTTGACATAAATTGATTTAATGTTGTTCACAGATTTAGCAGCTTCTTTTAAAGCGTTTTTGGTCGCGTCGTCAAAACTTTTGTCAGAACTGGCAATGACTTCAATGATTTTTACAATTGACATAATGGTCAGAATTTTAGGTGAAAAAATAGTTAATCAATGATGAGATTTTCTCAGCAGGTCTACCACCGCTTCGTCACTCAGCTGTTGGTAATTTTTATAATATCGCCCTACCGCCCTGAAATCTTCAGGCGTCATCAGGCTGATAAATTCGTCTACATATTGCTCCAGCAGTTTTCTGGCTTTTACCGAACTTACCGGCACCGCAACGGTCACAGCTGCTGCCCGTGCTTTCCTGAGTAAACCTATTGTTGCCAGCATGGTGCTGCCGGTAGCAATACCATCGTCGGTAAGGAGTACTCTTTTTCCATGAAGCGGAATTCTTTCTTTGTCAGCGGTATAGGTTTCTCGTCTTCTCCGCAGTTCTTTTCTGATTCTTTCAATTTCAGCCTGAATAAATTCCTTAGAAACCCGAAACTGACGGCTTACCGCAGTGCTTTCAAGGCTTATCGCCCCTATGGCCATTTCCGGATTATCCGGATGACCTAGTTTTTTGGTAAAAATGACATCCATGGGCAAATGAAGCGCCTCTGCAATGTGATAAGCTATCGGCACTCCCCCTCGGGGTATTCCTAATACTACAGTATCTGTATCCTTATATTTTTCCAAATGCTCTGCCAGTTGTCTGGCAGCATCCCCTCTGTCTTCAAACATATCCTGTACTTTCCCTTTACCCAATTCATGACATTTCTTTACAATTATTAATACAATTTTAAAATCGCCTACAGGAATAACCCTTTAAAGTATAAAGTAATATTTATAAAAAAGGTTATACTCAATCTGCAGTTTTATAAAACAAAATATTTTCAATTAATGCTTAAAGGACCTTTTAGGACAGCTATCTCATAGTTATGAATTAATGATAGCTTCATTTTTATCAATATTTAACCTGTACCTGAGTTTGTTTCTCTGAGTAGACTTAATCAGTAAAAAAGCTTATTTTACTTATTAGTTGATTATATTTACATAGTAAAAAAGGCAAAAACCATTCATGCAAAAGCTGGGAACAAATCGGCTGGTCATCATCTACTTCTTACTGGGCTCGCTCTGGATTATTGGTTCTGATACCATTTCCTTTTATTACTCGGGGACCTATCCTGTTTTTCAGTCAATGAAAGGGATACTGTTTGTCCTCATTACCACCATTACGCTTTACTTTCTGATCCGCAACTGGGGTAAACAGCTACAGCAGAGTCAGCAGGAATACATGAAGCTGTTTGAAGAAAACCCTCTTCCCATGTGGTTGTATGATACGCAAAGCCTGAAATTTCTGGCTGTCAACCAGGCAGCGGTCCGGGCCTATGAATACAGTAAGGAAGCTTTTCTGAAGATGAGAGTTACTGAAATACTTGCTGAAGAAGACATTACAAGGTTTAAAAAAAATACCAGGAGCCACACTGAGGAAAGCCAGGAAAGTAATATCTGGGAGCATGCCAACAGCCGGGGAGATCATTTCTTTGTACAGGTAAAAGAACACGCCACTACTTTTCATCAGCATCCAGCCCGTATGGTATCCGCCGCCAATGTGCATGAGCAGCAACTCGCCCGTATAGAGATTTCACGCCTTAACAAGGAACTCCTCGAGCAGAATGATCACCTTAAAAAAACCAACGAAGAACTGGACACTTTTGTCTACCGTGTGTCTCATGACCTTCGCTCCCCCATCTCTTCTGCATTGGGGCTGATAGATATCAGCCTGCAGGAAAGTGATATAGGAACGGTGAAGTACTACCTGAAGCTGCAGCAGGACAGCCTCTGCAAACTTGACAAATTCATCCGAGACATACTGACCTACTCACGAAATGCGCGTCAGGAGGTAAGTCCGGAGCTTATACAGCTACGTGAACTTATCAGCGAGATTATCGCCACCCTACAACCGCACAATGGCGATGAAGTGAATGCCATCCTGGATATCAGGCAGGATGCGGACCTCTATGCTGACGAAATGCGCCTCAGAATTTTGTTCAATAACCTGATCTCCAACGCCTTTAAATATAAGGATCCCAACAAAGCAGCGATACTCCGAATACAGGCATCAGTAGACCCCGAGGTATTGAAACTGACCGTAGAGGATAATGGGATGGGCATCAAAAAAGAACATCAACAGCAGGTGTTTGATATGTTTTTCCGGGCTAATCACCGTAACGTAGGATCGGGGCTAGGGCTCTATATCGTCAAAGAAACCATCCTCAAAATGAAAGGAAATATCCGGCTGGAGTCGGTATATGGGGAAGGTAGCACCTTTTTTATCAGCTTACCCAACATGCTGCTCAGGCAGAAAAATCTTACCTGAGCATCAAGCGCTGTCACCTCATATCGCTGACTTGCAGCACCGCTATTACTGGCCGGTGGTCGGAAGCATAGGTTTCAGGAATCACTTCATGCTGCAGCACCTCAAAATCATGCTTTTTCCGAAAAGCGATAAAGTCAATGGCTTTTTCCGGCTGAAGTACCGGAATGGTAGGCGGACATAGCTGGCAGCTACGCTCCAGAAAAGCATCCATGATCGCAATCACTTCTGAGCCGGGCACGGCATTGATATCACCAGCCAAGACCAGGGGCAGAGGTTCTTTCTCAGCAATTTCACGGATCTTACTGATCTGCAGCAGACGATTTTCATGAGCCTGCTGCGCGTCCAGGTGGGTAGACGCAAAGCGGATGCTGCTACCATTGGGCAGGGTAACTCTGGCAGTTGCCATCACCCGCGCTTCACCACCACTGCCTTCCAGCGTGGGCAGCCGATGTGTTTCCATCTCACTGATCGGAAACCTGGACAGTACCGCCACACCGTACTCTCCGCCATCATAGTCAATGGCTTTTCCAAAGTAGTAATGCATATCCAGCTTAGCGGCAATGATGCTGGCCTGGTCAATATTACCCGACCGGCCGGTATTCACATCTACTTCCTGCAGCGCCAGCAGGTCAGGGTCAGCCTGGCGAATAGTCTGCACCACAGCATCCACGTCTATCTTTCCATCCTGGCTAGGCGGATTGCAGTGGTGTATATTGTAGGTCATCACCCGAAGTTGAACCGCCGCAGGTTTCTTCCCCTGGGTATGGGAAAAGTACACTGCCAGCAGGCAGGCGGGCAGCAGCATGAGGGAGAACAGTCTTTGCATATTTGGTATAAAATGAAGGAATAGCAAAAAAAAACAGCATGTCGTTGGTAGGATCATGCTGTTCTGTAAAAAATCATTGGGTATCAGACAATTCTTTTTGATTCCCTGATGGCAAAGTCAACTGAACGCGCAGCAAAGGCCATGTAGGTAAGCGATGGATTTTGGGTACTGGTAGAAGTCATGCAGGCCCCATCGGTGACAAACACATTTTTGCAGGCATGCAGCCGGTTCCAGCGGTCCAGCAGGGAAGTTTTGGGATCATTCCCCATCCGGACTCCACCCATCTCGTGGATATCCAGTCCGGGAGCCTGCCGGGAGTCACTTGTGCGAATATTGGTAAAACCAGCTTTCTCGTACATTTCGGTAAACTGCTCGATAAAGTCAGCGGTCATTTTCTCGTCATTGTCATCATAATCTATGTTGACTTTAAGCAGGGGCATTCCCCATTCGTCTTTACGGGCAGGGTCCAGGCTGACGAAGTTACTTTCTTTGGGAATCGTTTCGCCCATCATGTGCGATCCTACCCGCCAGCTTCCCCAGCTGGGATTGAGCAGATTGTCTTTCAGGGCATTACCCACACCATCATACTCCCGGTCTACGGACCTTCCGGCACTGAAGCCGGCAGCATACCCGCGTAGGAAGTCAGTTTCCTGCCGATACACATTGCGGAAGCGAGGAAAGTAGCCGCTGGTAGGGCGGCGGCCAAGGGTGGTATACTCAGGAAAACCTTCGTATTCAGCAGAGATACGCGCGCGGTAGTTGTGAAAAGCGACATATTTGCCCAGCAGACCGTTATCATTACCCAGCCCCTCAGGGAAGCGGTTTGACACAGAATTCAGCAGGATCAGGTTGGTATTCAAAGCGCTGGCATTGACAAAGATGACAGGGGCGTAGAAATCAATTTCCTCTTTAGTCTGCGCATCAATTACCTTCACACCCGTTGCCTTACCCAAAGCATCATCGTAAATAACCGAATGCACCACCGACTGAGGACGCAGCGTCATATTACCAGTCTTCATCGCCCAGGGTAGGGTAGACGAATTACTGCTGAAATACCCGCCAAAAGGACACCCTCTCTGACACAGGTTACGGCTCATACACTGCCCCCTGCCCTGCTCCAGGTGGATAGCCTGGGGCGAGGAAAGGTGGGCGCAGCGCGCCACGATCAGGTTACGCCCTTTGAACTGGCTCTCTACTTTTTCCTTGAAATATTTTTCCACACAGTTAAGCTCAAAGGCCGGCAGGAACTCACCGTCAGGCAGGTTATCCAGACCGTCTTTGTTTCCGGAAATACCGGCAAACTTCTCCACATGGCTGTACCAGGGTGCCAGGTCCTGATAGCGGATAGGCCAGTCTACCGCAAACCCATCGCGGGCCGGCCCCTCAAAGTCATATTCACTCCAACGCTGGGTCTGCCTCGCCCAAAGCAGCGATTTACCACCCACCTGGTAGCCGCGGATCCAGTCGAAAGGCTTGTCCTGTACGTAAGGATGCTCTTTATCTTTTACGAAAAAATGCTGGGCATCCTCACGGAAAGCATAGCACTTGCTCACTACAGGATTTTCCTTCTGCACCGCCTCAGGAATACGCCCCCGGTGCTCGAACTCCCAGGGGTTCATGTTGGTGGTAGGGTAGTCCTTGATATGCTCAACACTACGCCCTCTTTCCAGTACCAGGGTTTTAAGCCCTTTTTCACAAAGCTCTTTGGCGGCAAAGCCACCACTGATGCCGGAGCCAATCACGATGGCGTCGTAGGTTCTGTTCTTTTCGCTGTCAATATTCAGGTTTGCCATTACATTATGATTTGTCCTTCGGTAGATATACAGGCCTGATAAGGTTCAGGCACCAGTTTGTAAGGGAATTTTTCGGTCATCACATATTGAGAAGACATGTATCCCTGAACAGTGTAGTTTTTGGCCAGAGACAGAAATGCTTTCACCTCCTGAAGCCCGGGCATTTCCGCTTCCCGCGATTCATCCATCGCCATGATCTCAGCGAGCAGCGCTTCATTAGCCGCCTGGTCTTTTTTAGAAAAAGACTTGTCTGTTTGCGCTTCCGCGAAGCTTTCTATTTTCTGCAGGCCGCTGACAAATTTATCCTGTTCTTCTTTGGGGTGGCAGTCATCCACCATCACCAGAACAAAACGATAAAGCTCCAGGGTTTCGGCACCAGGACTATTTTCCGCTGAGGGGATGATCATTTCACAGATCCTTGCCAGCAGGTCCTGATGGTCCAGGTCTATCTGCAGATTATCCAGGGCTACGGCTACCCGCTCGGGACCGAAGTTACAGGAGGGGAGCAGGGCTACCCCACCGGCGGCTATCGCGAGCTGTTTGAGGGCTGAACGTCTATTCATGCGTTGTTTGCTTTTTTACTCACATTATTACTTAAACGGACCTTTAACTTCGCTATTATTTTTGAAAGATGCTTATTTCCGCCGGAATTTTTGAGCTTTCTCCCCCAGGCTGCGCCCGCTTGTAGAGATGAAAAGCAGCTGTTAGAATACTGCTTGTCTTTATAGCCCCGCACGGGTCTGTGTAGTATCTGCCAAAGCCTGAAAGAAGGTATCAGGGTAACACCATCAGCCTTGATGAAATTCACCTGGAGCAAAAAGTTTAATGTCCGGTAAAACCTTACAGCAGGCTCAGCCTAGGTTTTATTTACCCCTGCTTTGCCTTACATTTTACCCAACAAAACAACCTCATTCAATTCATCACCAAATTCAATGGATCTCACCAGACTACTGTGTCTATGTTTTTTTATCCTGCTGCAAGGTTACGCCTATGGTCAGGATGATCTAAAGACCATGCTGCAGGAGTATGCACGACTGCAGGAAAACAGTACCTTTGCCACCGATACCCAAAGCGTCAGGCTGATGCTGAAGATCAGTGAAAAGTATATGTATGACCAACCTGACAGTGCCATTTATTGGGCGGAAAAGGGAATGGACCTGGCAGTACAACAGCAATTCAAGGAAGGAATTGTTCTGGCAAATTACCGCATGGGTACAGCCCACTACATCCGTAGCGACTATCATCCTGCCATGCAGCACTTCCTGAACGGACTAGCACTTGGCAATGAACTCAAGGATGATGTGCTTCTCGCCGATGGCCTGAAAAATGTCAGCCTGATTTATATAGGACAGCACCGCTATCAAGATGCCATCCGTGAACTTGGCAAAGCCATTGCCATCAATCGTCAGCGTAACGACATCAGCAGACTTGCCAACAATTACTTCAATACAGCGCTGGCATTTGATGAGTATGGTACCTACGATAGTGCCATTCACTACCTGGACCTGGCAATCGTCGCCTCGGTGGCTTCTGAAAACCACCGTATACGGGTGATGGCCTACAACCGTATGGGAGAAACTTATTTTCATATGGGTAATTATGGACAGGCACTGCAATTTTACCAGAAAGTTTTTCAGCAGGATGCCTTTCATAGTCAGTGGGAAGACTGCTTCGCCCATGCGGGGCTGGGCCAAACTTATCTGGCAATGGGTAATTCCGCACTTGCCATAGAACATGCGAACCAAGGTTACCTGCTGGCCCGTGAGATGAAAGCCCACTGGGATACTGAAAGAGCCCTCCGGATTCTTTCTGAAGCCTATGCGGCTAACCAGGAATATGATGAGGCATATCATTATCACAAGCTCTACAAGACTTACAGCGATAGTATCTACAACACAGCCAAAGAAAAGGAGATCAACTATCTGCACCTGCAGCATAAAGAAGCCGAAAACCAGCAGCTGGCGCAGGAAAACCAGATTAGCCGTCAGCAGGCCCAACTGAACCGGCTGATACTGGTCATCGTCAGCTTGATTGCCCTGTTTGCGTCAGTTATTGCAGGTCTGGTCTACTACAGCAGCCGTCAGAAAAACCGACTAAACCGATTACTACAGGAAAGAAATGACGATATCGCTGAGCAGAAAGCAAGGATAGAGGTGCAAAACAAAAAACTACAGGAAGTGAATAACTCCAAGGATCAGCTGTTTTCAGTCATCAGCCATGACCTCAAAAGTCCATTCGCCTCCATTATGGGCACTTTTGAGCTGATAAGGGCAGGGCTGCTCAGCCCGGCGGAACAGGCGCTCATTCTCAAAGAACTAAATCTGAAGGTAAGCCATGTATCTGACATGCTGAATAACCTGCTGTACTGGGCCAAAAGCCAGCAGAAAGGTATACAGACACACATGACTGAGGTCAATCTGCCATCTGTAGTAGAAGAGGTACTTTCAGTGTCTAACTTCCTGGCCCAGGAAAAAGGAATCAGCATCATCCATAGCCAAGGGAGCGAAAGGAATATTTTTGCTGATCCGGACCATGTTAGGATTATCGTACAGAACCTGTTGGGCAATGCTATCAAATTCACCCCCCAGTCCGGAGAAATTAGTATTACCTATACTGAGGCAGAGGATTTTCTGCAGGTCCATATACATGATAGCGGGGTAGGCATAGCTCCGGAAAAGATAGCGCAGCTTTTTGTCAATCAGCAAGGCAACGTGCCGCAGCGGGGAACCAACAATGAAAAGGGTACCGGCCTGGGCCTGTTACTGGTCAGACAGTTTACTGAAGAAAATCAGGGCAGACTTGATATCAGCAGTGCTCCCGGTAAAGGCTCTACCTTCACGGTATCATTCTGCCGTTACCAGGCACAGGCCACCAGCGGTAGCAGGCAGCAAAACCAACTGGACGAAGCTCACTAGCAGCCTGCCAGCCAGGTGCTGCCAATTCCGCGACAGTAAGGCTTTACGCTATCTTTTACTTGCTGAAGTCGTACCCATGGAGTAAGGAAAATCCTCGGTATTGACACCTCTCGTCCGATTTGGCTGGCTGCCCATGTCCAGTTTCAGGTTTCCACCCTGCAGGATTATATCATGCTGCAGGTAGTTGCGGGTATAGTTTTCACCATTCAGGCTGGCCTGTTGAATGTAAGGTGTATCTGACTGATTACCTTCCGCATTGATCACAAAAGTATTCCCATTCGGCAGCTTCAGCGTCACTTTTTCAAACAGGGGGCTGCCCAGCACATACTGCTGCGTACCGGGTGTCACCGGGTAAAAGCCCATGGCCGAGAAAACATACCATGCCGAGGTCTGCCCGTTGTCCTCATCGCCGCAATAGCCGTCGGGATGGGGAGAGTAGAGTTTATCCATCACATTGCGCACATGGTACTGCGCTTTCCAGGGCTGACCGGCGTAGTTGTAGAGGTAAATCATATGCTGGACAGGTTGGTTACCATGGGCATACTGTCCCATATTCATGATCTGCATCTCACGGATTTCATGAATAGGAAAGCCATAATAAGAATCATCAAAAACCGGCGGCAGTAAAAATACCGAATCCAGTTTAGCCACAAAAGCCTCATGCCCTCCCATCAGTTGGCTCAGGTCTTCCACATCCTGGAACACCGACCAGCTGTAGTGCCAGCTGTTGCCCTCAGTGAAGGCATCACCCCACTTAAAAGGATTGAAAGGCGACTGAAATGTGCCATCCTCATTTTTCCCTCGCATCAGGCCCGTTTCAGGATCAAAAAGGTTGCGGTAGTTACGGGCACGTTTTTCAAACAGGGCGATTTCTTTTTTAGGCTTACCCAATGCTTTGGCCAATTCGTGAATGGTAAAGTCGGCATAGGCATACTCCAGTGTACGGGCGGCATTTTCGTTGATGCCTACATCATAGGGCACATAACCCAGTTCGTTGTAGTACTCCGCACCGTAGCGCCCTACGGAATGAATAGGCCCTACACTTTTGGTATTTTTGATGATGGCTTCGTAAAGCGTTTCTATGTTGTAGCCGCGAATGCCTTTCAGGTAGGCATCGGCAATATTGACGGCAGAATTGGAACCGATCATACTGCCCCGGTGGCCGGGACTGGCCCATTCCGGCAGCCAGCCGCTTTCTTTATAAGTATTCACCAGCCCCTGCATCAGCTGACTGTTGAACTCGGGATACATCAGCGTGAAGAAAGGGAAAACTGCCCGAAAAGTATCCCAGAAGCCGTTGTCGGTAAACATATAGCCGGGTAGCACTTCGCCATTGTAGGGGCTGTAGTGCACCATTTCGCCGGTGGAATTGAATTCATAAAATTTACGGGGAAAAAGCAGGATGCGGTAGAGACAGGAATAGAAAGTCTCTCTCTGATCGGCAGTACCGCCTTCTACCAGGATGCGGCTCAACTCATTATTCCAGGTTTCTTCTGCACTGCTGAGGATGGTGTCAAAATCAGCGTCGCCAATCTCACGGCTCAGGTTGAGTGCTGCCTGTTCGGGACTGATGAAGGAAGAGGCTACTTTGACCGTCACTACTTCACCTTGGGTGGTAGGAAAACCAACAAAAGCGCCGGTATGATTACCTTCAGCAGTGATACTTCCCTGCTGCATCACACTGTCCTGCCAGGTATGGGTCAGGCTGAAATCTTTGCTGAATTCTGCTACAAAATAATTATGAAAGTTGTCCGGTACACCTCCTGAATTGTTTCTGCAGTAGCCGGTAATCTTTCGCCCGCTTCGGTCAATATTCACCATGGAGCCTTTGTTGAAAGCATCCAGCAGTATGTAGGTTGTATCACTTTCCGGGAAAGTGAAACGGAAGTAGGCTGCCCGGTCGGTAGGCGTTACCTCTACTTTGATGTCATAATCGGCCAGGTAGACTGAATAGTAGTGCGGCTTGGCGGTCTCGGCTTTGTGCGAAAACCAGCTACCTCTTGCCTCTTCGTCAAAAACCGGCTGCCCGGTCATGGCCATCAGCGCAAAGGCCGCGTAGTCATTGATCCAGGGACTGGGCTGATGCGTCTGTTTGATACCCCTGATCCGGTAATCATCGTATCGGTAGGCCCAGCCGTCACCCATTTTATTGGTCTGGGGCGTCCAGAAGTTCATGCCCCAGGGCATGGCAATGGCCGGATAGGTATTGCCGTGAGAGAGGTAAAATTCCGAGTCTGTTCCCATCAGGGTGTTGACGTATTGCAGGGGAGCTTCTGCTGGGGTGGCAGACTGCTGCTGTGCCAGCGCAGGCAGGCCGCAGAAAACGTAGGCACAAAGTAGTATCGCTAATTTAACAATGCTGAAATGCATATTTGATATCGGTGTAGTGGTATTTGTAGAGAGGACAAATTAACAAAAAAACCCGTTACAGGAGTCCGGAAAGGATGGAAAGCTAACTACTTTTGGGAAAACGCACTGCTCCAAGCCAATTTATTCATAGCAGTAATTACAGAGACTACGACAGACACCTTAACGCAAATTAAAGCGGGCACTTACGATATTTAACATAAGCGCACACATGCAAAATTTTATATGGCGAAAAACTATCCGCTCCGCTTCAGGTTTTTACTTAATGATCATGTTAAATACGATCTTCTGAAACTATCACTTTACAATCTACATTATTAACATGTTAGCGGCATAAAAATGAAATGTTGGGCTCCGTCAACCCTTCATTTTTGTTAAAAAATTGTATTTTACATGCCGGATTTATCAAAGCCATTGTTCTATACTTAGTAGCAAGCATGAAAACAACCTACATATTGCAGATGAGTATCATACTGTCTGT
>CAZFFW010000171.1:0-12239 GCA_964518125.1 uncultured Porifericola sp.
CGATAGCGTCGTAGCTGTTCTCTTTTTTTGCTTTGATATTAAGATTTGCCATATAATACTATCATTGATCTGCAAAGACTTTGACTGAGCAGATACACAAGATGGTTAAATTGTATAGAATAAGACCATTTTGGGCTCAACTAACAAGCCTATGGTTGCACAATTTCAAGCTTTTCCACCGCTATTAGCTGTCCATTTTCATCTGCGAACTCAATTTCAAAGGTGCCCAGCGCCTGCATCCCGAACTCATCAAACGGTATGTCCTGTAAAATAAATTCCTGTTCGGGGCTTATCTCAAAGTCCTTACTACCCATTTTGTACTTCTCAGCCCCTTCTCTGAGTTTGAAAACGGTACCAGTCAGTTTCCTGATGCTGCCAAAATCATCTTCAGCATCAAGTTTTACATACACCCTTTTGCCCAAAGTAAACTGTCGCGCTTCTGCTGGACAGACACTCATCTCTTTCTGATCGCAGAAGCTGACTGTATAGGTAGGTTCTGAAGTACAGCCGAAATTCAGACTAAAGGCTGCTATCAGTAGAAGCAATTTTACTTTCATTGGTAATTAAAGCTTTGCCGTTTTTTCGCATTAAAAATTGTAAAGGTGCATTATTTTTTACAATAGTAATTACCTTTTTGCCCTGCACCTGCAGGCTTTTTATCTCTCTTACCTGTCCATCCAGGTAGATTCCGCTTTCCGTATTCTGCACCCACTCAAAGGTACCGTCGCCTTTGTTTCTGAGCAAGGTGCCATAATCAGCATCATAGCGGCCTCTTTCAATATTCACCTCGTAGAAATTACCGGCAGCGAGTACTTCGGGCTTATCATCCTGGTTGAGATCCAGGGTGTGGAAGGCATAAATAGGCGAAAACTGCGCCTGCACCGGGAAGGGTTTGAACTCAAAATTCATATCTCCCTGGTTGATAAATACGCCTGACCTGAACTCATAGGCATGCAGTTTTACGGCATCTTCCAGTCTTTCAGCAGGAAAAATCTCCTCCACATCGGCCTGGGCAAATTTGAGGTAACTATTGTAGCGATTCTTAAGTTCTACCAGTTGTTTGTTCAGTTCGTCTTTGGTAGCAAACAGGTACTTTTTGCCCTGCATGTAGTGAAACAGCAACTGGTCTACCTGCCCGTTCTTATCCATGTCTTTTACGACCAGGCTTACCGGTTCTTCGCGGGAGCTTTTCAGCTTGGAATTAAGGCCCAGATTACCGGCCAGGATGTCCAGGTCGCCATCTCCGTCTATGTCTGTCAGGCTGAGCGTATTCCACCAGCCATTACTGTTTTCCAGGCTGGCAGAATTGACTGGCTCTAACTTTCCGTTGCTGCTTTTCATGATGGTGATGGGCATCCACTCCCCGGCAATGACCAGTTCCTGCCTGCCGTCTCCATCCATATCAGCCCATTGTGCATCTTTCACCATGCCGACCTGCTTCAGCGCAGGAGCCTTTTCAGCAGTGACGTTCTGAAAGTTACCTTCACCATCATTTTCCAGCAGAAAGCTTTCGGGCGGTATGCCATAGTTCCAGGGAGTTACCCGGCCACCAATGAAAAGATCCAGGTCATCATCACCATCATAATCAGCGGCGCTGACACTTGATCCATTGATGTAAATCTCGGGCATAGCCTGCCGGTTGCGGCTGAAGTTTCCGGCTCCGTCATTACTGTAGAGCCTCACCATCAAAGCCTCTTCTTTCCCCTTAAATTCATTTCCACCGCTGACCACTATCAGGTCAAGGTCGCCATCCTGGTCTACATCCATCAGTTCGGCATCCACATCTTCAGCCACACTATCGGTATGAAATACTGCCTGGTCGAGCTCCTCAAATCCAGCTTCTGTCTGGATATACAGTTGCGCAGGCTGCCTTTTGGCGCCCCCGATGAAGAAGTCTTCTCTGCCATCACCGTTGACATCTCCTATGGCCATCCGCGGCCCTTCGGTAGACGACATATGCGGCACCAGGGCCTCCCGGTTAAATTCTATGAAATTATTTTCCTCATGGGCATAGTCTACACCTATCTGCTCACTCACATCCTCAAATAAAGCCTGCTCTGTATTTTTGGCAAAGCTATACTTTCCTGTAGCCTGCCCCTGCTCAAGCAGCAGCGTCTGGTTGGCTTTTACCTGGGTTAGTACCTGGTACTGATGGTCGGGCCAGATCACGATGAGGGAGTCTACTACTTCCTTATTTCCCAGTCCAACGACTAATTCGGCAGGTACGGCAGACTGGTAACCGCGGGTGGTATATACTTCCTGTATGATCTTCTGCTCAGCGTCCGGGATGATTACTTTTGCCCCTATTCCCTGGTGGTTAGGCGCTTTTCCCCTGAATCTCAGTTTCAGAAAATTGTTATCTGCTTTTTCTCCGTCAATGGTTTTGTTCCGGTAGAGAAAGGTTTCCTGGTCAATATTATTGGTAACCAGGTCCAGGTCTCCGTCATTGTCAAGATCTACGTATACGGCCCCATTGGAGAAGGATTCGTGCTGCAGCCCCCACTGGAGTGATACGTCTTCAAAGGCAAGCTGGCCTTTGTTACGAAATACATAATTGGGAATTTTGACAATCGGCAGCTTTTCTACCAGCGCCATATCTTCGTCAGTCAGGTCGCCTTCCAGCCGGTGCTGAATGGCATCGTTGGATATGTACTTGATGTAATCCAGGTCATTGGAGCGGCGCTTGATACCGTTGGCAATGTAAATGTCTTTGTAGCCATCCAGGTCAAGATCTGCGATCAGGCCTGACCAGCTCCAGTCGGTAGCGTGTATGCCGGTGAGCATACCGACTTCGCTGAATTTCTCATTGCCCATGTTGAGCTGCAGGGTGTTGCGGGCAAACTGGTGGTTGTAGCCAAATTTCAGCTTATAGTTGTACACATCGTAGGCATCTTCTCCGGCAGAGGTTTTAAGCTTGACCGGGTCGGCTGGCAGCATGTCGAGCGAAAGCACATCGGGTAGCCCATCATTGTTGATATCACCTATGTCGTTGCCCATAGAAAAGCGGCTGGTATGGCGCATGTTTTCCTGCAGCCTCTCGCTAAAGGTCCCGTTTCCGTTGTTGATATAGAGGTAATCGTTTTCATGAAAATCGTTGCCCACATAAATATCAGGATAACCATCCCAGTTGACATCTCCCACCGTAATGCCCAGGCCGTAACCTAAAACACTGCTGTATATCCCCGAACTATCGGTGACATCTGTAAAGGTATCACCATCGTTTCGCATCAGTTTGTCACCGGCCAGAGGATGATTTTCTTCTCTCAGGCTCGCTTTGCCGAAAGTGCCATTGGAATGCACCGAGTGATTGAGCATGTACATATCGAGGTCACCATCCAGGTCATAGTCAAAGAAGGCTGCCTGGGTACTGAAGCCTTTCAGGTCAAGATTATATGCTTTGGCCTGGTCTTCAAATACGGGCAGGCCATTGGCATCTGTGCCCTGGTTGATGTAGAGCTGGTTTTTTCCCCTGATGTTCTGGTAATCGCCCAGCTGGCTCACATAAATATCCAGCAACCCATCACCGTTGACATCGGCCATGGTCACGCCGGTGGTCCAGCCTTTCATACCGGCTACGCCTGCCTGCTCGGTAATATCTTCAAATTGGAAGTCTCCTTTGTTGAGATAGAGTTTGTTTTCTTCCAGGTTGGAAGTAAAGTACAGGTCGGACAGGCCATCGCCGTTGACATCTCCTGCCGCCACACCACCGCCATTGTAGAAATAGAGGTAGCTGAAAATATTCGTCTGGGGTGTTTCGGCCAGCCTGTTCTGAAAATCCACCCCCGTAGCAGAGGCGGGTAATTTTTCGAAGCGAGTCTCCTCCTCAAAAAACTCACATGATGCCAGCGCAAAAACAGCCAGCAGACATATGATCTTCACAAAACTTGGATTATTTGCTGTACACATAAAATTCAGGATTGTCATTATTTTTGGCTACGATCAGCACTTGTTTATTCCCTGCTGCACGGGCTACTGCCATCTTCCTGGCCTCACCTTTGATCCGCAGTCCGCTTTCCTGGTAAGGCACCAGGGTGGCTTCATTTTCACCCATTTTCAGGATGAGGCCCGTATGTGCATCGTACCTTCCTTCTTCTGGCTTGACGCCTGAAAAATTACCGGCCATGATGATTTCTTCTATTCCATCCTGGTCCAGGTCTTCAACGGTGATACTGTAGACTGGCGCATATTGCACCTCGGCAGGGAGTTCTTTCAGGGTATAAGAACCATCTCCATTATTGATTACTACTACCGATTCCAGGTGGTGCACCTTGTTCTGCAAGGCTTTTTCAAGTTTATCTTTACCCAGAATTTTCTGTACGCTGCTGCCTGCATAGTCTTCATAATACTGGTATTCTTTTTTCAGGTAATTGAGCTGCGCCAGCATATCGTGCCTGAGCGCCATAGGGTAGAGGCTGTCGCCTTCATAGTAGGCATATACATGGTCTATCGTACGGTTCTCGTCAAAGTCGCTGACGTAGAGCGAGAGGGGTTTTTCTTCTGAAGCCTCAAACATGGTATTGCTGCCCCAGTTGCCTACAATAAAATCCATTTCTCCATCCTGGTTGACATCACTTACTTCCAGGCTTTTCCACCAGCCCTCTGAGCCGGTGAGGCCGGGCACATTGTTGAGTCTCTCTAAGTTGGCGCCATTGTTTTTGAAGAGCATAATCGGCATCCAGTCGCCTACCACCACCAGGTCAAGGTCATCGTCATCATCAAAATCCACCCATTGGGCATCCGTCACCATCCCGATAGAAGACAGGCGGGGCGACACCCGGGCGGTAGCATCGGCAAAGGTACCGTCGCCTCGATTTTCGTAAATAAAGCTGGTAGCCGGTACCCCGTATTTCTGAGGTACGGCCCTCGTACCTACAAACAGGTCCAGGTCTCCGTCAGCATCATAATCGGCACTTCTGACACAGGAACCCATTTCGTAATTTCTGGGCAGGGCCGTTTCGCTTCTGCGGTATGTTGGTTTTCCGCCCTCATTTCCCAGCAGGTAGAGCCTGTCCTGGTATTCGCGTGCGCCCTCCCTGAGGTGGTTGCCGCCACTCACTACGTAGAGGTCCTGGTCACCATCCTGGTCGGCATCAAAGAAGAGAGCATCCACATCCTCGTACTGCGCATCCGCTTCAAAGGCCGGCTGCTGTACGGCGACAAACTTTCCCTCTTTCGTTTGTAAGTACAGGCTGCCGGCTTTTCCGCTGGCTCCGCCTATATAAAAATCATCCAGCCCATCCTGGTTGATATCACTGACACTGAGTGCCGGGCCTTCTTTGGAAAGCATATGGTAGATTAGTCTCTCGTAATTAAAGTCAGTATGGGGATCTTCCTCGTGGCGAAATGCGGGTGACAGCAATTCTTCCTGTTTGACAAACCAGGTGCTTCCTTCTTTTTCAGGCATAGCCTCAGTCTCAGCATCGGATATGTTAAGTGTCAGCTGCTGGTTGGCAGGCACATCATACAGTCGTTGTACCTTATCATCGTAGCCCCAGTACACCAGCAGGCTATCCACTGTGGAGAGTGTATCCAGCCCGATGACCATCTGATAATCCATAGAAGACTGAAAGCCCTTGATCGGAATGTTTTCCTGCATGATCTCCTGTCCTCCCAGAAAGGCATGTACCCTGGCGCCTATACCGTAATAATTTTTGTCCGGCCCTCTGAAGCTCAGCCTGAGATGATTTTTATTGCTCAGCTTTTCAGCATTGTTTCTGTACACAAACAGCGGCTGGTTGACATTATTGACGATCAGGTCCAGGTCACCGTCATTGTCCAGGTCACCGTAGGCGGCGCCATTGGAAAAAGAAGGTTCACCCAGTCCCCATTCTGCCGAACGGTTATGGTATTTTAAGCCGCTGCTATCTTTTTTAAAAAGATAATTGCTGAGTTTATTAGAAGGCATCTTATCTACCAGTTGCTTGAAATCAATAGATTCATTGCGCATCGCTTTCAGTATTGCCTCATCACTACCGATGTAGGCGATAAAGTCCTGGTTGGTAACGTCTTTGTAGACACCATTGCTCACAAAAATTTCCTTATTAAAGTCATTGTCAAAATCAGCGATGACCGCGCCCCAGCTCCAGTCAGAAGCATGTACGCCTGCCAACTGGCCTATTTCCTTGAAACTGCCATCGCCCATATTGAGCTGCAGCGTATTGCGCATGTACTGCTCGTAATAATCATTGGCCCGCTTCACCTGGTGCACATCATAGGACTCAAAATGAGTCATGGTCTTGAGGCGGTAATCCGACTCAGGCATCATATCGGTTACGAAGATTTCCGGGTAGCCATCATTGTTGAGATCGGCTGCATCAGCACCCATAGAGAAATGGCTGATGTGGCCCATACGCTCGGGCAGTTCGTCCTTAAAAGTTCCGTCAGCCTGGTTGATGTAAAGGTAATCTCTTTCAAAAAAGTCGTTGGACACGTAAATATCCAGCCAGCCATCCTGGTTGGCATCGGTGATGGTGACGCCCAGACCAAACCCTATCACACTGCCGTAGATACCGGCAGATTCGCTTACATCTACAAATTGGTTGTTGTCATTGCGGTACAGCTTGTCGCCTCCTGTGCTATCGCGCACGTGGCGGATATTTTCATAACCCAGGGTGGAAACCGGCCTGAAGGAATTGTTGAGCACGTAGGCGTCCATGTCACCGTCTTTGTCATAGTCAAAAAATACGGCATGGGTGCTAAAGCCCTTATCGTCCAGGCCATAGGCAGATGCCTCTTCGCTGAAGCTGAGGTCGCCCTTGTTGATAAAGAGCTCATTTTCGCGCTTTCCGCCCTCTATATCGCCTGAGTTGCAGACGTAAATATCCAGCAGGCCATCACCGTTGATATCTACCATACTTACGCCGGTAGACCAGATTTTTTCTCCTCCTACGCCAGCTTTTTTGGTAACATCTTCAAACTGGAAATTTCCTTTGTTAAGAAACAGTTTGTTGCTTCCCATATTAGCAGTGAGGTACACATCAGACAGGCCGTCATTGTTTACATCACCGATGGCTACTCCTGCGCCGTTGTAATAATTTCGGTAGCGGAAAACATCAAAATCTTTACTGAAAACAAGTTCATTGGTAAATTCTATGCCTGTATCATGGCCCGATAAGGAAGAAAAGAGCTTATCGTCATTCTCTTTCCATCCCTGACAACCCCACAATGCCACTAAAAGCCACCAAACATTTTTTCTCATAATTGCTGCTGTTTATCAACAGTTCATTAATTGTTGCAGGATATCGTAAAATGTAGTCCCTGCACTTTCCGGATTAGTGTTTTTTTAACAATACCCGATCTGGAATAATTTCCTGTGGAATGAATCTGCTCTAAAAAGAAAAAAGCAAGCAACACGTATGCTGCTTGCTTTTTATTAATGTCTCAATAAGGCCTTAGTAGCCAGGGTTCTGCACCAGGTTAGGGTTAGAATCCAGCGCCTGTTGAGGAATAGGATACAGTACACGATAAGGATCTGTGACTGTTTTGTCATGCCAGGTATTATCAAAAGTACCAAAACGGATTTGGTCAGTTCTTCTGATACCTTCCCAGTACAGTTCACGTCCTCTTTCATCCAGCAGGGCTGCATCATCCAGGCTGCTCAGCGGGCTGGCACCTCTGTTTACTCTTAATTCATTCACCAGAGCCTGAGCTTCGCCGGTTTGTCCGCTTCTGAAAAGTGCCTCCGCTTTCATCAGCATCACATCAGCATAACGAAGTTGGATATAACGCCCTTTGTCCGCGGGGTGGTATTTGATGGCACGATAACCATCGTCAGTATCCGCACCGATCAAGGGTACCTCAGGCTCAAATGTCAAAGGACGGTTATTACGACTGTTGATGATTACTTCACCTTCGTCGTTCAACTGAGTACCATCCAGAAATCCGCGGCCGAGGCCAGAGAAAGGCGTACCATCAGGGGTAGCTTCAATTCCTTTTCTGATATCTGATTCCTCAAATTTGGCATAGAAATCAGCCAGGGTAGTAAAACCATTCCAACCGCTGGGGTTCTGATCGTAGTGCAGGGTCATAAAATACCTGTTTTCAGGATTACCCGCACCGTCAGGATTTACGAAGATGATCTCATTCATAGCACTCGTTGTGAAAACATCAAAGAAGTTTTCTTCCAGTGCATAACCCTCTTCCTCTACGATATTGGCATACTCAATCACCTTCTGCATATCAGCTGCATCAAAGGTAGGACTAAGCGCACCCGCCTCATTTACCTCTGCGAAATAAACGCCTTTGTTGAGGTAAAGCCTGGCCAGCATAGCAGCAGCAGCCGCTTTTGATGCCTGGTCGTTAGTAGGAGAAGGAGAAAGAGAAGGAAGATCAGGCAATGCTGCTTCTAAATCTTCCAGAATAAAATTAAATGCTTCTTCTCTGCTGAATACGCGGGGAATTACATCTACTCCCTCATTGACCTCTCTGAAAGGCACCTGACCGAAAAGGTCCATTACGTGCCACATATAGAAAGCACGCAGAAACCTGGCCTCAGCTTCCTGTTGTGTATTTGGCGCCGGTGCATTAGAAGCCAGTACCTGGTTGGTCAGGAATACACGGCTGTTCAATATATTCCATGAGCCTAATACATATTGGTGAGTAGGGTCCCAGTTATGTGCATGCAGCAGACGCCATACACCGTTGTCACCCCAGTCGGTACCACGGGTGGGGGGAATCATTTCGTCAGAAGAGTGTACCTGAAGTGCATACATATTTGCCTGATCGGCAAAAGCGCCCAACTGATTGTAAGCTGATTCCAGCAGCGCACCTGCATCTCCGGTAAATTCACCGGTCTCAGATTCGGTTACCAGCGATTCTACTTCTTCAACTTCCAGGTCTGTACAGCCTACATACAAGCCGAAGCAGAGCAGAAGCGATAAACTTTTGAATGTTCTATTATAGTTCATAACTATCTATAGTTAATCATTTAAAATGTGACATTAACACCCAGCAAGAAAGTTCTGGCGCGGGGGTAAGGGGTATAGTCTATACCGAATGAAGGCACATCGTTAATGGCCTTGTTGACGTTTACTTCTGGATCCTGTCCACTGTAGTCAGTAAGAACGAATACGTTCTGACCAGTGAAGAAAATTCTGGCATTTGACAGGAACGAGATATTCTCAGTATTGACATTATATCCTAAGGTAAAGTTCTGCAGTCTTACAAATGAAGCATCTTCCAGAAAACGAGTAGATACTTCAGGTGCATTTACTCTTGACTCTCCGTTACCGACAACATCCCGGGTTACATTGTTTCCTCCGGCCAGGGCACCCGCAGTAAAGTATGCGTTTTGTGTATTGTTGTATACATACTGACCCAGTTGTCCGTTGAAGAAAACACTTAAATCAAACTGCCCGTACTTAAAATTGTTTGTGAATCCGATATTATACAGGGGCAGAGGGCTACGGCCTACAAACTGCTGCACATCACCCTCAGGGTATATGCTTTGGCCAGCATCATCAAACCCTCCGAAAGGACGCAGGAAGTAAGCGTACAGTGGCTGGTTGTTGGCAATACGCTGGGCAAATGCACCAGTAAGTCCCTGTCCGCTGATTGCGCCGGTATTTACCAGACCTTCATAGTTCTCAATACGGTTATCGTTGTAAGAAGCATTGGCTGAAACTTCCCAGAAGAAATCGTCATTATCTACCACATTGGCATCTATCGTCAATTCTACACCCTCATTGATGATGTTCATATCAAGGTTATCCCAGAAAAAGTCTGTGGGTGCAGGCTGTGCACTAACCAGCAGGAACAGCAGGTCATTGGTGCTCTTATAGTAGTAGTTCAATGAACCTCTCAGTCGGTTGTTCAGGAAACCAAAATCCACACCCAGGTTGATCTGTTCGGTGGATTCCCATCTGAGATCAGGGTTTTCAAAAGCTACCGCCAGTCGGCTGGCAGGGTTAATAGTAACCCCGGTATTGGATACATTCAATCCTTCACCGCTGTAGCGCTGACGGTTTGTATACAGATTGGAACCAAACTCCTGGTTACCAGTGACACCGTAACCAGCTCTCAGTTTCAGTTCGGTAAAAGCATCAGGCACAAAACCTTCGTCAGAAAGTCTCCAGGCAGCTGCAAAAGCGGGGAAGATTCCGTATTTGTTGTTGCCACCAAACCTGGTTGAACCATCTGCTCTTACGGTAGCGGTCAGCAGGTATTTATCGGCAATATCAAAATTCACACGACCAAAGAAAGACTGCAGCTCATCTACTCTGTAAGAAGAGTTAGCGATTACACCACCCAGACCGGCAGTCTGATTAACAGATGCCAGGTTATTGATGATAAGGTCAAGGTCAGTTACCCTGAAGCCGGCTGCCTGGGTAAACTTGCTTTCTCTCTGGAACCGCTGATAAGAATATCCCAGTACCGCATCCATCCTCAGGTTATCTGAGAGCTGGTTGTTATAGGTAAAGTAATTTTCCATCAGTGTATTGATACCGGTAATGTCTTCAAAGGCAGCGCGCCCCTGCTGGGTGATACCCTGCACTTCCAGTAAAGGAGAGTAAGCCGCCTTACGGGTAGATGCAGAACGGTCACCGCCAATTACAGTTTTGAAGTTCAATCCCTCAGTGATTTTAAAATCAAAGGTAATGTTACCCAATGCTCTGATGGTATTGGTATAGTCATCGCTTAGCGCCAGGAATGCAGCTGGATTAGCTTCAGTCACGCTTTGCTGGAAGAAAGTACCGTCAGGATTTCTGACAGGGTAGGTAGGGTTCAGTTTCAGGGCCATACCCAGCAGGTCACCGGTAGCACCGGCATTGTCAGAGATAGGCACGTTATTGTCGCGTATGTCAGAAACAGTAACCTGTGTGCTGACGGTAAGACGCTCATCAATAAAGCTGCTGGAACCGTTGAAACGGGCGGATAATCTTCTCAGTCCACTTCTTTCAACGATACCTTCCTGGTTGGTGTAGCCCAGGGAAAGACGGTACGAGCTGTTCTCGCCTCCGCCACTGTACGATAAGTCGTGGTTGTGCGCAATGGCAGTTCTGAAAATTTCATCTTGCCAGTCAGTGTCAGCACCCAGATCAAGTGCCTCAAGCGATTCATCACCTGGACTCAACTCGTTAAGATCAGCATAGGCCGACACAAATTCGTCAGCGCCCAGCAGATCATATTTTCTGGTGATATTGCTGACGCCAATATTATAAGAGTAATTCAGTGTGTTTTTGGCAGCGCCTCCACTTTTGGTAGTGATCAGCACGACACCGTTGGCTCCACGTGATCCATAGATAGCAGTAGCAGAAGCATCCTTGAGAATATCAATACTTTCGATATCGTTAGGATTCAAGAAGTTGAGCGGGTTTCTGGCTGAAGAAGATCCAGCGCCTACATCTACACCGCCGCCACTTACGTTATCACCGGCCAGAGGCACACCATCCACTACGAATAGAGGGTTATTACCACCACGTACAGAAGATGTACCACGAATCCTGATATTAACACCTGAACCGGGTTCACCGCTGGCCTGGGTGATTTGTACACCAGCCGCGCGACCCTGGATCAGCTGCTCAGGCGAGGCAATTACCCCGGCGTTAAAATCTTCTGCTTTGACGGAAGAAACAGCGCCCGTTGCATCCCGGGCCTCCTGTGTACCATAACCGATTACAACCACTTCGCTGAGTGACTGTATATCAGGCTGCAATTCTACATTGATAGTAGAACGGCCATTAATGTTGATTTCCTGCGTTACATAACCTATTGATGAAAAAACCAGCACGTCATTGCCCTCAGGCACCGTGAGGCGGTAATTTCCATCCAGGTCAGTCACTGTACCGGTAGTAGTTCCTTTTACCAGTACGTTTACACCGGGTAGCGCACCTTCTTCAGGAGCGGTAACTGTACCGGATACCGTGGTCTGCGCATGCGCTATGCCGACCACACAAAAAAGGGCCGTTAAGCACAGCACGTACTTAACCTGTGTAAAAATTCTCATAAGCAGTTAATTAATTTACTTGTATAAACAATAATTATCAGGCTAGTGCTGATAAACATCCGGAAAACTAATATAAATTTTTCAAAAGTGAAGCAAAATTAAGCATATTTTGTAAGAAGACAACAAATTTTACCTCAATCATTAGAATAATGTCAACTTATTGCTTTTTTAAAAATATTGAGCTTATCTAATGAGTAGGTTAAAAATTCTCACAAATTATTAACTTTTCCTTATCAAAAAGGCCTGATAATTATTTTTCTGACAAATCGGCACTCCTATATTACATTCGTTTTTT
>CAZFFW010000172.1:0-12198 GCA_964518125.1 uncultured Porifericola sp.
ATTAAAACATGATAACTATCCTGCACTGTGCTGTTCACGCCATGCACCCAGGCGTATTTCTCAGGCTGGAAAAGCTTGTCTCCTGTACAATAAATTCGGATATTCATGTACATACTTTCACTTCATCGCCAGAGCCATGCATACATCAGCCCATGCGTTCACCAGGGAAATCCTGTACAAGAGTACGGACTATGAACAGATGATTGCCCGCCTCAAACAGGAAGCTGCCTCTCCAACTGCCAGCCTGATTATCATAAGCGCTCCATCTCCATCCCAGATACAGGCAGTAGCCAGAGAACTGGCTATGAAACTGGGAAAAATGCTGCATCAGGCCAAGCCCTCTGGCTTACCATCAAAATACATTGGTGAAACAGAAAAAAACCTCAGCAGACTGCTGGACCAGGCTTCCTCCTCCGGCTGGATACTGTTTTTTGACGAAGCTGATGCGCTTTTTGGCAAAAGAACGGAGGTAAAGGATTCCCATGATCGCTACGCCAATCAGGAAACCAGCTACTTATTGGAAAAAATAGAAAGGCAGCGAGGGATCATCATCCTGGGCAGCCGCAACAGCCGGGAACTCCTGATGCGACTGCGCAAAACCCGAAAATTTGTGGTGAACGTTTGAGCAGGGAATAGTTAGTTTTCTACCATCTGACCGTACAGAAAATCCAGCGAAGCGGCATCCGGCAGTACACCTGACTCAGCCTGCTTGCCCAGCACCATGATCCGCTTCTGCTGACTGTCGTAGGCTGGCCACTCCGGCAGCTCTTCTCCGTTGGGATTACCGTCTTTGATAAAATTGGCCCAGTAGGCTGACATATCATCCGCCAACTCATAATCCAGGTCTTCCCAGGGACGGTCTACAAACCCCAGATTGTCGTAGGCATAGGGTACCTCCCCGGTATGAAATGCGCCGTATTTAACATACTCCCCGGTGGCCGGCACCTTACGGGTAAAGCGATAGACGTAGACCGGCCTCTGTTCCTGCTGGCTGTGCACATTGGCCCAGACATAATTCTGTAAGCCAAAGATCATATCCCGGGAAAGGTATAACTGCGAAAGCGCTGCCAGCGAATCATTCTCCGCGGGATAGTACTGCAGAAAAGTAGCAGCATCTTCGCCGTACTGTTCCTCAGCCTGTTGTTGAAAGTCTGCTGCGTTTTTCACCGGACCAAAAAGCAGCCCTTCGTCCTGGTTCCATCCGGTGAGCAGGCTTATTGTATTCTGCTGCCCTTTGGCAAAAATATCAGCGATATGGGCTGGCAGCACATAGCCGTCTATGACCGGCCCGCGCATGCCTGAACGTAGCTGCATCAGCGTATCAGCCGGAACTGCCCTCAGTTCTTCCAGGGAAGAAGCATTCAGCGATTCCGCTATCTGCACGCCCTGTTGCTCGGCCTGCTGCAGTTCGGCATTGCCCCGGGTAAAATTGGCACCACTATGGGCGATGGCCTTGTTAAACAGTCCTTCTGCTAATGGAGAAGCTACCAGGCAGTTGACACTCATGGAACCAGCCGACTGACCAGCGATGGTAACATTTCCAGGGTCTCCGCCAAAGGCCGCGATATTATCCTGCACCCACTGCAGGGCCGCTAGCTGGTCCATCAGGCCGTAATTTCCGGAAGCCTGATGCCCTGATTCGGCAGTCAGTGCCGGATGCGCGAAGAAACCGAAAATCCCTACCCGGTAGTTGATGCTGACGAAGACGATTCCCTTTTTGGCCATGGCTTCACCATCATAAATAGGGACGCCGCTGCCGCCACTGTTGAATCCGCCTCCGTAAATCCAGACCAGCACCGGGCGTTTTTCGTCAGCAGACTTTGCCCCGGTCCAGACATTCAGGTACAGGCAATCCTCGCTGATAGGCTCTTCGGGGATGAGAAATTCTTCCGTCCACATGCTGAAAGGCGCAGGCTTACCCTGCATAGGGCTGGGACCGAAAGCTATACACTCCCTTACCTCTTCCCAGGGCGCTAAGGGCTGGGGCGCTTTCCAGCGCAGATCACCCACTGGAGGCGCCGCAAAGGGAATGCCCTTGAAAATATGGATATTGCCTTCCTTCGTGGTGAGTCCGGAAACCTGGCCTGACTGGGTCTGCACGATATCCAGCCCTTCCTGACCGGTGTTGCAGGATACGAGAAATGTCAGTATCAGTAAGGCTAGTATCGGTTTAAAGAAGATGTTCATCATGGATTGTGGTGCTTTTTTACGTCAAAATCTAAAAAGCATAGGCAGTGAAGGTACAGCCCATGGATAGGCATCATCAAGCTGTTTTACTCTACTTATTCGCCGCCAGCTTATTGGTTTTCTGGTACTTTGCTGTCCTTTCATCCTCAATGACGCCATTCCAGTTCAGGCCATAAGCAAAGTCATAGGCATGACCTTCCGCATCCACATGAACTTCCATATCAAAAGGAACGTCTTCAAACTGCTTTTCCACCGTAGCCATATTGGCGGGCATCTGCAGTGGCAAAAGGCCAGAAGGTTCTACACTTCCGGAGACGATATCCATGAGTGCCTGGTCCTGTACGTTGAAGTTGACGAGTAGCGCATCCACTTCCTGCTCAAACTCGGCCACTACCGTAGGGTTAGCCATTTTCAGCACCACGATCACTGGTTTGCCTTTCATCTCTTGCTTCGTCTTCATGATCAGTTCCAGGTCGCTGCGGTTGTTGGCGGTGACGGTTTTGTTTTGGTAAGAACGGTTCATCACATCCTGCTCACGCGCGTCTCCGGCAAGGCTGGGATCACGTGCTTCCGTAGCGGTATAGCTTCCGTACTGCAGGCTGATGGGGAAAAAGCCGTTGCCGCCATTTTCTGCATCCTCCGCATTATAACCGGCAGTTCGGCCGTTTTCCGGACTGTTGATCACCACTATTGCCACATCGGCCGAATCAGGATCGCTGGTGAGGCTGAAGTACTTGCCAGCCACTGCTTTGCTGATCGGGTCTTCCCAGCGGGCAGGCGTTTCCTGTCCGAAGAAGTTGCGGGAAGCGGGTACGTAGCGCTGGGGGATATACACCTTCTGCTCCTTTTTGAGCGGCAGTACCTCGTTCTTATTTTTTAGCAATACAATTGACTTTAACTGTGCCTCATAGCCAGCAGTCATAAACTCAGGATTTCCTACCATAGCCTTGGTTTCAGCCACATCCAGGTAAGGATTCTCAAAAAGGCCTACGCGGAAAATATTCTTAAGCAGACGTACCGCAGACTGCTCAAAACGGGCCCGCATAAATGCTTCTCCCTGTTCTTTGACGCCCATCTGGTAAGCTTCCAGCACCGGCTCTGCATCATTATTTCCGCCGAACTGATCGCAGCCGGCCATCAGGATTTTGTAGTGACGCTCAGCCACACTCAGACTTTCCACGCCCCAGGGCGTACGGCCAAAAGCAGCCATGCCTTCCTCATCGCGGGTCACACCCCAATCGGTGCAGACTACGCCATCAAAGCCGTACTTTTCGCGAAGCTGCTCGGTGATAAAATATTGACTAAAAGCGTTACCGACATTTTCTCCCTTAGGGTCTTCTCCAAAAGAAATGGTGTAGTAAGGCATGATGGCCGAGGCCTGTCCGGTGCCGCCTTCCAGGGCAAAAGCACCTTCTATGAAAGGCTTCATGTGCATCTGCAGGTTATTACCGGGGAATACGGCGAACTTGCCGAAACCATAGTGCGCATCACGACCACCTTCGCCGGTGCCTCCTCCCGGCCAGTGCTTGGCCATGGCATTGACACTCTCAAAACCCCAGCCGCCAGCAATTTCCTTCTCCTCCGACGAAGTCTGAAAACCATCAATGTAAGCCCGCGACATATCGGTAGAAAGCTCCGGACTGGGGCCAAAGGTACCACTGAAACGATACCAGCGGGGATCAGTGGCCAGGTCCACCTGGGGAGAAAGGGCCGTTGCGATGCCAAGCGCCCGGTACTCTATAGAGGCGATACGACCAAACTCCTGCACCAGCAGCGGGTCAAAACTGGCCGCCAGACCGATGGCACCCGGCCAGCGGGAGATATCCCCACCTGCGCCGAGGTTATATTCTTCGTCAGAATCTGCCTCATGCCGGGGGTCAGAACTGTTATTGGCCGGAATTCCCAGCCCCAGGCCTTCTACCAGCGCCTGGGCGTTGTTGTTCCACTGTGCCGCCACCTCCGGGCTTTCTACCGAAGTGATGAGCACGTGGCGGAGGTTGTCGTTGGTCAGGAATTCTACCTGATCATCGGTAAGGTCAAAGGCCTGGGCACCGCTTTCGGCAAAAGGTTTTCCATCGTAAGTACTGCGTCCGTAGCCACCGCCAGGGATGCTCTGGTGCGCACTGTAGAGCATCAGCCCGGCGATCTGCTCTTCCGACATCTGGGAGGCCAGGTCCGCGGCCCGCTCTTCGGCCGACAAGCGCCAGTCTTCGTAAGGATCCAGGCTACCGTTTTTGTTGAGGTCTTTGAAAGCGAAACGGTCTACTGTCAATATCTGGACGCCTGACGCAGGTGAATAGCCCAGGGTCGGGCCACCGTCCTGGGCGACCAGCCCGAAACCATCTTTTTTCGTTTCGGTCCACTTTGGACCGCAGGCCGTAGCCAGTACAAAGAGTGCGATCGGGAAAAAAGCCTTTGAAAATTGCATATTTATGTGGTTGATTCTTTTAAACTTTTACTGTAATGATCACCCTCCGGTATCGGGTCAGCGTAGGCGTACCCTTGTCTTTGACTTCCAGGATGAGGTGGATGGTATCTCCCGCCTGTGCGTCTTCCGGCACAGTCAGAGAGGCCTGAGACTTATTTGCATTTTGGATATCCACAGTCCCCTCATAAGAATCTGCTTCGGCGTACTGCCACCAGCGGAAATTCAGCTGATCGCCATCCGGATCATCAGCAGTACCGGAAAGTTGCACTTCTTCGCCCGCCTGGGCGGTTAAATCCTCGGCATGTTCCAAACCGACTTTTGGCGGATGGTTGGCTTCTTCGTAGCTCATCACACTCCAGTCAGCGCGGGCGGCGAAGTCCTGCTGCAGGTCAGCTATCCAGCGGGTTTGGGGAAAGGCGGTGTCCAGGGTATCGGTGTAAGGATTATAGTCCGTCACTGTCGGGCCATCCTCCCAGCGGCGGGGGTTTTGTGCTGACTGTACCAAGCGGCCGGCCCAGCCTCCGTAGGCGGGATCTTCCAGGGTCCTGAGCCCCACATCAATCAGAAACAGGAAGGCAGGAGAGTCGCCCTCCGAGATAAAATCATACTGCTGCCGGCCCTCTTTGACGGTTTCTTCGGGCATCCACCGCTTATGGTCAAAGTCATTGGCTATCTCCCGGCCATCGCCCCAGGTGTAGTAGTTGGCTGCCAGGGGACCGTGATCGGTAAGAATGTTTTCCTGAAACCAGTCGCCATCCATATAGGTCTGCATCTCTTGGGGTATGACCCTGTGCCAGGCATAAGCAAAGCTCCAGAACTGGTCAGCATTGTACAGTACGCGGACTTCCGGCCAGTTAGGCGCAATATATTTACGGTAAGTGGCATCCTGGTCCAGGATAGCGTAAATCATCGCTTTGTCAGAAATTTTCCGGTAGATTTGCTCCCATTCATCAGTTTCCCGGTATTCCTCCTCTATTGACTTCAGTGCACGGGCTACGGTATTGGTACCACCCCAAATCTGCAGGTAGACCGGCCCCGGCTCATCGTCCAGCAGGATGTTTTTGATAAATTCAGAACCTTCGGTCACCTTCTCCATTTCTCCCTCAAACTCAATATTGCCTACCCTGATGATACTTTTCAGATATTCCGGCGTCGGATAGCCCTCGGCATGTTGGCTCAGATTGTCATACACCAGGGCGTACTTGTCAATCAGTTCCTCCATCCAGTCGGTACCAACCCAGCGCAGGTCGGTTCTCTCTCCGTAGAGCCGGGCGGTCCCGGGCATTTCAGAGATAAAGGTAGTCCCCTTACCATCCCCGGCATAGTGCCACTGCGAGCTGCTGTAGACCAGGCCTTCCAGTTCAAATTCATTGGCATAGAACAGCATCCGGATAAAGCTATCCATATCGTCTACTTCCCCATCGGTCGTGACAATCGTGCGGGGTTTCACCCGCTCAGCGGACGGTTGATTTTCCTGGCAGGCCAGCAGTAAAGCAGCGGTCAGGAAGAGTAGTGTTTTCAGAAAGATATGCATAGGTTAAGCTTTTTAGGAAATGACTTTTATTGTCAATATGCGACAAAGCCGAAGGATTACCAAGTCCTGCTAAATACCTGGGCACGAACCTTTTCAGAGGAAAGGAAACGTACACCAGCCATTTTGAAAACCATGTCAATCATCGCCCTGATTTGAAAACCAGGGCGATGATGCAGCTATACTTCTGGACTAGAAATTCTCTCCCAGCGCAATTTGCAGCAGCTCACGATCATGGTGCTTCCGCACTTCGCAGGTGTTGTCAAAGATCATATTGGCTCCGTTCTCAGCTGTATATTCAGGCCACTGGGGCAAGCCGCTATGGTTGGGATTGCCAGTTTTGGCAAAGCTCACCCAGGCCCGACTCATTTTTTTGGCGAGAGTTTGCGCTTCTGCTCCGCCCCCGGTCATTTCCTGGCAGCGGGCAATGTTGTCAAATACAAAAGGCAGTTCCATGCAGTGCATGGATTTGAATACGCCGCCCATCACCGGCGAGTCCCAGCTAAACATATAGGAATAAACCGGTGCATTGCCTTTGGCAGATTTCATATCCGCCTGTTTGATCACCCCGGCGCGGAATCTCAGGTCAATGTCAATGTAGTCAGACGGTTGGGTGGTATTGGGATAAGCTTTATTCACCGCTGCGAGGTAAGCCTCAGTTTTATCCTGATACTGCTCCTGCAGCCGGGCTTTGGCCTCTTCCATGCTGATACCCCGAGTACCGGGGCGAAAAGGCATAAACTCAGATTTGGTAGAACCTACCAGCAAAGGAACGTCAGCGGTGAGTGCCAGGGCTGCATCCTCATAAGGATGGTGCGTCAGGAAATCGCCATCCAGCACCGGTCCCCAGCCGAGTCCATCCACTTCTTTCCCCTCAGCCTTCAAAGCCTCTTCCACTTTTTTCTGAGCCGCCCTCGCTGCCGCATTCAGTTCCAGGTAGGGTACTTCCTGCAATTTATTGACTTCGCTGGCAGGGATATTAAGTTCTTCCAGAATGGCAGCGCTTACCCTTTGCGCAACAGCCGGATCGGCAAAATTGCGCACATAGCTACCGCTCTGCACGATGGCTTTGTGGAACAGCCCCTTGGCCTTAGGCGAGCTCATCAGAGAAGTGACTTTTCCGCCTCCACCCGACTGACCGAAGATAGTGACGTTATCGGGATCGCCGCCGAACTGCTCAATATTATCCCGCACCCACTCCAGGGAAGCTACCAGGTCCAGCAGGCCGGCATTGGCCGAATGCCTGTATTCTTCCCCATAGGCCGACATATCCAGGAAGCCCAGCACATTGAGGCGGTGGTTGACCGATACCAGCACTACATCGCCGTTTTTGCTCAGGCTTTCGCCATCGTAGGAAGGCAGTTCAATGGAAGAACCGGCAGAAAAGCCACCGCCATGAAACCACACCATCACCGGGCGCTTTTTGCCATCATTGACACCCTGCGTCCAGACGTTTAGATTGAGGCAATTTTCTTCATTATGGTAGCCCCAGTTGTGCTGGAAAACGAACTCAAATTCATCATTCACCGAAGAAGTAGGCTCTATCGGGCAGACCGGACCGTAGGTCATGGAAGAGCGGATGCCCTCCCAGCTATCAGCCTTTTGAGGCGCTTCAAAACGCTCCGCTTTGGCATAGGGAATACCTTTGAAAGTAAAGATGCCGTTGTGCGTATAGCCTCTCACTTTGCCTTGTTGGGTGTTGACTAGGGCATAATCCACCCCTGCTTTTACAGGTGTACCGGAATCGTTTTTCTTTTGTGCCACTGCCGTCAGAGGCAGCATGAGCACGAGCATAGCACAAAATAAGGTTATTGGCTTCATCATATCAGGTTATGTATTTGTAGTGAAAAAAGGTTTATATCAGAAAATTGCTGTGTCATTCTCTCTGAAAATATCATGGAAAAACAGCATATGGTAAGGCAGAGCATTTTGCCAGTACTCCCAGCTATGGCTGCCCGGCCGCTCCGTGTATTCATGAGCTACATTTTGAGCCAGCAGTTTCTGGTGAAGGTCACGGTTGGTATCAATGAGAAAATCATCCACTCCGCAGTCAAATTTTAGTTTTACATCGTTTTGCTTCATCTGCTCTACCATACCTACTGCGGTGAAATTGAGATATGGCATAGCAGTATTTTCAGGCGGGCCCAGGAGTCTGGCAAAATTATCAGCCCTGAGTTTGGCAAACTCTGCCGGTACTTTCCAGGTAGCCGTATTGATGTTCATGACACCACTCATGCTCCCGGCAGCGCAGTACAGTTCCGGATGGCGGGTAGCCATGAAGAAAGCGCCGTGCCCACCCATAGATAACCCGGCGATCGCCCTGCCTTTTTTGTTCTGCACTGTTCGGTAAGTACTTTCTATTTTTTTCCGCGCTTCCTGAGAGATGAAGGTTTCATACTGACTGCCTTTGTCCAGCGGGCTGTCAAAGTAGTAGCTGGTGGAACCACCTTCAGGCGTCACGATGAGGATGTTGTACTGATCGGCCAGGCGATGGAGCAGATTACTGTCCGGTGTTTTACTCAACCAGTCGCTGTAGCTGCCGGAGCCCCCGTGCAGCAGGTAGAGCACCGGAAACGCCTGCTTTTCCCGATCATAGCTTTCCGGTACTACTACGGCTACTTTAAGCACTTTCTGCATGGCCTGACTTTCTACCTGCAGCGTATCTACCCGGGCCGCCAGGCTGAAGGTGGACAGCAGTACAAAAAACGATGATATCAATATCTGAACAAGTATGCGCATAACTAGAGATTATTTTCGTAAGCCTTGTCTAAAAACAGGTAACGGGCATCGTCCTTCGCCTCCACCGCCTTAGACTTCACATCCAGAATCATGACAGGAGGGGTGGTATCCGCTGCTTCGGCAGCCGGCCATTTGGGTAAACCTTTGCCATTGGGATCACCACTGATGATGAAATTGGCGAAGTAATTCTGCATGGTTTCGGAGACTTTATAATCGTCCTCCGTCCAGGCATAGTCATCTACCAGGTGCAGGTTGCCCATGCAGTATTCAATCTCGCAGGCGTGCGGCGCTCCAACGGGCTTAGGTGCTTCGGGGGCATTCTCATCTTTTTTCACCGTACCCCCGGCCAGTCCGGATGCCAGGTTTTTGTCTACGAGTGGCGGCCTCAGTTTACTGTAAAGATAGCGGTAGACGGGCTGCTCGCTGTTTTTGCGGTGCAGGTCAAACCACTTCCAGGTGCTGTAGGCAATGAAGCGGTCAGAAGCCAGGGCGGTAGCCGAAAGCTCAATTTCTTTGGGCGAACCGTGAGGGTACAGTTTCAACACCTGCTCATGATCTTCAGGATATACTTCTTTTACTTTGGCGACATAGGCCTCTTCAGAATAAGGCTGCCCCTGCATGAAAGCCATGCCGGGAATCTCGGCAGAATTCCAGCCCAGCAAGAGCGGCACCTGCGCCTGCTCACCTGCCCTGAAGATCTCGGGCAGGGTTTTGGGATAAAAATAGCCATCTATGACGGAAGGGAAGCCAAATCTTTTGGAATCATTATAAGCCTGAAAAATCTCTTCTGTGCTCAAAGCTCTCAGTTCGGCCAGCGAATGATAACCGGCTTTTTCGGCAAATTCCTTTCCTGTCTTTTCAGCCTCCGCCAGGGAAACTGGTGCCAGGGTGGGGTTGATGGCAGCGCCACTTTCACCTATGGCTCCCGCAATCAGGTCTTTGGAGAGAGGCGAAGCCATCTGCGCACTCACAGAAACAGACCCGGCCGACTCCCCGGCGATGGTCACCCGCGCGGGATCACCGCCGAAAGCCGCGATATTGTCCTGCACCCACTTCAGGGCCAGGTGCTGATCCAGCAGCCCATAGTTACCGGAAGCTCCGTAAGGCGCCTCTGCACTCAGTTCGGGATGGGCAAAAAAACCGAAGATATTGAGCCGGTAGTTGACCGTTACGGCTACCATGCCTTTCTGCGCCATACTGGCACCATCGTAGCGGGGCTCAGAACCGTCGCCGGCCACAAAACCACCCCCGTAAAAATAGACCAGTACAGGCAGGCCCCCGGCAGCTTTCTCAGCCGGTGCCCAGACATTCAGGTAGAGGCAGTCTTCGCTTTTGCCAGGGGAGCGGAATTTCATGTCGCCGAAAACATTGGCCTGTACCGGGGAAGGACCAAAGCTTTTAGTTTCCAGCACCCCTGACCAGTTTTCGGCAGGCTGAGGGGCTTTCCAACGAAGGTCTCCCACTGGTGGTTGGGCAAAGGGTACACCCAGGAAAATATCCAGTCCCTTTTCGGCCTCGTGGTAGCCTTCAATAACGCCATTGCTAACTTTTGTGCGGACAGAAGTATGTTCGCCCTGCTGAGCAAAAACAGATAAATGCATGAAAATAGTAAAACTTAGTAAACAAATGATTTTCTTCATGGGTCAGTTGTTAGGAAATGCTACTGTTTGTTTGCAACTCATTCAAAGACAACAAAAAACATCTAATATGTAAAATTTACATAATGATAGAATTTTTTCTCATTATGTCAAAAATACGCAATGGAAAATTATCTTAGGGCATGAAAAAAGATGAGCAAGCGATTAATCAGCCGGATGCTCAGCCGGCGCTGATCCCCCAGTTGACACTGGATTGCGTCATTCTGGGCTTCCATGACGGGCAGTTGAAAGTGCTGCTGCTGCGCTGGAAGGATACGCAGGACTGGAGCCTGCCGGGCGGGCCTATACAGCAGAACGAAGCCGTAGATGATGCAGCCTACCGGGTGCTCCGGGAAAGAACCTGCCTGGATCAGATCTTCCTCAGGCAGTTCCATACTTTTGGTGAGTTGCCCCGCTATGACCTGGAGGTGATCAAAGAAAAGCTAAAGCATGTTTTTGATCCGGAGCTGTGGTACGAGCGGGCCATATCCATCGGCTATTACGCACTGGTAGATTATTCGCAGGTTTCGCCTACGCCGGATCAGTATACGGATGAGTGCCGCTGGTGGGATACTGATGCCATTCCCGGCCTGCTCTTTGACCACAACCATATCATTGACCTGGCACTGAAAGCCTTACGAGTAGAGCTTAGTCTGCAGCCCCTGGGCCTCAAGCTGCTGCCCGAAAAGTTTACCATGCCCGAACTGCAGCGGATGTATGAGATCATCCTGGGCAAAACACTGGACCCGCGGAATTTTTACAAGAAAATCAAAAGCCTGGGTATCCTTACCCGCCTGAATGAACGCAAAAGAGGCGGCGCACACAAAGCGCCTTACCTGTACTGCTTTGAGAAAGTCGCTTATGAAAAGAGGCTAAAGGAAGGGGATTTGAGCTTTTTGTAGAGTGGCAACACAATAATCAATACTCTGGCTGAGGATGTACCTCATCCTCTTCACGCCAGAGTTCTAATAACTGTTCTTTGTAGTTCTCAAAGACTTCTTCCAGTTCAAAGTATGAAGTATATTTTTTCTGATCAAGCTCATTTCTGAAATCCTTAAGTGTATTGATTAATTGCTCTGAATTAAAATCACCCTGAGGTTCAAAATAAAACGGTGACCATGCATAAGTATAGCCTGAATTCATAGCATCTTTTAAAACTCCAATCACTTTTCCATACACGAAGTTTGGAATAGTCAAACCTTGATTTCTTGATAACGGATAGCCAAGCTTGTTACTAGAAATTAATTCTAAGACTTTATCTATACAATTCATCAAGTTCTTCTTACAATCCTGAACGATTTCTGGAGAGACACCTGCTATTAGCTCCTTAAGCTCTGATAAACGCTTCCTCTTTTTTAGAATAACTTCCCTATGTAAAGGGAATTCTTCCACTTTCTTTTCATCAAATGGATAGAAAGTATCCGCGCGGAACCTACGATATTCTCTTATTGTGTCTAGTACGTCATATACATTTTTTCCCATAGCTAAAAGTCTTTTTCAATACTTTCAAGATCAATGATTAGCTGGATAAGCTTGTATTTTTCTTTATCCTCTACATTCATATTCTGGATCTTTTGAATAAATTCCTCTACTTCAAATTTACTGGGTACTATAATATATTTAATATCCTCAAGTTTAAAAGAAACATAATCAGGGTTGTTTTTCCAGTATCTCTT
>CAZFFW010000173.1:0-12183 GCA_964518125.1 uncultured Porifericola sp.
TACGAATGGCGAAATGCCGCCATTGAGACCGAAAAGCTGAGGACAGAAAAGCTGGCCGGCCAGTACCGGTCTTTGAAAGATCAGCTCAACCCGCATTTTTTGTTTAACTCCCTGAACGTACTTTCCCGCCTGGTCTATGAAAATGCCGATAAATCTGCCGAATTTATACAACAGCTCTCAAAGATCTACCGCTATGTGCTGGAGATTCAGCAGGAAGAACTGGTGAGCCTGCAGGAAGAAATCAAGTTTGCCAGAAGCTACCTCAGCCTGCAAAAAATAAGGTTTGAAGACAGCCTGCTTTTTGAGATAGACATACAAAAAGATGGTGATTATTTGCTGCCGCCCCTATCTCTGCAGCTTTTGCTGGAAAATGCGGTAAAGCACAATGTGACCAGCCTGGCGCATCCTTTGCAAATCAGCATCATACAGGAAGGCACACAACTGAAAGTAACAAACACCTACCAGCCCAAACAAAGCCGCGACAGCGAAAGTACCGGCATTGGTTTGGAAAACATCCGTAAGCGATACGCACTTTTGAGTGATCTGTCACCCCGCATTACCCAATCCGAGACATCGTTTACCGTAGATTTGCCCCTACTACAGTTGACACCGATGCGACCAAGCGAAACCATAACCGCCACACCATGAGAGTATTGATCATTGAAGACGAAAGGCTGGCAGCGACCCGCCTGGAAGAACTGATTAAAACCTTCTTACCTGAGGCAGAAATATTTGGCCGCCTGGACAGCATTTCTTCGGCAGTACAGTGGCTGCAAAAAGAAAAAGCGCCGGATCTCATCTTTTGTGATATTGAATTAGCCGATGGCCAGAGCTTTAAAATATTTGAACAGGTAAAAGTTGACAGCCCGATCATTTTTACTACAGCCTATGACCAGTACGCTATCAAAGCTTTTAAGCTAAATTCTATTGATTACCTGTTGAAACCGGTAGACGCAACAGAACTGGAGCAGGCGATCCGGAAATTCCAAACCCAAAAAAATCATCCACCACTGGAATTAAGCCAGCTCAGACAATTACTGAAGCCGCAGGAAAGCCGTTTTAAAAGCCGGTTTATGGTAAAAATCGGAGAAAAAATCCTGAGTGTACCTACGGAAGATGTAGCCTTTTTTTTCAGTGCGGAAAAAGCCACCTTCATGCAATTGAAAGACAGTAAAAAGAAATTTATCGTAGACTATACCCTTGACCAGGTTGAGGAAATGCTTGACCCCGGCAGGTTTTTCCGGCTTAACCGTAAATACATCGCTTCTTTTTCCTCCATTGCTGAAATCTACAGCTACTCCAACAGCCGCTTAAAAATCAAACTAAGCGGCAATGACGACCCTGATATTCTCATCAGCCGGGAAAAAGTGGGCACATTCAAAAAGTGGTTGGATGGGTGACAGTTCTCAATGCTTAACACGGAATTGTAGCTAAGTGTGGATTGGCCCAAAACCATCCCTAAATTTTTGCACCTGCCTCAAGGTCAGGAAGTAAGGCTTGGCGCTGCAGGCAAACGTAAACCCCATTGATTGCAAATGGCTTCATCCGGGGCCAGAACAAACTGTCTACTGCCTTTCAAAAAAGTCTGATCAGCATCAGCGCTGAGCCATAAGGCATCTACCATGATTTGGAAAGAAGAGAACTGCGAATCACCCCCAGGAGAAATCAAAGATCTGTACCGGTGAGCTGAACTGAAAGCCATTATCCTAAAAAAAAGCGATGGGTTTACCTGGCAAATCCTGATTTATTTTAAATATATGGTGTAAAAATCCTTTTTTTTGTTTAAGATGTAGGCACATTAATCTTTACAATTTATGAAGCTGTGTTGGCTGTTCTTTTTTCTACTTCTCTATCAGGCAGCTTACCCGCAATTGCTGGATTTTAACCGTAATAACCCTTACCGGGCGGTTTTTGAAGAAACAGACGATTTTGATACCACCTACCTCAGCGAACTTGAGAAAGTTGTATCACAGCTGCCTTTGGATAGCCTGAAGCTGCAAATGTTAAACGACCTGGGCTACTACTACCATAGCCGTAATCTTAACACTGCGCTGGATTATATTGAAGAAGGGCTGTGCCTTGCCCGGCAACTCAAGAATCAGCGCTGGGAAGGCCGCCTGCAGATCTCCCAGGGGGCCATACTGCTACGTATGGAAGAGCTGGACCTGGCCGAAAAAGTACTGAATGAAGCCATAGATAAAGTTTTACCTACTGATCGCTGGCTGCTTTATACCAACCTGTGCTATGTATACGAAAGGCGGGGTATGCTGGATAAAGCCTCTGAGTTTGCGCTGCAGACGCTGCAGCTAGGTGAAGAACTCGGTCAGGACAGAGCAAAAGCCATGGCCTACAGTGACCTGAGTTGTCTGTTCTGGAAACAGGGGAAGTTTGAACAAGCGCTTGCCTACAGCCTGAAATCCATCGCGCTCTATGAAAAAAGAGGGATAAATGACCTGGATTATGATTTTACGCTTTACCTGGTTGGCAACAATTACCTGGCTCTCAACCAGCACCAGGAAGCGCTGGATTATTACGAGCGGTCAATCAGGATGGGCGAGCAATATGGCTTTTACAATAACCTGAGCGATGTATATATCTCGCTGGCAGATTTGTATGCTTCATTGGAGACTTATACCAAAGCAGAAAAAGCGGGCCTGGAGGCACTCAAATACGCCAGATTACTGGAGAATAACTTCATGATCATGCGGTCCCTCCTTTCGCTGGGTAAGATTTACAACCAGGAAGCAAAATACAATGAGGCAGAAGAAAGCCTGCAAATGAGTATCGTCGTAGCCACCGAGGATTTTGGCGATAAGTTTTTCCTGCAACAGGTTTATGAAGCCCTGGCTACTGCCTATGCCGGGCAGGCTCAGTATGACAAAGCCTACCGGGCCATGCAGCAGCATGATCAGTTGGAAGACCAGGTTTTTACCAGAGAAGCCGACCAGCGGTTGGCGGAGCTACAAACCCAGCTGGAAGTAGCTCAAAAGGAAAATACCATACAGCTACAGCAAAGCCAACTTAATCAACAGGCTGAATTTCAGTTCCTTATGGTCATCATACTGGTTTTGATGGTGAGTTTTCTGCTGTTTTTATACCATACCTATCAGCAAAAAAAGAAGCACAATCGTACCCTGGCCAAAAAAAACCAGGAGATGGAATTTCTGCTCAAGGAAATTCATCACCGAGTAAAGAACAACCTGGAAGTAGTCTCCAGCCTTTTATCACTGCAGGCCCACGAACAGGACGGGCAGTTTCAGGAAGTAATGGTGGAAAACCAGAACCGGGTGCAGAGCATGAGTATTATTCACGAAAAGCTCTACCAGGGAGAAAACCTCTCTACCATTGAGATGAAGGACTATTTCCTCAATCTGGGAAATTATGTCATTCACATGTTCGGAGCCGAAGAGTGCGTAGAGCTCCGCTGTGATATGGATGCTATTGAAGTAGACGTGGATATGGCCATACCCATTGGCCTGATCGTCAATGAACTGCTGACCAATGCCCTGAAGTATGCCTTTCCTGACGGAAGAAAAGGGTATATCAGTATTTCGCTGACGCAAAAGAATAACTTGCTCCTCATGAAAGTGGCCGATAATGGCGTGGGCCGCAGGCAGGAAAAAAGCCCGGAAAGCAAGGGTTTTGGCTCTGAACTGGTCAGGCTGCTAACCCGTCAGCTTGAGGGAAAGATGCGCCTGGATATGCAGCAGGGAACTACTATTCAGTTTGAATTTCAAATGGGCAAAGCAGCATGAGCGACCAAACACGTATCCTCATCGTGGAAGATGATATGATCATTGCCTCCAACCTCTCACTGCAGCTCAGCAAGCTGGGATATGAAGTATGCGGCATAGAGACCCGCGGAGAAGAAGCCATACAGCATGCCAGGGAGAATATTCCTGATATCATCCTGATGGATATTCAGCTCAAAGGCGCTATTGACGGGGTTGAGACAGCCCGGGCGATCCGGCAGCGTCGGCCGATTCCCATCATCTTCCTGACCGCTAATACTGACGATGCGACTTTCGCACGGGCTAAAGAGACAAACCCTTATGCCTTCATCAGCAAGCCTTTTAATAAAATCAACCTGCAGCGTACTATTGCCCTGGTGGTAGAGAATATGAAGGATGAAGTCACTGAAGTAAATACTGACCAGACAGTAACCGAGGTACTGGACGACCGGATTTTTTTGCGCCACCAGGGGATGATGGTAAAACTAATGTTTGAGGACATACTCTTCCTGGAAGCGCAGCGGAACTACTGCCAGGTGCTGACCATCAATAAGTCGTACCTCGTCGTAAGCACGCTTAAACAACTGGAAGACAAGCTTTCTTCCACGATATTCATCAGGGTACACCGTTCTTTCCTGGTCAATCTCTCCAAAATAGACGCCTTAGGTGAAAAGCACCTGGAGATCAAGGGAAAAGTGATCCCGGTAAGTAAAACCTACAAAGAGCTACTGATGAAAAGAATCCAAACGCTCTGAGGCAGCATGTTCATTTATAGGCAATGATGGCACTGTCGTGTCCGGCCAAGGGAATGATCTCAGCAGAAGAAAAACCGCTAAGGTTAGCCCATTCCTGGAAATCCCAAAAAGTATAGTCAAAGCCACTCTCCGCTTCAATTAGTATATTGAGGCTCACCATCAGTCCAAAGACATTGTTTTTCCTTTCGCTATCTATGATATTTTCAATCGCTATAAAAGCACCACCTGCTGGTAAAGCTTCATAAGCAGCCTTCATGAGCGCAAGTTTTTTCTTTTCACCCCAGTTGTGCAGTATGTTGCTCATCACCACTAGCTCGGCTTTTGGCAATGGATCAACAAAGAAATCTCCGCTTACCGTATTTACCCTTTCTTCCAGCCCTGCCTCCTTGATACTTGCCTGTGCAATAGGCTCCAGAGCAGGCAGGTCAAAACTGGTGCAGTGCATATGCGGATGCTGCCGGGCCACCGTCAGGGAGAGCAGTCCTCCGCAACCGCCCGCATCAGTCAGTTTTGTGTAAGCAGAGAAATCAAACTTGCTGGCTAAGGCCTCAAAATTACCCATCTGCATACCGTTCATGGCATTGACAAAACCCTTTAACCTGACTGGATCATGTTGTATCTCCTCAAAAAAATGATGCCCACCATTGAAGTCAGCCGGAGACTGTCCGGTCAGTAGTCCCTCTTCAAAATTATCCCAGAATCCATGCAGGCGATTATTGAGCAGCTCTATGTATGCCCCCATATAAAACGGCTTATTTTTATCCAGGAACAAATCAGTCTCTTTGCTATTGCAATAGACGGCGGATTTCAGGACACCTTCCCGCTGCAGAAAACCCATTCCCAGTAGGGCGTCCAGGTAATCAAACACCTGACGGTCAGCGCATTTGAAATTCAGCTGTGATTTGATCTGCCGGGCCGACATGGATTTCTTTTCGGCCAGTATCGTAAACAGCCCAAAATTCACGGCAGACATCAGTATCTTGGAGGAACAGAAACCCGTGGTGATCTGCATGATTCTCTCAGGTGTAGAGTAATGCGGATCAGATGCAGTTAATTTTTTCATGAAATTCTATTTTAACCTGTAATCAAATTGCTCTAAAGCATTGCCTGGACATACGTACACTCGTTCATGATGCAGTGGTACTTTGGATTCATCACAAGCAGGTATATCAGCATGGTAAGACGAATTTATGACATCATGATTACATCATCTGACTGCTTAGGGGTGTGTTGAAATTGATAAATGATATTCTTTATGCCTGGACTTCTTGAAATCCAAACAGTAAGAGGATGAGTAGTGGTAATTTTTTTTCATTATGATTGACTCATGAAAGCTAGCCTTTTATTTTTTAACAGAAACTCATTAAGAACGAAGTAGCTTTTTCTATTTCCGAAGCCAGAGTTTTACTTCCCGAATGATAAACTATCAGGAAATGATTCGTCTTGAGTTAAAGCTCATTCTGCGAGCCTAAAAACATTCTTTCGGGCTACATTGATATTGGTGTTACCTGATTTGCGGTGATCATAGTTTATGCCAGGCCGGTTTTTTTGAAAAGTAAAGAGACAACAGTACCATTGTTATTTTTATAAGTCAACTTACCATTCAATTGCCTGGTCAAAAGCGTGATAAGATGGGTGCCAAAACCTGTCCCGCTTGAAGGTTCATGGTTGTCTTTCCCAATTCCATCATCAGTGACAATGAGTTGCAAATTTTCCTCTTCTTTTTCCCCTTCGCTGGTAATAGGGCTTAAACTGATTTTTATGGTTCCGGATTCTTTTCCCTCAAATGCATATTTTAGCGAATTCGTGAGCAATTCGTTAGTAATCAACCCGATAGAAACTGCCGTGTCTAAATCAAGCACTAGTTTTGACATATTACATTCCAATTTGATTTTGCCACGGGAATTGAAGGAATCTAAAATATTTTCTCCAAGATTGATAAAATAATCCCGCATTTCTATAGAACCTAAGTGCTCACTTTGATAGAGTTTTTGGTGAATAATTCCCATAGAATGAACGCGGTTCTGACTGGAGAGCATGGCTGCCTGAACTGTAGGGTCTTCTATATGAGATGATTGTAACTGCAATAAACTCGACACAATTTCTAAGTTGTTTTTTACCCGGTGATGAATTTCCTTCAGAAGCAATTCATTTTCCGAATTACGTTTATCGAGCAGCCTGTTTTTACTGGCTAATTCTTCATTCAGGCTTTTCAATTTCCGGTTACTCCCCTGTTTCAGGCTATAATTCCTGTATAACAGTCCAAGGAGTAAAGTGCCAAGTAGTAAAGAGCCTATGTATATGGTCTGTTGCTGCTGTTTAGCAATGAGCTCTTTTTCCTGTTGGAGTACATTCATTAGCAATTCATTCTCACGAAGGCTCCTTTGGTTTCTTTCCACCTCGATACTTTCGTTGGCATCTGCCCATTCAGTATAATATTCAAATGCTTTTTTATAGTCTCCTACAGACTCATAAACAGCAGATAATTTCTTGATAAAATAGGCCGTATTTACTTTAGTATTAATGGCCATTGACGAATTCCTGGCTTTTTCATAATAGGCAATAGCTTCATCATACAAGCCTTCGTCTTTGGCAATATCACCTATACGAGAATGCGCATATTGATAAGTGTCAATCGTGGTCAGGTTATACTCTTCTAACAGTTTTATGGTTTTGATCAGGTAGGATCTTGCTTCTTCAGACTTTCCCCTTGTGATCAGTGTATTACCCATTGAATAATAATACCAGGTGTGATGAAAGGGATTGGTAAGCTGGGGCAATAGCTTATAAATCTGGTTCATATAATGGTCAGTCGAATCGGGATTTGTATCTTCAAAATGATAAGACAATAGCTTGTAGGCAAGGACAAGGGCTTCCTTTTTTTCCGGACTATCTGATTTATGATACCCTATGATACTCTCTTTTAAATATTGAATTCCTATTTCTTCTTCTTCCGGCAATCCATATTGATAATAAAATCTACCCTTATCTTTCAAAACCTTTAACTGAATTTCGGGCCGGGGATCATCTTTGAGCAAATCCAATGCTTTTACAAAAAGCTCCAGGCCGGGTTTTGGTTCTCCTCTTACAATTTTTATCAAAGCCCAATTGATCAATAAATCGTAACCCAAAACTTTATCTTTTTTACTGTTAGGGATTTTTTCATAGTAAGCCCAGCCTATCGGTGCCAGCGAATCCACCACATTAAAGTTATGGGAACGGTTGGCTCTGTCGGTGATATCTCGGTACAAATGAGCCAGACGTTCATACTGAAGAGGCTGACTATTCTGGAGTAGAGAAGCAGCCTTGTCAAAATAAAATACGGTGCTATCGCGGTTAAAATGAGGCATTTCTCTGAACCATAAAGCGCTGTCCTGGTAAGTTTTGCTCAATTCAGCCACTTGTCCGGGCGAAAGATTCTGCGCAATGCCTGGTGTTAACAATAATAAAAGAAAGAAAAAACAGGAGGTTTTCATTTAGGTGTATGATTATCCCAGCTATGCGCCATGGAGAGTGAAACCTGATTATACTTTTCTTTTTCTTTGGGAGTATTTTAAATACATAAAGCATTTAGAATACTCACCTGGATATATACATGAACTTAGTTTTCCAGCAATGGATTGGGACCAAGTTCCTGGTAACTCGTATTGTTTTGGGATAATATGCCCACTACTTTCGCCGGGGTTTCCCCCCTGTTTACAAATGTATGGGGCGCACCTGCCGGAATTTTTACGATATAGGGTCCATGGACTATCAATGTTTTTTCATTGATCAAATATTCCACAGTACCATCATACACGACGATATTTAGCTGGTGTAGAATATGTTCTCATTCATTATTCAAAAAATCAGTCACATTCGTATTTTTTTCTGACTCCATTTCACAAGTCCAGCTATCTATCCACCAGCGTCCATTTTCGTAGTGTAGCTGAATGCTGTTCAGTCCTCTGATGTGGGATTCAGTATTTGGATCAGTTCTTATTTCAAAGGCACTCCAGACCTGGGCAATATTTCCATATCGGCTGACTTTTCTTTTCAGTTCTTTTTCATAAAAATCCTCTTTGGGTGCTAACCCCAGGGGAATATATTCCGCTTCCAGTGAATGCGTTTTCGCTTCTCCATTTTCGTCAAAACGAGTGATGAAAGCATTTTCTGCATGAATGTATTTGTCTCGCTCAAATTCCCAGGGTTCATCAGCGGAACCTGAAACCACATCGTAATAAGCAGTGATAATGGCGTTTATTGACTTTACATCTTCAGCATATTTGTCTTTTTCAGTCTGTCCGAAAACAGAAGTAGAAAACACCAGAGTAATCAAAAAAGGGAGGTATTTCATAGCTGTTTTACATTTTTGCTAACGATCATCTAAAATGAGTATGCGCCCCAGTTGTTAGAACTACAGAGATTTCCTATTTGCAATATCTTATCAAAGGACTCAGTTCGTATATCAATATTAGTGTTTGTCAGGCTCAGTTTTCGGCTAGTCCCAAGAATTTTGCTGCATTATTATAGAATATATCTTCCTTATCCTGTTCGGTCAGAAAGTCAAGGCTATTCAAAAACTCTATTGATTTTCCGATCGCATAAGGCCAGGTCATCTGATCAGATCCAAACATCACTTTGTCCAGATACCCGGCATGTTTTACGTTTCTCAAAAAGTCGGTCACCGTTCGCTGGCTGTTAGGTTCAACCCATAACATTACCGCGATATCCGTATAAAGCTGAGGGTAATATGCCATGAGCCGCAGCGCATGTTCGTGCCATTCTTCTCCTCCGTTATGCATCAGATAGATTCTTAAATTGGGGTATTTCACCAGTACATCTTCAATCAGGTAGGGGTCTCCCAGCCTCAGCCTTGCCTTCGGAGACCAGGAATAGGTTCCCCCGGGGTCGCCACCTCCCGTATGTACGGCTACCGGAATATCGTACTTTTCGCATATCCTGAGGTAAGGCTGCCAGATGTCGTCACTGAGCGTAGTGCCACTGTAATAAGCCCCAATTTCCCCGAACACTTCAATTTCCTTGTTTTTAACCATCTGTTCAAACTTCACTGAATCCAGCTTATAATCGTCTGGATGAAAAATCAATATCCCCCTGATCACTCTCTGACTGCTATCTTTTGTTGCCCATTCTTCCACACTTTCGGGGTTTCCGCTGACCACTGCTTTTATAATATTCCATTTCTCGAATTCCTTGTAGGTGGCAAGTCTGAGTTCCTCAGCAGATGAAGACCCTGGTGTTCCGTAATAGTCGGTAGGATTAGTCAATTCTCGGATATCTGACTCTGTATAAGAGTGGACGTGCATGTCGATAATTCTTGTTTGTGCTTTTGCCAAAAGGAATGTGGACATGAATAAAAGCAAAGTAAACAGATATTTTTTCATGGTTAGTTTATGGTATTTGTGCAACCCGGCAGGTATTTGATTTACTTTATAAGCCTTCTAAAAACTTAAATATTTCAACATAAGCAGTGGCAAGTTCTTCCTCTGTAGGACTATGCTTTCCGTCAGGGATAAACATCCTGGTATCTTTGTCCTCTCTCATCATGGAAACAAACTGGCGGAAAGTCGCGGGCGGAACCTGGTCATCCAGACCTCCATGCCAAAGGAAAACCGGCGGGTCTTCATCATCAAAGTAGGTGACCGGCTCATAAACCGCTAATACTTCTTTGCTGGCGTAGCCTTCAGCGGGGAAGAGTGCCTTACCTGCCGTACTATACGACTCATTCTCGTGATCTATGAATATTTTTTCTATAAACTCCAGGTCGCCTACCGGGCCGGAAAAGTTGATGACTCCTGTAATCTCAATCCCATCATCCAAAGTATCGGGAAATTCCTGGTTGTTTTGAGCGAGGGCAACGTTGCTGGCAATTTGTGCCCCGGCGGAAAAACCTGTTACGATTATTCCGGAGAGATTCAAGCTGTAATCGCTCTGTCTGGCTTTAAGAAAGTTTAAAGCATGCGTAAAGTCACTGGTCGCCATGGGCACTCCCCTTTTGAGGCGGTAATTCATATTGACTACATTCAGTCCCTTTTTCAGATAAGGCTCTATGTATCTCTCCTCCAGCTTTTTATCGCTGCCGTAATAAGCTCCTCCGTGCAGGAAAACAATGGTGTAGCCTTTATTCCCGTTCGCTTTTTCCTCATCAGCCAGATAAATATCCATTTTCTGTTCCCTATCCTCCCCATAGGAGATGTCTTCCAATACCTGGTATCCGGTTCTTTGTTGTGCGATTAACAGCCCACCGGGATACAGGTTGAAGAAGAATATGAAAAATACAAGTAGTCCTTTCATGCCAGTTTAATTTAGGTTAGTTTTTATTCAATACTATTAATCTCTTTAGTCGCCCTGTTCCCAGATTCTATAGCGCCCTGAATCCATCCATGATAGGCAGATGCGTGTTCACCAGCAAAATAGATTCTACCTTCCGACTTCATTAAATGTGGCAACAAGCTTTTACTGGATTCACTTAAACTTCCCAGTCCTTTCTTTTCTTTCTCTGCTTGGGGTTCAGAACAAGAAGGCAAAAAGGCAGTAGTTAAACCAATTCCTGAAAAGGAGCTTTTTTTAAGAAAGCCCCTTCTGGAAGAATTATTTTGACTTTGTTCATCCATGTTGATTACTTTTATATTTGCGGCCAATCATATTAATCAATGATCAGTGGCTACCGTTAGTATCAATTTTCAGCCTCTGCCAGCTTTTTGGTATCTATAAACTGTTGAAAGGCAATAATTTTCCCTTCTTCATTAAGCGTCCATAAATGGGCGGCTTGCGCATTATAGGCCTTGCCCGTGGCTTTTACCTGGGCATCGTAGCGGAGTGTAGCCAGGACCTTGTTTTCATCCATGCCATGCACTTGAATATCCTTGAGTCCAAAGTGCTCGTGATTGGCTCCCAGTCGGGCAAATACACCTTCCAGAATGTCATCCGGCCCAACATAGGGGTTGCCATCGGCCAGTGAATTACTCTCGGCTTCATTCCACTCTATTTCGGGATGCATCAATCCCAGGACAGTGGGCATGTCTCCGGTTGAAAAAGCCTTGTACAAAGAGTCAATAATCTGAATGTTTTGATCGGTTGTCATGATTTCTGATTTTAAATGGTGATGAAAATATTTAATAAGTTTTTATTCAGCGGGTAAATTAGAGTTGAAAATATCTCTGAATAATTTCCATCTCTCCTCTTATTTTGGTAGCGGTATTGATGTAATGCTTTGAGATAGTAAAACCCATGTCTTGTGGTTCGCTAACCTTATTTTTTCATATTACGATGTATTTTTCTTCGGCTACCGATTCATCACCAACGTAAAGGTTCAATACACCTACTTCGGCAAGCAATTCTTCAGTGCCATACACTTCTTCCAACTCTTGAGTCGTAGCAGTTTCATTGCTGCAGCTTTGTGAGCCAATAGTCAGCAGGCAAAATGCCAACAGTACAAATTTTTGTTTCAGTATGGTTTTCATGATCAATAAATGATTATTCAGCCACATGCACTTCCAGCTCAATTTCTACCAGCAATTCGGGTAGGGCCAGTTCTTTCACGCCCAGCCATGAGCCGGTCGGGAAGTGGTTTTGGTAGATCGTATTCCGGTATCCCGATTTTTCAAGGAACAGCGGCATGTCGGTAGTGAAAATATTTTCCACCACTACGTCGTCAAAAGTGCAACCGTAATGGGCCAGGATTTTCTCCAGGTCGG
>CAZFFW010000174.1:0-9350 GCA_964518125.1 uncultured Porifericola sp.
CAATATTCAGAGCGATGCCCATATGACCCTGCACCATAGGTTCCACACCTCCCAGGCTCAGCAGGGCGGATATTGTCGCGATTTCTCGCTGACGATAGCTAAGTATATCCCGGCCAACAATGTCGGCAAACAAATGCTCTTTCAAAAACACTTCAATGATCGGGCTGAAAGCGGCATAGCCAGTTTTCGGTCCATCAAGGGGCCGTCCGACGAGTTCTTCCAGCACCTTTTTACCTTTCTCATATTTGTCCTCACCCTCCTCCTGGGGTGTAGCTTCCGGCCCTGGTTCATCTTGAATACCCCTGGCCTGCCGGTCTTCCACGACGGTCATCAGGGTTTGCAGTCCGCGGATGCTGCGGGGGAAGCCACAATAGGCGTAGAGATGCACCAGTACTTCCTTGCTCTCGTTGATCGTCAGGCCGGCATCCAGCCCTTTATGCAAGGCTTCCTGCAGTGCTTCCAGGTTTCCCCGGGCGGTGAAGGCAGCAATGGTCACGATGGACTGCTCCCGGGCATCTAAAGCTGAGTCGGACTCCGTATTGGCCTGGGCAAATAAACCTGCTGGTTGAATGACCCGGAAAGACAGTAAAAAAATCAGTATAAGTAATTGCTTGAAAAGCATATGCTCAGTTTTGGTAAAAAAAAACATTTACTATCAGTTATTGGAGCAGACTATATGACCTCTATTCTTTGCAGCCACATCCTTACTTTCTTTTCCGCTTCCTCGGCTTTTTCTCCCTCCATCACAAACAAAATCCCATCTCTCTCTATACCACCTTTGATGGAGAAGCCTTCCAGTATGTTAGCATCAGGGCATAGTTTCTTTACTGTTTGAAAACTGCTTCCCACGCCATATCCGGCATTGGTATTGAAGGGAATGATGGTTTTTCCGCTAAAGTCGTACTGATGCAGCAGGCTTTTCATTGGGGGAGGCAACTGCATACCCCAGGTGGGAAAGCCCAGGAAGAGGGTATCGTATTGATCCATCTCAAGCTCAGTTTCCAAAGGCGGTAAAAACCCACTTTCGTTTTCTTCGGCTACCTGTTGTACGATGGCATCATAATCTTCGGGATAAGGATTTTCAAGCTCCACTGCTACCAATTTTCCGCCCACTTGCTCATGGATCATTTCCGCGATCGCCTTTGTATTGTTGGTGCGGGACAAATACACGATCAGTTTCCGGCCAGGATTGGCCCGGCCTGGGTCAGGCTCAAGTACTTCCGTTTGTGCAAAAGTACAGGCTGAAATCATGAGGCAAATTAACGACAGGCGCTGAATCATGAAAACGGATTTATTAAGGCCTGCTCATAAGCCTGGTAAACGATAGCGAACCTAACTTCCAGCTATCACCTTGCTTGATATACACCTCAGTGACCTCAAATGGATTGGTAACTTCGTTACCTCCGACTTCGGCCAGCAGGTCAATCCGGTTGAGCAAAATGGCGGTATTATCTATGATATTCACCGATACTTCGTGAATGTCGGCTTTTTTGTACCAGATACCCCCACTTTCAATGATGCCGAGTTCCCGATCGGTGCCCCAGCTACCTCCCATATGCACAAACTCGGCCTTCTCATGAAAGAGGTCTTTGAGCTTGTCTACATCTTTATCGGCCATCCACTGCCATTTATCTTTGGAGAGTTGGATAACCTCCTCCTCGGCGGTAGCATGCTGGGCGAAGGCCCATGTCGCGCCGACAAAAGTAAAAATCAGTAAGAGGATTGAAGTTTTCATATTCATGGTGCTTGGTTTTATACATTCAACTTAATAGAGTGGAGGACGCAGCATATAATAGCTTCAGTATTGTCTCCATCGTAAACCGATAATTACTTTTCAATCTCATGCGTGTCGCGCACACTGCTGAATGTGAGGTCTAACAACTTCCAGTCATCGTCCTGTTTCTGGTAGATTTCGGTTACCGTAAACTCATTTGACACTTCATTCCCCCTAACTACTGCCTGCAGCGTAATGCGGTTCCAGAGGATGGCGGTATCGTCAAAAAGTTCTACAGCGACATCATGTACTTCCGCATTCTTATACCAAATGCTGCCGGTTTCAATAATCTCAAGCTCCCGGTCTTTCTTCCACGTGCCGCTCATATGGACAAATTTTGACTTGTCATGAAAAAGGTCTTCCAGTGCCTCTACATTTTTGTCGGCCATCCACTCCCACTTTTGTTGGGAGAGCTCCTTAAGTTCCTGTTCAGTAGCAGCATTCTGTGCGAAGGACATCTGCGCACTCATGATGATGAATAGTATTCCGATAATTGATCTTTTCATTTTTTAGATTTCTTTAATTTTTTAAACCTTGTTAGCTACCTGATGTACTACTTCTTTACCTTTGAAATAAACCTATTCATTGAATAAGTGCAGGTTGAATCGTAACATAAATTTTCGGTAACTACTTTTGATTTTTTTAGCCTTAAACGTAGGCATTTGCCTAGCGCCCTACCATTTTTTGCATCTGTTCGGGATAGCGCGCTCCCACTACGTCAACCCTGGAAACGGCCTCCTGAATTTTCTGAAGGTCATCCGCGCTGAGGGTCAGGTCTGCTGAACCAATATTTTCTTCCAATCGGTGGAGCTTAGTGGTGCCCGGAATGGGGACAATCCACGGCTTTTGGGCTAACAGCCAGGCCAGCGCGATCTGGGCAGATGTGGCCTCTTTTTCCTGAGCAATCTTTCCCAGCAAATCTACCAAAGCCTGGTTGGCCTTACGGTTCTCTTCTGAAAACCGGGGAACCATGTTGCGGAAATCAGTCTTATCAAATGTCGTATTGTGGTCAATTTTGCCGGTCAGGAAACCCTTACCCAGCGGGCTGAAGGGCACAAAGCCGATTCCCAGTTCTTCCAGCGTCGGCAGGATTTCCTGTTCAGGCTCCCGCCACCAAAGAGAGTATTCGCTTTGCAGGGCGGTCACCGCTTGTACCGCATGGGCTTTGCGGATCGTGGCGGCACCTGCTTCCGATAGACCAAAGTGCTTCACTTTTCCTTCCCGGATCAACTCCTTCACGGTACCGGCTACGTCTTCAATGGGTACCTCCGGATCTACCCGGTGCTGGTAAAACAAATCAATCACATCAGTTCCTAAGCGTTTGAGCGATGCCTCGGCAACGGCACGAATAGTTGAAGGCCTGCTATCCAGGCCAGAAGCTGACTTGCCATCTTTAAAGCCGAATTTTGTGGCAATCACCACCTCATGACGAAATGGCTCCAGCGCATCTCCCAGTAGTGCTTCATTGGTGAAGGGGCCGTAGACTTCTGCGGTGTCAAAGAAGGTGACGCCGAGTTCATAAGCTCTGCGGATGAGTTTAATGGCATCTTGCTTCCCGGTAGCAGGTCCATAGCCAAAGCTTAGCCCCATGCATCCCAGACCGAGAGCCGAAACCTCCAGGCTGTCGCCAACTTTCCCTTGATTACCCAATCTCCTTGTTTGCATGTTTCTCTTTTTTTCAAAGTTCCTGCTTTCATCTTTACCCAATGGTATACAGATTACGGTTATTTCTACCAATATTCCGGATTTTACCTGCATCCTCGCCTATCAAGTGAATAAATCCCTACTTTAGTACTGGCATAAACCAATCAATATGGAACAGATGCGGCGTTTTGAGTCCATTGACGACTACAACAAATTCAACAACAATGTAACACTACACCCGCTGGTGAGCGTGGTGGATGTGTCGAAGGCCAGCCCCCGACAGGCTTCCAATATGTATTTTGGCTTTTATACCATCTTTTTAAAACAAGTAAACTGCGGTGATCTGCGCTATGGGCGGCATACCTACGATTACCAGGAAGGTACACTGGTATTTATCGCTCCCGGGCAGGTGGTGAAGGTAGAAAATACCGGAGAAGTCTATCAGCCCAAAGGGCAGGCGCTCATTTTCCACCCTGATCTGGTTCACGGAACGGCCCTGGGGCGGCATATGCAGGACTACACCTTTTTTGGCTACCAGTCCCATGAAGCCCTGCACTTGTCGGAGCGGGAAAGGCATATCGTACTGGACTGCTTTTCCAAGATCGCCTACGAGTTGGAGCAGTCGGTTGACAAGCACAGCAAAAGGCTGATCGTCTCCAATATTGAGCTTTTTCTCAACTACTGCGTCCGCTTTTACGACCGGCAGTTTATCACCCGCGACCATGTACATGAGGGGATGCTGGAAAAATTTGAGCGCCTGCTGAACGAATACTTTCAGACCGATAAAGCCCAGACCGCCGGTCTGCCCTCCGTAGCCTGGTGTGCCGACGAATTGAACCTCTCTCCCAATTACTTTGGTGACCTAATCAAAAAAGAAACCGGACAGACTGCCCAGGAGTATATCCAGGCCAAGGTGATTGAGGTAGCCAAGGAGAAGATCTTTGACCGCAGTAAAACCGTCAGCGAAATCGCCTACGAATTGGGCTACAAATATCCGCAGCACTTCAGCCGCTTTTTTAAAGAACGGGTGGGGCTGTCGCCCAACAGGTACAGAATGCAACATGAAAATTAACCGTAGCGGCTTGCAGCAAAAGATAAGTACAGTGTACCTCCAACCCGCTGTCGCTACCAATATAGCCCCAGGCTGTGTACCCCAGGCTTTATGAAGGCGAGGTACAGCTTAAAACCACTTTTTTAAAGGCATTGAGCCTTGTTTCTTATAAAAACAGCCCGGGGGGATGAATTGGGCTTGCGCACAAATTGAATCATTTATAGCACATCACTGCGAACTGGAAAATGTGCCGGCATGATGTTTTACTTCTACTTCCTGCTCAGCGCATTGAACTATACCATTACCTTTACTAAGCACAACATGCTAGTAATCGCGCTAAAGTATTCAAAGCAAAACCCATTATCTGCACGCTCCCATTCTCAAAGATTGGGTAAGACAATTTTTCTGTTGCTTGTATTATTCAGCACACTAATATGTCAGGCCGTGACCAAAGGGAAAAAGGGTATCTTCCTCAGCATATCCCGGTGCATCCGGCGCCTGTTCTATGATAGCCTTCGCTGTATTAGCTAGTGCAAAGGGCAGCTTTCCTGTAGGTGTAAATTTACCACTGAGGATATCCATCAAAGCTGCATCTCCCACACCAAAGGTAGCCAGAATAGCCCCCGCGTCAAGGAAACCACTTGCTTCATCCATTACATAAGGCTGGCGGAAATCTATGGCAAGAATCGTGTTTTCTGCGCCTACTGTACTCATTATATGCTGTATATCTTCCAAAGAGGGCGTTATGTTCCATGTCTCTGAGCGAGCCATATCGGAAAAGGCCAGCATATCCAGTTCTTCGGGGCTGGCACCACCAAACATGCGGCCGCCACTTCTATCATTGGAAACATGCACCCTGATAAGCGCATAATCAACATTTTCACCGATGGAAGGCATGGTTTCACCTTTGACGGCATCATAGTCTCCTGAAATTAGCTCCAATCCTGGCCAGGCCTTATTATTAAAAATACCAGTATCAACTCCCATCGTGAATAACTGCAAGGTGTCCTCTCCCTGTGGCAGATTTAAAGGAAGTTTCATCCTGTTCTGCAGCAATACGATGGATTTACGCTGAGCAATATCGGCTTTTCTCTGAAAGGAAGGATTTCCGAGAACATAAGCGGCACGATTCGGATCTACGTAGGGATTCTCAAACAGGCCCAGTTCAAAATGTTCTTTTAGTAACCTCCTGACTGATAAGTCTACTCTATTTTCCGAAAGCTTTCCTGCTTCCACCAGTTTCAGTATTTGCTGATTATCATTAAAACCAGAAAGTATATCCGTTCCCGCCTCAATGGCTATTAGGATTTGCTCCTCTTCACTTTTATCTTCCAACCCCCAGGCCCTGTCACCTATGATACCGGTATCCGAGTTGATATATCCCCTGAAGCCCAGTTTATTTCTCAGAAGATCAGTGAGAATACCTTTAGAAAAGGCCATGCCTACAGTATTGGGCATATAGGGCTGACCTACCGGAATACCATAATAGGCCATAATGGAGGAAGCCCCGGCATTCACCGCAGCCTCAAAAGGGGCCAGATGGTAGTCAAAATTATCTGCCGGATAAACCTGGTTTTTTCCGTAGTCATAGTGAGGGTCGCCTCCGCTCTCCTGCGGCCCTCCTCCAGGAAAATGTTTGATCGTAAGGGCAACACTACCGGCATGTAAATCATCTCCCTGTAAATTTTTGATCAAAGTTGTGATAATTTCCGAAGCAAGTTGACTGTCTTCGGTAAATGTCTCGTGCACTCGGTACCATCGCGGCTCAGTAGAAAGGTCTGCCATATAGCCGTACATGCCTCTTAGCCCAATCGCAGTCCATTCCTGGGCCATGGTTTTGGCAAAATCCGCGATGAGATCCATGTCCCGGGTAGCGGCCAGTCCGCTTTCTTTGGGCCAGGCAGAAAATGCCCCTGAACTCACGTTGATACCAGCCCTTGCATCATAGTCAATATGATTCCTGGCATTGGACTTAAACATGAGCGGAATGCCAAGCTGTGTGTTTTCGGCCAGTTCCTGAACGGCATTCATAAACTGGGCCGCTTCGTAAGGGGTGATCTGAGCACTTCTGAAGGGATTATTTCCTCCTCCAGTATCAGTATTGACAGGGTTCTGGGTGATGGTATTCCTGAAAATAAAGCGCGTCATTTTTTCATCTTCAATTAACTGGACTGCCCTTTCACTCTGTTTACCCTGTACTTCTGCGTTCAGCGTATTGATCAGCATCATGCCTGCTTTCTCTTCCAGGCTCATCTGGCTCAGCAGGTTGTCAACACGCTTTTCTACGGGTTGACGCCAGTCTTCGTACACATCCAGTTTTCCGTTTTTATTCAGGTCTTTGAACTTTAACTGATCCTGATGAAGCAGCTCAACAGTACGGGCTTCAATAGCAGGTTGAAATTCGTAAGTTCCTTGCGCCACTACAGTACGGTAGCTGATCAGGAAAAGTAAAATAGCAAGCTTGTAAGGATAATCCATTTCCTGGTATGTGTATTTTTGGTTAGTGGAATTAATAAATATCGTATTTTTTAAGAGCATGAAAAATAATTTATTTTAAAGGTCAAGCTGAAAAATTTTTCAATCTTAAAAATCCTGCGAAAGAATAAATCTGCCAAGGGAGCACATATTATGCATATCAGGCAACAACAGTACAGGTACAATGCTGGCAGCCGCTTAATTTAGGCTTTTATTTTTGATAAATAAGGTTGACTTTTTCATCCAGTCAGGGAAATGTGGTACATGATCCAGTGGCGGGGATAGTATATGTTTCCTCTTTTTTTAGAAGAATAAAGGCTCTATTAATGGATACTTTAGTGGATTTTATAAACTGATTATCCTCTTCTTTAAAGAGGATGGGCGAGAAAGGCGATACTATCTTCATCCTACCGGAGACAAGAGTGATGTTTGATATCCTCATGAACGCTGTAGAGGTAATTATTAAACCAACAGTAATAAACTCTATTGTATAAAAATGAAATTAGGCATGGAGCTATAATGGCGAAACTCAGTTAGGCAGCACTAATTCTACAAATATTGGAAAATGGTCAGAGCCAAAACCGGGTAACCGCCTGAATTCCAGCACACGAAACTGATCCGAAACGTACACATGGTCCAGTGGCCATCGCTTCCAGAAAGACTGGGCATTATAGGTATTGTACAGGCCTTTCCCAATACGCAGGTCATTAAGACGGGTTTCCTGCTGAAAAAGCCGATGGGTATTTGACCAGGCTACATCATTAAAGTCTCCGGCTACCAGTGCCGGCACATTTTCCCTTTGGATCATATCCGCCACTTCCAGGAGGCTTTCCTCATCCTGCCCGATATTATTAGGGTAAGGGCTTAGGGTAGGGGGAACTGGATGCATGCCATGAAAATAGAAGATCGCCCCGTTTTCCAGCCTGACTTTAGCATGAAAGGAAGGCACATCTTCGTGCTGAAAAAACCTGATCGCTGTATCCAGCAGGGGGAATCTGGAGTAGAGCAGCATGCCATAGGTATTGTCCAGCGGATATTCCATAGAGTAAGGATAAGCTTCTGCCACATCTTCCAGGGCATTTTCCCACCAGGTATTGGTTTCCATCAGAAGTACCAGGTCAGGGTCCACATCTTTCAGAATGGTAATCAGGGCATCATCCTGTCGGTTGTGCATATACACATTGGCTGAAAACAGGCTCAGCCTGGCTGAAGGGGTCAAGTCTTCAGGTTCAGCCCAAACGGCCTGCTCAGGGAAAAGCGGGGTGTAGGGAAGGATAAAATAAGCCTGCAGGCCTGCCGCCGAGATCAGTCCAGCCAGCAGGAACACCGCCCAGGCATTCCAGTTAGCGTTCAGTACTACAAACAGGACCAGGCAAAGCAGCAGGAGGACCAGTAGTTGCTCACGCGGAAAATCCAGTACCTTGAGCCACCAGTAAGTGACATCATAGGTCAGGGAGAGCAGGGTGGCCAGAATAGCCAGGCTTCCCAGCAGGATAACAAGATAGCAGAACCATTTTCTGACGGTATTGTACATCAGTACATCAGCCCCTGAACTTACCTACCAGCCAGATGATGAGACCTACTACAACTACCAGGATGATGATACCTACCCAGAAACCGGCTTCAAAAATATCACCGACCAGGTCGCAGCCGGTTAAAGTAGTAGAGGCAAGAACAAAAAATAGAACGGATGTCAGGCTTAACTTTTTCATAAAAATTTTCTCAGTTAAAAAAATATTCTATCATAAAAACTACGCATAGTCCTTATATGTTTGTCTTTAGTATGCATTGAGCCAGAATCATTCCGCAACCAATTGATTTTCAGGCACATTCGTAAGCAGGGATAGCAGGTTTAGTTGGTTAGAATACAAACAGTTCTGCTTAAATACAGTTATATTAATGTATACTTTTTTAACATAAAAACTTTTTAAGCTATGGACAATTTAAGAATTAAAGGAAGATGGAACGAAGTGAAAGGTAAACTCAAGCAGGATTATGGAGATCTGACAGACGAGGATCTTACCTATGCTGAGGGCAAAGAAGAGGAACTGCTCGGACGTCTTCAGCGCAAGACCGGCAAGAGTAAAGATGAATTAAGAAGTCAGATCAATAATTACTGATTCATCCCTTCTATAAAATAATCAGCCTGCGGAAATTAAGTTTTTCGCAGGTTTTTTTTATCCAATTTCTCTTCTGGTTGACTAATTTTAAGGAAATGAACATGCTCTTCTGAAAATCAAGGTAGACACTGATCATTCCATTGATATACCCAGCTATCTTCAAAAAAATCAAATCGGGTTTGGCTGTTTTTAAGAATGATTTTTTTGTGGTGAATAAACTTTGTTACGGTTGGATTTAGAGGGTTCATGAAGATGTTACAAATCCTTCTTTTCTCCGGTACGGTGG
>CAZFFW010000174.1:9450-12125 GCA_964518125.1 uncultured Porifericola sp.
GATGATGATCAGCTTACAAACTCCACCGTAGTATCCTTTAGCCAAGCCTAAAATATTTGCCTTCTTTACTGTTAATTTGAAAGGAGAGAAAAAGAATAAAAAGCGATATAATAAACGTGACTAAAAATGCAGTATACTCATTGATTGAACCAATAATTGCAGTTAAGGATATTGTTAGACCTTGTTCAGCAATGATGTAGGTTGTAATTGCATTGACAAAGAACAAGGCAGTAACCAGTAGCCAGGGCCAGGCTGTTCTCCACTGAATCAAGAACAATAGTAATCCAAATCCAGCACATATAGATGTAGCCAATATGGCAGCATCTTCAAATCGGTAAAAGGTATCGGGACCCTCAATTTTATACTGTGGCATAAAACTGATCAAAGAGAAAAACATCGCAATTCCCAGAAAAAGCAGGGTGGTACTTAACAGAAAGTGTCCATGCAGCTTCCTGTTTTTCCTGAAAAAGAAACCCAGAAAAATAAGAACAGCCACCTCCAGTGCCGGAAAAATATTTTGAACCACCAGAGGATCAGCCTCACCTCTTGCCGCTGCTTTTGAAGCAGAATGAACTGATAGCAAAATTAAAGATGCAATAAGAAGCGGCCCCAGGAAAAAAATGAAGACCCCGATTTTTTTATGTAGCGAATAATTTTTAGTAGAAATGTAACGTAACTGCACCACAAGTATGAATAACCAGGAAAAGGTTGTGATGACATGCATATGATGGTACGCAGTCGGATTTGCATCTTCACCAAAATAAATCTTCCAAAAACCAGTGATGCTGACCAGGATGACAATGATCAAAAAAGACAGGTGAATAGTATGTATGCTACGTTTTGTCTTCACCGCTAAGGTTTCACCAAGGTTAAATCGTCTTCCAATCCCTATTGCCATATCACATAGTTTTTAGATGGTTTTTCCAAGCCAGTATTATACATACACAAGGGCAGTCTGAATATGCTCTTTTTAATTTGCGGGAAGTCTCCAAAAATCTACTCTTCAGTCATACCGAAAGCCAGCCACTGCAATATATACAGCAGGGCTATCCTGGTTCCTTTGATACAAGATTTCACAAAAGGTATGTCCCCTGATGTATTGAATGTACTCTTTCAAACTTTATATATTTATACAAGATACACCTGTAAACTTATATTTTAAAGCAGGGCTTTACATGTAAGCTAAAGATTCTCTACAGTCTGTAGCAGTTTGTTGTAAGGTGAAAGGAGCAACACATGTCTTAGGCTGCTTTCAGTCTCCCGGCTAAGGCCATCAATGATTCGTAGTCTGCAATTTTGACAACAGCTTCAAATCACCTGTTTCTTTCGCAAATCTTTGACAATCTCAACGGTCGCCAGTACAATGGCCACCAGGAAGCAGGGTTGGGCTACAAAGGTGAATAAAAACATCAATACGGGGGTGGGAAAGATCAGGAAGGGGATTGTGATCATCAGGCCGATGGCAGTAAATATGCTTTCTATAAATATCTTTCTCATTCTTCTTCCAGGTTTGCTTCGTAAGATTCCAGATCTTCAATCAGGGCCTTCAGTCGGGTGATCTCCTCCGGCGTGGCCGAAAGCATCTCATAGTCGGGATGCCCCGGCGTACGGCGGTTCGGTTCGGGATGGGCACGGCCATGGCAGTTGAGGCAGGAAATAGAGCCGGTGGTCATCTTGATCTCCAGCACCGGCTTGTGCTCGTCTACGGCATGAAAAGTATAGGTGCCTTCATGGCAGCTCAGGCAGTTGTTGTCGTTAAATTCGCCCCGGTACAAAATCGGCTCCTCGTAAGTGTCGGTAATATAGCGCATCAGGTGACGGTAGCCGTCCAGCTTGGCTTTCACCTGGCCCTGGAAACCATAGTCCTTATGACAGGCGTAGCAGGCGTCCTTGCGGATGTAGCCGTTCTGAAAATGCCGGGCCGCCAGGGTGGAGCTTTCCGGGTCTATCATATCGTTGCCCATGGGCGCCATCATGTGGCAGGCCACGCAGGATTGAGATTCTTTGGTACCCACAAAAACATGGTAGTTGGCAAAAATCACCGACAGTATAGGGATAACGATGATTCCGCTCAGCGTCAGCAGTTTAACCCGTCGGGTCAGGAAATGCCGGTTTTTCCTCAGGTAATAAAAAATAATCAGCTCGGCTACCAGAATCAGGATAGCTACTATATCCAGTACGTCCATAAATCAGAGGTTGGTAAGGTCTTCTACTTTGGTCACAGAAACGGCGGTAGTTTTATAGTCCGGTTCTTTGGAAATGGGATCTACCGCATCCGATACCACATTATTGATCATAAAATCCGGATCATAGAAAGGGGCGAAAAGGACACCGGGCGTTTCATTGTAGTTGATTTCCACGATACCTTCCATTTCTCCCCGACTGCTGTTGACCCTGATCTTATCGCCGTTTTCCAGGCGCATACGGGCAGCATCCTGCGGGTGCATACGAAAAGTACCCGGCCCGCTGGCATGTTCCAGTGCTTCTACCCGGCCCGTCATGGTACCGGTATGCCATTGAGAGATCACCCTTCCGGTAGTCAGGAACATGGGCCGCTGCGGGCTGATGTTTTCATTGGTCCGTACATAAGGGCGCAGAAAGACAATGGCTCGCCCGTCTTTATAACCGTAGAAATAATGCTCCTTGCCTTCCGGCACAAAGGGATCACCGGGCAC
>CAZFFW010000175.1:0-12011 GCA_964518125.1 uncultured Porifericola sp.
TCCGGCTGAGCCCTTGTAGTTCAATGGCGTAGTAGTTTTTGCCTTCCTGCGCTTTCTGGTTGAGGTACTGCTGAATCTCGCTAGCGGTGTACATTCCTTTGCTAATCAGACGATCATTGCGATTGAACACCGCATAGCGCACTTTCTTATCTATTGGCTTGTTTCCCGATGTGACTACTTTTTTCTTCATCAGTATTTCAAAATTTTGAGTTCCGACCGCTTCCAACCTTTTTTGAGCATCTGCCTGAGTGCAGTTTCTGCTTCTTTTTTCGTCCGGTAGACTTTGGGCTTGGATTGTACCCGGTATTTATCGCTAGCTTTGACCTCACTGCCGAAAATGGCATATCCTTGCCCCTTTTTAATTGGTGTAGTAAGCTTGCGCCTTTTCTTTTTGGGCTTTTTGAGCAAGCGGATTGCTTCTTTCTCCGCCTCTGCAGGTGTGGTATAGATGGTGTGGACTTGTTCTATTTTCAATCCGCCCTGCACCTGACGAAAGAGTCCTGCTAGAGAATCTGGTCGGCCATCAAACACATCGGCTTTTTCGGAATGCGGGGTTGGTTTGTATACCACATACAATTTATTAAGATCAAGTTTCATAGCTGAATGAGTTTAAGTTGTCCATTACGGTCTATATACCCCAGGGTATTCTGCGGATAGCATTCCTCCGGGATCAGCTCTTCGCCAATGGTATTACCCAAGAATCCACCCAGCAAAATGAACGGGTAATAGTCTTCAATTTTCAACTGTTTAGCCATCAAGAACCCAGCCATAGAGCCAATCAGAGCCAGTCCCGCCTTCTTTGTGTTTTTAGATAACTTCATAGCGTCTGGAGTTAATAAAAGAATTGGCTACTACGGCTACCGATGAAGCAATCATGGAAGTCCAGGCGGCAAGGCTCAGGGTTCTTCTGCGCTCATCCCGAAAGTCAATCAGGGTCAGTGTGAAACGGTTACCATGCATACTGCGATGGATTTTGGCCAGCTTCATAAAGAATTCGTAATCTTCGGTGTTGGCAAAGACCAGGCATCCAGCGGAGAAACTATCAATAACCTTCACTGATCCAGATTGTCTGGCTCGGTGGATATTGATCCCGAACTTACCAGTGTCAGGGGAACCGCTTTCAAACCAATTAAAAATACCTTTACGATCATAATCACGAATAACAGTAACATCTTCTACCTGAACCACCGCCTCGTAAATACCACGATGCAGTCCTATGGCATAGGCATTCACATATTGTCCCTTCTTGAGAAAAGCTGTGCCTTGTGGATGCATAGGATTGTCAAGCCAATATTGCCCTGGATCGGTGGTAGCCTGGAACACATGGTAGACCCATTGACCCAGCTCGTTCTTATAAAACACATGAATTTCATCGTCAAAACGGTTGCTGCGGACATACTTGCTCCGGTAGGCTACGATATTGAGCTCGTAGGGCTTTTCAAAGAGCCGATAGCCTTTGCTGCGCAATATGTTTCTGGTTTTGCTGAGCATTACTGATCTACAAAATCGCTTACCGCCCACACTTGTCGCTGGATTCTGCGCTTGCGATATACACCATCACCTTCTCTTGAGCCATCATCATTGGTGTTTCCTTCCACCGTGATTACCCATGTATCCTGCCATTGATCTACAAAACCGATATGAGCCGGACGCTTGAGGCGCTCATACCAAATCAGGAACACATCCCCAACTCTAGGTGTCTGCTTTAAAAATTCACCCCTTTTATAAATCAGGTGATGCCTGCTGGCATAGCTCGGCACCCATGCACTTTGCGGGTGCTCCACATCCACCTGCTGGTAACACCAGCTTACAAAAGCTGCGCACCAACTGAATCCCGGACCAAAACCTACGGAAGCTAAATATTGCTCCACCTGTTTGCCCCGGTTTGCTCCGCCTTGCTCACGGACACCTACCTGGCTGAGATAGACTTGCTGGAGTCTTTGCCTCATTTGATTTTTTAGCTCAGCAGTACTTGCATGCTGCTGAGGGTTGATATCAAAAGGCCCTACAGGGTTCTGGCCAGCAGCACTGCAGCAAACAAGAAAGCAAAGAAGATAAACGTAGAAAGTTTTAGCTTTTGCCATGATGTGATGGTGTTAAAGTCCTGAGCAAATTGTGAATCAAGATAATGATCTGATGTCGGCCAGATCAGCTTCATGAGTATGCGTACTATTCCGTGCAAAAGGAACAGCCCGATGATAGCGAACAAGTAGATTTGGAATACCCCGGCATCATAAGTCGCGGCAGTTGGATCTATTTTTCTGAGAAACCAAGCACTATTGGCCCAGAGAAAGAGCGCTACCAGGATGGAGGATAATTCTCTCCATACTTTTAGGTAGTTCCATAACCACTTGATAACAGGAACCACATTTGTTTTCATCCATTGTTTGAGTTTGTTCATTGTTATATCAGTTTTAAGTTTTGTGAAGGGGCATATACCGTTACCCCATTTTCGGTAATGATCTGGGCTATACCCTTATGATTATTGGCCAGGTAGCCTACCACCGTTTTAGGGGGAATGGCTGGCAACATATAGTTGCCTTTCCCATTGCGCAGCATGGTAGGTTTATGGGTAATAGCCACATCGAGTACCCGGCTGTTTTTTAAATAGCGTTGCAGGTCTTGCATGGTTTCCAACGTCCCAAGACCGGACAATGTCCAGGTGCCAGTGGGTGATTGTTTCAAGCCTATCCGGATAAACTCGGCCCTGATCTTCACTTTGGCCGGTTCATTGTTTTTGAAGGCCACACTAAGCAACGCATTGACCGGACTGGTTACCCTTACGCCACCGACCCGAGCAGTATCAAAATGACTTCTTACCTCCAGGTAATCGCTGGTGTTTTGCATTTGCTTTAAGGCATTGAGGGCAGCAAAAAGGTTCTGACTGTTTGCTGCTTTGATCAGCTCGTCAGCTACTGTTTTGCTGCTGCCGGCACTACTTTGAGCAGCAGGGTTGCTCCTTACAATTTTGCTAAAGGTGCTTTCCGAAACAGACGTGGAATAGCCTGCTGCCCGTAGTGCTTTTTCTGTTCCACCACCAAACACTCCATCAGGAGTGCCATCCGGACGGATGCTCGTGCTGCGGATATGACCGGCTGCTTCACCGCCCAACCTGAGCAAACCTTGTTGAAGCTGTTTCACCAGTTCGCCTCTTGATCCGCTTCTTAGTGGAAAGGAACTACTGCTTGTGGTTCGGGGGACTGAGGCAGGCAATGCTGGGATGATATTGTTGACTGTAAGTCCTTGTCCACGTTGCATCACCGCTCGGTCTTGCAAATAATTATACAAGAGATAACCACCGCCCAATACTGCCCCGGCTCCCAGGCCATAGATGATGTATTTTCGTTGAACACCTGCCTTTTGTTTGGGTACCGGTTGTTTTCGTCTTACTGATGCTGATTTTGTATTGCGTTTTCGTGTATTGGTCATCATGATCAGGGTTTTGAATTAATAATCTGTAATGCAGTAGCAAACTCTTCAGAAGAGAGTTCTTCTTTCAGGTCTGCAGCCAGGTTTCGTCCGTAGAGATCACGGTACGCCCGCTGCACTTTGTTCATAACCGAGCTAGTGGGTATGGTCTCCAGTACGGCAAATACAGCTTCTTCATCAGTGCCCCAGCCGAAATAGTTGTCATTCTCAAAAGCCATTTTGAGTTGAGTGGCAAAAGCGGCCGGGTTGCCTTCGGTCAGGGCCTGATTTTCCCGAATGCCTTGTTTAAAGTTTTTTACCACAGCCCTCACTCCCAGAAACACCCCAGCCGCGGCACCCACTGCTAAAATAGTAGAGGTCACCTGGCTGCTGATGCTGATTCGGGGGCGGTTCTGCCATGCGAGTTGCCCGGCTTTATATGCTATAGCTGGTACTGCCATTACTTTTTAATTCCTAGTTTCATCTTCACCACATTGCGCACAAAGGCATCCGATTTGAAAATCTTCTCCATTTTGATGATGCCCTCGGCTTGAAAGGTGGATACCATAGTTTCAAAAGCTTTTTTGACCTGACCCGCTTCCACCTGGTTTTTAGCTTTCAGTTTGATATTGAAGTTGTATTCTTCCATTATACTTGCTCATTTTGCTTTTCTTGATTGGGGGTCTTTTGAGCTTTTCTGATCTTGCTCATTTGATTGAGATAGTAGATGACCTTGCTGATCATCGTTTCATCTTCCTTCACCTGCTCACCAAGCTGGCTGACCATCTGCACGACTTGCTCAAACTGCTCATCGTCAAAAAGCTCGCGGAAATACTCAGCGATGTTGAGTAGGTTTTGCTGCTCTTCAGACAGACTTGCTGCAGGGAGCAATTGCTTCACATCTTCCCCGCTCAGGCTTCCCAGAGTGCTGGCCAGTCCTTGCATTTCTTTAGGATACTTGGTGGCCAGCCCATTAATGGCACCCGGCAAAAGCACCTTGCCCAGTTCTACCAGGCTGAGTTTTTTGACCAGTTCTTCAATTTCACCAGATTTTTCTTCCAGGGCTTCTTCGGACTTTTCCAGCTCCTTCTCCAACTTTTCTATGTCCTTGAGCAAACCGGCATTTTCTTTTTTTAAAGTATCAAAATCCCGCTTGAGCAATTCATCTTTTAATAACCCCTCTACCTGGTTGTGAATACCACTGAGGGATTCCTCTTTACTTCTGGAAATTTCTTCCAGCTTTTGTTTGAGCTGCTCATTTTCTAATGAGAGCTTCTGCAATGTCAGCTTGTCTTCCAGTGATTTGGCGTAAGCAGACTTATCTTCTACTGATTCAGCAGTAGTTTTTATATGACCCGGTTTTTCTTCCCCATTCTGGGTAGGGCTATCTCTCAGCACCTGCAGATGCTTCTGTGCTCCGCTTAATTTGTACTTCACATAAGCACTCTCATTCTCTAGTCCCAGTGCTTCCATTTCTTCGTACTGCTCATCGGTCAGTCGCACCGATCCGGGTTTTCGTATTCTATCAGCTTCCATATCACTCATTTTAAGATAACCTGGATAAACTTTACTTTTCTGGGCACAGATGATTGGTTCAGGATTTCAATTCTGTCCGCATGCTCATGAATGTTTTCCGAAAGCTTTGGGTTGTTGTAATCGTACTCGCCAAAGTCCGAGCTGATCCGGATACCGGATTCGGCTTCCAGCAAAATCCAGAGTTCGTTAAAGGCAGCCAGCCTGATTTCCTGCTGGGGCTCCAGGTTTAAATCCTGAAATACCAAGCGATAGATTTGAAAGCCTCTTTCCTGCACCCTTTGGGGAATGTATCGTATGGCTAATTCTTCAGTCATTCTTAAGCACTTCAGGATTTTCATCAATCATCAGCCAGAGCCTTACTTGATAAGGCCCGGAGGTATACCCGGCATCTTTAAATGCACCGGTCACATAATCTCCACTGATTTCTATATCCAAGGGATGAATGGGCAGATTCGGGATCGGCTCATTCAGTTCAATCTCATTGAAGTTGCAGTTGGTATCAAAGTTGAACAGGTAACGGTCCTGCTTCAAGCGGTCATGATCACGGAAAATGGAAGTGGGTTCTATCACTTCGGTTTTCATCTCAATGCCCCTGGGGCTAAATAGAGTTAATTCTCCCAGTATCATCGCTTAGTAATCATCTTCTTCATCGTCATTGATGCCACCATCACCATAATTCTCAGGTGCGGGATGCACTTCCAGTTTTACCATGCCCAATCCGGCATACTTGCTTTCCCATACCCAATAGTCTTCCTTAAAATCCGTCCAGAAATCTCTGATTTCAACTGTTACAGGATCCTTGAATTTATCCTTCTGATCGTTCAATTTAAGTTCGGCCATTTCCAGTCGCTTAGGTTGGGCGTAATACAGCTTTTCACCTTCCTTTACTTCAATTCGGTACACCACCGGCTGGCTTCCGATCAGGTCATCCCGCAAACCGCAGACCAACGCCTGATTGATGTAGGTATCCTGGGCACTGCCGACATATACCCGGTTATGGTGTATTTTCTGATCCGGGGCACCGTGGGTAATGATAACTCCCACTACCTTACAACTGCTATGCGGCACTTTCTCTTTGAAGGTCTTATACTGCCCATTTTCGGTAATGGAAAATTCCACCGGCACAAAATGCCTTTTGATCAACAGCTTTTCTGCTGCTTCTCCTTCCAATGTCATTTGCTGGATCACTTTTCTGATCATATTTCCTCCTCCAATAAAAGCACCACCGACACCTGATAGCCATTGCCCAATACCGCCCGCTCATGATCTTTGTCCTCATAGCGCACTTTAACCGACAAATCCCCAGGCTGCACTTCACCCAAATCAAAAAACCGCTCCCGAGGTGCCACACTGATGCTGGAGATCAGGATCTTGCTGTCAAAGCCTTCCGGGAAAAGCTCATCGCCTCCAATTTCAATGCGCTGACTGCCCCGATAGTACAACTTATTGGGAAAGTCAGAGGTAAGTTGCAGGCCCTTGACAAAAGCAGTCTTCTTAGGCAGCTCCCACTTCACCGGGGTGTAGGGCTTATTGGCCTCATCAATATGAAAAGTGAAGGTTTTTCGTACTTCTCTTGTCTTATTTTCCATGAATAATTTGATTATGCTGGAACCGTGGAAGTACCAGCTAATACGACTTTAATAAGTGTTTTTTCCGGGGCATCCTCTCCTAATTCTATTGTAAACTCAAACTCTTCATCATCTCTAACAAACCTTGGGTTTTCCAGGATGTAAGTTCCTAGGTTTACCTGAAAATTGTTATCTGTAATGAACTCCTGCATAGGTCTTTCATCAATAATAATCTTCTTATTGGCCATGAAGGTGAATACTCCATTTTGAAGGCCCGCTACTTTTTTGATAGAATCAAAATTGGCCATTTTTAGAACTTTCTTAAGTTCAAGTTCACTATCAGGCAAGTCGCCTTCGAAGATTACTGCCAGTAATATGATCCTGTTACAAAGGAACAGCCGATCTTTCGGCAACTTAGTTTGAGTAACATTAGTGATTCCAATTTCTTTGGAATCCTGGGTTTCAAACATATTAATATTGGCCTTTCCTCCTGCTTTCTTTATTGAGTAGTAAGAAGCATCTGCCAACATCAACCGTCCTTCTTTGATCCCTTCGGCCACTTTCACCATAGCTGGGTCAAACTTTTTACCCTGCTCTCTCAAAGAAAGGTGGGCATTAACGATTTCGAGAAACTGTTCTCTTGAATTTTTCCGTACCATGTTATAGATGTTAGAATTTAGATAATTAATCAGGTGTTAGAGGACTGAAAGCCTACTTTGAAGCCAATTCAGTCTTTTGGAATTTGCTTTTTGCAATTTGGAATTTCACTTATGCTACTGCATTGATTTCTAGTGCATCTGCCCCCTTCAATTCTGCAATATCAGGATTGCCTAACTCACCAAGTCCTCCCACTGAATCAACGCCTTGAAGCTCGGGTTGCCCGATCAAGTTATCCGCATTACCATCTTCCAGTTGGCGGATGATGTCATCCACTTCTGAAGTATCGAAGTTGCCGATATCACCAATATCCCCGTTAAGCATGAGTATTTCACCGTCCTCCAAACCATTAAGGCCAAGCTTTTCACTCAGTGAAGGAGACAATTTGTCCAGGTATACTTTCTTGCCCAGGGCCTTCAGTGAGGATAACGCCCTATTTTTGGCGTTGGCTACTTCATCCTGAAAGCCATCCATTCCAGAAACGTTTTCTTCATTTCGCTGGACAAAGCCATTTGAAGCCACCATACCCACTCCGGCTGAAGTCAACCAATCATACTGGTACCAGGCACCACCAAAGATGGTAGCGGCTCCGATCCATAGCGAATGTCGTCCGACTGCTGACCCGGCTACCATGCCCACTAGCCCTGAACCGAGATTCTTACCTGTTTCAATCAGGCTATTTTTAATTAAAACTTTCTTTTCCATGATGATATCTTTAAGTTGTTAATTCAAGTTACAGAAGCGCAGTAGGTACCAGCCTCTTGGATTTCTTGCGGGTGCTTTTCTTTTTAGTCTTTGTCTTTCCAGTACTTTTAAAGCGTCCTTTGGCATCTCTTGGGATTCCATCTACTGATTTTGACCTTCCCTTGTTCGTCCTTGTGGATTGCTTAACCACATAATAGATACCTCCTCCGGCTACCAGAACCCCTGCCCCGATAAGCAAGGGTGTTTTGTTCTTTTGAAAGAACCCATTCTTTTCTTCCGGTTTGTCCGTGGTTTGTACTTCAGTGTAAGGTGCCGGTGCTCGTCTGACTAAGGCCGTAGTGGTTGGAGTCGTACTGGGCATTGAGGTGATTTTAGTGGTCACAGGGGACTGTGTAGCTGTGGCTGGCCTTCGTACCAGCGAAGTGGTAGGCTGGCTAAACCTAACCAGCGGCTTGGGAATAGGCTGCGGTGGCTTCACCGGAGTGGCTCCACCCCCAGGTTTAGTGGGAGTAGGCACAAAGGATTTAGCCGTACTTACGAGGTTCTTTACATCAGACTGTGTCTTCTTGGCCTTATCAAACACCCCGGTAATCTTGCTCAGCAAAGCGGAGATGGAAGCCACCGCCCCGGAAGCAGCCGCTACAGCTGTCCCCGTCACCACTACACCCAGGCCTTCCACTTCCATGCCGTCATTCAGTAATCGCTCCACCTCATCGGCATCGGCCTCTACAATCATCTTTTCAAAGGGATCCACATAATCATCTACCTCAGATAACGGACTTCCTAACTCAAAACCATTCAATGGCACTGATTTATCGGTATTGCCTTTTCCTGTAAGAATGGCTTTTTTGAGGTTCTCTTTTTTACCACCAGCCAACTCATAAATCTTATCGGCTTTCTTGATAGCCTCTTTCAGCTTGACAAACCCACTCATGCTCATGCCCCGCTTTCGGGCTTCGGAATCACTGAGATAGCCGAAACGTAATCGTTCTGCTACTTTCATCAGGTTGGTTTTCATGGCCAGTAAAAAGCCGTTCCTTAGTAATATGGTAGCCGGGTTCAGATAACGGTTCACTGTTTTCACGACTGGTGTGATCACTTTCTTTGCTGTAAACTTGGCGGCATTGGATACACCTTTGGCTACCGGTTTGATTACTTTTTTACCGACAAACTTGGCGGCATTCTTTAAACCCCGGCCAATCTTTTTTAAGAAACCCAGTTCGCCTAATCCATCTATTACATAAAGATTCTCTTCCGCATCTGCATACATGATCACATTGCCGTCTTCGTCCTGTATCTCGTAAGCGATATCGGGGCTTTGAACATAGCCGAGCGCTTCCAGGGCTTCAATCTGCTGGCCGCTCATTTCTCCCTCTTCAAGGGTTTCAAAATCTATGTCCTGGATGTCTACATTATCCAGTCCTGAAGCTGTAAATCCATCTAATCTATGCAGTTCCATAATTCATCAAGTTAAAATTTCAGTTAGTTTATAAGCGCCTAAGCCTATTCCTAAAGCCAGAAATATTTTTCCCGTGAGTCCCAGGCCTATTATCTTGCCTTTGGCTCTCGGTGCAGTTTGTTTTTCCAATGCAAGTGCCACCTCTACCTTCGGCTGAGCTTGTGTTAGCTGCAACACCGGCTGGGATGAGATTTTCTGTTCAGGCACCTTTCGGAGGGTTAGCATATCAGGTGTTGTCATCTGGTTTTGCTTATGACCAAGCTTCCTAATTTGCCGAAGCGGTAGCCTCGGTTGCTTTAAGTTATAGATACCTAATCCATCGATGAGCAAGTCGGCTGAATCTACACCACTGACTTCCCGGATGCCGTTGATCTCGCCCACAGGTTTTCGGTCGTCTATATCAAAATCCCGGGCTTCCGAATACGGTACTTCATAGTTGAACTGGTCAGTAACACAGTCCAGCGTGAAGTAACCAGTCTCATTTGGTACAATGGGATAGATATGCTGGAAATAGGGCTTGCTTCCGTATTTGGTGATTCGTACTTTGTGCGGGATGTCCAAGTTGGTAAGTATGCTGGAAATAAAAACCGAATAGCAGTCACAATCCACGCCTGTTTTGCGGTCTGCCCAGGTGCGGGATGGTCGCCTGACCTGTTCTACCCCGGCTTTGTCCCTGGCATACTGAATGTGGTTGTAGACAAAATCCCAAATGTTCTCGCAGGTATCTTGTAGCGTTTTACCTTTCAGGGTTTTAGCCAAAAGGGCTGTATCTCCCTTCGTATCCCTTACGACCTGTTTGATCAGGTTGATGGTGTGGTGTAGCTGCGCCTTGCCTTCGGGACGGATTACCTTGTCCTGACCACTACTTTTAGGAAAAAGCTTGTCAAACGCATGGCCTGGGGCGATATGTCGTTTCTTCAGGGCTTGCATCAGATGGCGAGTTTGAGGGTTTCTTGCTGCTGGTATGGGATACCGTTGACTTTTGTGGTCACCGTGGAGACCACATCCAGCACGGCTTTTTGTCCACTGCGGATTTTTTGTACGAGTTCAGTGCCTAAGACCTGGATGAGCGAGAGCCACCCAGCTGACTGAATGGTGATATTGAAGGACTCTTCTCCATTGGCAGATAGTTGGATGGTTTCATCCTTGACCTGAGACGAACCGAGAGAGGCATCTTTATAAGTAAGATTGACAAAAGGATACTGAATGGAAAGGTTGATCGGGTTGGGATTTTGCAAACGGACGTTTGCCTTAAGCTCAATGCCCGACAGGCTGACCTTGTTGACCTGCAGGGATGTTCTGGTCACAATGGTCTTAGAGGCTTGATTGAGCCTGAGTAAATACCGGCCTGCGAAAAAAGCGGCCGCTCCACCTACTATCCATTTAAGCATTTGAGTTACTTTTTTTACCCAAATGAATATTTATTTTCTATGCAGTCCAAATGGGTCTGGGATAGCCTGTTTTGGTCAGGGAATAATGTGGAATAAAGTGTATTTTACCGGTTCTAAAGGTTGTTTTCTGTGATATCACTAAAACCTTGGAGTTTAAATATTTAATCACCCTAAATGGTCTTAAAATGATCGAAGAAAATTTGAACATGAAGTTTATAAGCAAAGGAGATCTTGCTAAAAAACTTAATGTAAGTTCAGAAACACTAAGGTTAAAAATGAAAGAAATCAAGGGGCTGGATACTAGTAGGAGAAAGCTCTTGTACCCCTGGGAGGTGAAATTGATTTATCTTCATTTTGGTTATGGGAAGTAGTTTTTCTCGTCATAAGGTGGTTTTCCAAGGAGGACTTATTTTGACGACTATTTAGGTACTTTTAGTGCGTACACCATATATTTTTTAATCCACTACTTGAATTGGTTTATTTTTATCACGAAATTAGAACTATGAGTACCCAAAAAGAGTCTAAAATAAACCAACTTTTACAACTACAGCCACCTGGTGTTGTGCTATTGGCTTCCTGGCTGACCGAAAAAGGATACAGCCTTGACTTGCAGAAGCGATACCGTAAAAGCAAGTGGTTAGAATCCATAGGTTCGGGGGCTATGAAGCGAACCGGGGAAAAGGTGGATGTTACAGGTGCCCTGTTTGCTCTCCAATCTCAAAAAGGCATGAGCATACATATAGGTGCCAAGTCAGCCCTGGCTTACTTAGGTAAAGTGCAGTACCTGGAACTTAACTCCAAAAAAGTTTTTCTCTTTGGAGATAAAAATGAAAAATTACCAGCCTGGTTCAATCAATACCAATGGGGTGTTGAGATCAATTACTTTAGTACTTCCTTTCTTCCTCCCGGCTTGGGGTTAACTACCATAGACCAGTCCACTTTCCAACTCAAAATATCCGGTGCAGCCCGGGCTATGATGGAATGCCTTTACCTGGTGCCGGAAGAACAGCCACTACTAGAATGTTATGAGTTGATGGAGAGTTTGAACAATCTGCCACCGGCCAAGGTACAAACACTACTTGAAGCCTGTACTTCTGTGAAGGTGAAGAGGCTGTTCCTTTACCTGGCAGAAAAAGCCAACCATGCGTGGTTCCATCATCTAAAGTTTAATCCAATAGATTTGGGTAGCGGCAAAAGAAGCCTGGTCAAAAACGGAATTTATGTAGCTAAATATCAAATCACCGTACCTCAAGAATTGGAAAAAAATGGCCTCTGAAATATACCGCA
>CAZFFW010000176.1:0-11930 GCA_964518125.1 uncultured Porifericola sp.
GGTTATGAAGCAGGAATGTATGTAGATGGTGCCACCGGTGATGGAGTGATCTTTGGCGACCGGATACAGGCTGCTGTGAAAAACTTTGTAGTAGACCACCCCAATGATCCTTCCCGGGAAATAGTATATGCCAGCCTGGAAGGGCCGGAAGCCGCCATGTATACCCGTGGTACCGCCCAACTGGTCAATGGACAGGCTACCATCGTCCTGCCTGAGCATTTCCGCCTGATGGCTGTTGAGAGTAGCATGACCGTTACGGTGACACCTTTATCTGAAAATTCTAACGGACTGGCGATTACTTCAAAAAATCTGAATGGAATTATAGTTAAAGAATTAATGAGGGGTGATGGTACCTATGCCTTTGACTGGGAAGTAAGATGCGTCCGTAAAGGCTACGAAGACTACCAGGTAGTAAGGGATAAAGCAGCGGCTGGCGGCAGCAGTATCGCTCCATTTGAGCCTAGCAAATCTAGCACCGCTCCGGAAGTTGTACCAAGGGAGAGAAGGTATAAGCAACAGTAGTATTTTATTCCTGATCAGGCTACCCGGGTAGCTATTTCCCAATTACCAGTATGATGAAAAGCATAGAACCTACACAACTAAAAATACTGCTGCCTTTACTATTCTGTTGCCTGTTGCTGTCTCAGGCTTACAGCCAGGGGATAAAACTGAGCGGAGGAGCTGTTCTGAAGGCACAGGGAGCAATTAGCCTCAAAACTTCCGGAGGAGCAGGCATCTCAGCTGATAACACCAGCAGGCTGTCATTAGAAGCCCAGAGTGGATTATTGCTGGATGGAAACCTGAGCCTGAACGGCGCTGCCACAGAACTGAACGGTAGTGTAATTTTACAGGGGAGTGCTGTACAGACGATTAGCGCAAATGGCGAAGTTAGCATACAGGCCCTTACCATTGACAATAGTGCCGGCCTGACTTTGCAGACCCCCCTGCTGGTCAGAGGAGCACTGGAGTTGGTAAAAGGAAATATCAATACGACTGAGCAAAACCTGCTGACGCTGGATTCCCGGCTGACGTTTAATAAAGGCAGTGCTACCAGTTATGTGAATGGTTTCATGGCGATCAGGACACAGGCAGCCTCAGGAGGAAGTTACGACTTTACCTTTCCCATAGGCACTGCATCAGGCTATTTTCCGGCCAGGCTGAAGTTCAAACAAAACAATGCCAGCAGTACATCCTACAGCGTTGGCGTATTGAGCAGTAACTTTCCCGATAACCAGCTGGGTGAGGGTATCAAAAGTATCTCCTCTGCCCGCTACTGGAAGGTCAGCAATGCAAATGCTACCAACTTTTCCGAAGCTGAGATCACGCTGCCGCTGGCAGCCGCGGATGGCATTGCTGCCTCAGAGGCTTTGGTCGTCAAAGCCAGTGACAAAACCTGGGAAAGCATCGGGGGGAAAAATGCGGTAGTGCCAGGTACCATCACCTCATCCGTAGCTTTCAACAGCCTGGGCGACTTTACGGTAGCTACCCGACAGGTAGCCCCTTCTTTTACCTTATCAGCAGCGTCAGTAACAGAGGATGAGGATTTTGAAGGCACCAAGTCAGTGACGATCACGCCTGATGCAGCCACTCCGGCAGCTGACTACTCCTTCAACCCCGCGCTTAATACAATCCTGTTTGCCGAGGTCAGCTATGATATGGCGAACCGTAGAGTAAATGTTGCCTCGCTGCCCAATGCTTCCGGGACAGCCAGTATCACCGTCACCGCTACTGATAAAAGTAGCGGCAGTAACACCTTCAGCAGGTCATTAAGCCTGACAGTAAATGCGGTAAATGATGCCCCTACCGTAGCGAAACCGCTTCCGGATGTGGAAGTTGGTGAGAATGCTGCACCGCTTACTATCGGTATTGAGGAGGTTTTTGCGGATGTGGAAGAAGCTTCGCTCAGCTATGACGTGGCTAGCGGAGACGAAAACCTTTTTACCGTCGCGCTGAATGGCAGCAGTACCGCCATGGTGCTGAGTTTCGTGCCGGGGCAGGTCGGTTCTTCCAGCCTTACCCTCGGAGCAGAGGATAGTGGAGGCAAACGGGCAGAACAAACCATTACTGTTACAGTAGTACCGCCTGATGCGCCGGTCTTCACTTTGTCAGCAGCTTCCTTAGATGAAGAAGAGGATTTTGAAGGTATCAGGACAGTCACGATCAGTCCGAATGAGGGCACTCCTGCCGCTGACTATTCCTTCAGCCCCGGATTGGATGAGGTTGAGTTGGTGAATGTCAGCTATGATGAGGAGACTAAAATGCTGAGCATCTCTGCCGTAGAAAACGCTTTTGGCTTTGTAAACCTGGCGATCACCGCCACCGATAAAACCAATAGTGAGAACAGTTCTACCAAAACCCTGGTGATCACCGTTGATGCTGTAAACGATCCCCCGCTTTTACTGGAGGCACTTGCTGATGTCAGTTTTCCACAAAATACCGAGCCGCAGCTGATTGATATTGCGGGTGTATTTACTGACCCTGACGATAGCCGGCTGGTGTACACTGTTGAAAATACGAATACCGATTTGCTGACCGTTACTGTCAATGGGCAGGAACTCATCCTGACATTTGCAGCTGGGGTAGCGGGAGAGGCCGATATTACACTGATAGCCCAGGATGAGGCAGGCGTTACGGTAAGCGACCAGTTTCGGGTAACAGTGGAGGAAGAAGCAGGGAACATACCTCCTGTAGCAGATGCCGGACCGGACCAGACAGTGATTGACCGGGATAACGAAGGTAGTGCCAGTGTTACATTTGATGGTTCTGGCTCAACTGATCCGGATGGTGAGATTGTAGCCTACACCTGGACCAAAGGTGACGGTGAGGTGATTGCCAGCGGGGTAAATCCGAGTGCCAGTCTGCCCCTGGGAGACTACGAGATCGTCCTGACGGTAGAAGATAACCTGGGCAGCATCGCCCGGGATACATTGGCCCTGAGCGTGCAGTCTGAGGCAGATCCAGGTGATGATGATGACCCACCGTCCCTGCCGGTTATTAATGTGCCGGCTACTTTTGCCATAGATGGTACGGGTGAGCTGATACTCTCAGTAAATGCGGTAGATGAAAACGGTATCGTTACCAGTCAGTTTGGACTCAAAGGACTGACGTCCGAAGAAGAGTTGGTGCTGGCAGATATCAGTGGTGATGGACCCAGTTTCCAGGTGGCGCGGCCTGTTAGCGAACTGACTGCCATAGACCCGCTGGGAATAGAGTACACCTTTTATTTTGCCGATGCGGCAGGGAATAATACTACCTATTCCGGCTACATTTACTGGACCTACGAAAATACTGCTTTCAGTAATACTGACCTCAACTGGCGAGAACTCGGTAACCGGACAACCTACTTCAACAATGACTTTAATATCATCGCATTCCCTTTTGAATCGCAGCGGGTCAGTGGAGTACTGGGAGGACTGGGTACGGCAGCAGATACTGCCTGGAGATTGTTCAGGCATGAAGCGGGCACCGAGAATTTTGCAGAGTATGGCAAAAGTAGTTTCTCTGCCAACGGTAATTTTGAGCCGGGAGAAGGCTACTTCCTGATTATGCGGGATGCCGATAATATTCGGTTTGGAGGCAAAACCGCGGAAATGGAAGACTATGATGATCAACTGGCGCATGAAATCACCCTGCGGAATGGCTGGAACCTGATTGGTAATCCTTTCCCCTTTCCCATTGACTGGCAGCTCGTAGAAGCGCATCCGCTGAATGAGGATGTTAATTTTGTTCAGCCACTGCAGCGCCTGCGCGCCGGCAATACAAACCGGGATTATGATGATAGTGCTCCTCAGCTAAATGCCTTTGAAGGTGCCTTCCTCTTCTGGGATGGCAGCGGTAACGATAAGCTCTACCTGTCGCCATCTGTACGGCTGGCAAATTCAGCCCGATACGAGGCACAACCCGCAGCAAAGGGGTGGGAACTACCCATCACCATCGAGCAGGGTGGCTGGCAAAGTAGCCGGGCAGGGGTAGGCATGCGGTCGGGTGCAGCAGAAGGCCTGGATTACTACGATGCCATGCGTGTCCCCAAGCTACGGGAGCAGGCTGAGCTACTGATTACCCAGGCTGCATACCAGCTGAACAGGTCGGTGGTGCCTGAACTTGCCAGCTATCGCTGGATGGCAGAAATAGCGGGTATCGGTCCCGACGCAGAAGTGACCCTGAAATGGGATAACGAAATGGCTGCTGCACTGGGGCGGGGCCTTTATCTCTGGGATGCCGGGGCTTACCGTCTGGTAGATATGTCAGTGGAGGCTTCTTATACGCTCGATACATCTCCGGGTAATAATCCCCAGTTGCAGATTTACTTTGGCACCAAAGAGGATTTCTTTGCCGGTCTGGAGGTAGATATGTTCAGGGCCGGGCAGCCCTTTCCCAATCCGGTACTCCAGCATGCGCGCCTACCGCTAAGCCTTCCTGCCGATATGGCTGGTCATGAGGTATCGTTGAGCTTGTACGACAGCCGCGGACAGGAGGTAAGACGCTACAGCTTTGGAGCACTGGGCGCAGGCTACCATGAACTGGAAATGGAACTATCGGAAGGACTGAGCAGTGGGCTATACCATTATCGGCTCATTATATCGGGTGCGCATACCCGAATGCTGAGCGGTAAGTTTATCAGGAATTAATAGAGGCTAAAATTTCTTCACAGTAAGGCTGGATACTTTATCGCCCACCAGCCTGGTGTTCAACGCATCTATTTCCCATTCTCTGGTTTCCATATCGGCAGTATTGACGATGTAATTGAAAAAGCTCTCAATATCCTGACCTTCCACTTCAATACTGTCATTGGCGTTACGGATGACGACACTGGCAGTTGTATCGGTAAAATAATCGTTGATGTAATTGTTGATCCTGCTTCTGCGAAGGTTGATATCAATTACATCATTATCCAGCGACTTGATTTCACGGTGCAGGTCCTGCAAAAACTGCTTGCGCTCCGCGGATGTCATTCCTTCCGTACTCTGGCTGGACTTCAGGACAGTAGTGGCAGGGGGTGTTTCGGCAGGCATCTGCCTTTCTACAGTTTCAATATCATCAATGACCTTCTTTTTTGCCAATTCTTTGAATTCTGTTTTGGAAGGATCAGCAGCAGACAGGGTAGAATCGGCACTGATGACCGGCTTGTTGGCCGACGGCTGGTTTTCAGACGGCTCGTTGACAGGGGCAGTTTTCTCCTCGGCAAGTTCTACTTCCTGCCCTGCTGTTGTGCCAGGCGACATTGCATACCATAGCCCCGCGCCGGCCAGCAACAGAAGTATTACTACCGCACTGACCAAAAGCGGGACATTCATTTTCTTCTTTTTCCGCGGTGCGTAAGAAGAGATAATGTTGATCAGGTCCTGGCTACTTTGCACCCTTTTGTTGGCATCTTTTATCAGGCAGCTCTTGATCACCTTGCAATAGGGCTCGGGAATTTTATTGACCTCGGAAGGAATAGAATTGTGCAGTACATTATGCATGATCTGCATCGGGCTTTGTGCCGTATTTCTGTCGCCAAAGGGAGAGCTTTCGGTAAAAACCTCGGTAAGAATGATGCCAAAGGACCAAAGGTCTACATTGGTCGTGATCTGCCCACGGACGCCATATTTTTTGGGGTCAAACTGCTCGGGAGCCATATACTCCATTTTACCTACCAGTTCGGAGGATACCTTGTTCCCTCCCATATTCATGGTCTTGAGGTCGATCTGCTTGGAGATACCAAAATCTGCAATCTTGGGAATCCAGATGTCCTGGTCTTTGATCATCAGGATATTATCCGGCGAGAGGTCACGGTGGATCACCCTTTTTTCGGTATGCAGGTAATTAAGCCCATGTAGAATGCCAAGTACCACCCGCTTGAAATCTTCTTCTGAAGGGGTAGTCTTGAGGAAATCCTCCAGGTTTCCGGCGTTGGCATACTCGAGAATGCCCACCTGTACGTCTTCTGCTATGCCAAAACTATTGGTAAAGCGTACCACCCGCGCATCGTGTACCCGAATAATATTTTTGTGGGTAAAACGGCGTGAGTTACGCATCTCACTGATGATGTCATACTTCTGTAGTTCGGTTTTGGTGTAAAACTTTAGTGCCACGGTCTCATCAAACTGTCTGTCATAAGCTTTGTACACCTTGGCAAAACCACCCTCACCCAGCAGGCTGTCCTGATCATAGATAAACCGCTTCCTGAAATCCTGTTCGGAAATCACAATTTTTTCGCCTTCTTCCATAGTCATGTTATTATTGGCAGGTTGGATCTTCCTGAAAGAATAAATTTAATAATATTCGCTGTGAAAGTTGAATGAACTGACTGATAAAATGGGGATTCCATATAAAAATCAATATATTGTAGAGAAAGATACCTTTTACAGCCCGACTCATTCCACTACTATGTCAAGAGCTACACAATCCTTCAAGACAGGTATGTCTTTTATAGGAGGGGCGAAGGTTCCTGCTTATTCTTTAGAGTACCTGGACGATTCTCCCGAACATCCTGCCGGAAGCTACGAAACCATTGTCGTACCCTATATCGAGATAGGGAGATCCGGCAAATGTGCTGTCAGATTTTCCGAAAATTGGGGTACAGTCAGCAGATACCATGCTGCCCTACTCAGAAGAGGACAGGAAATCTTCGTCAAGAACATTTCTACATCCAACCCTACGCTGCTTAACGGCGAGCCTATCAAAAATGAAGAAGTTCCGCTGGGCAATGGTGATGAACTCCAGTTGTCGTACGAAGGCCCCCGGATCAGGTTTAATGTCACGCAGGCACAGCAGCAGCCTGCCTCCGGTGCTGCCGCCGCCCCCTCCGTGGGTATTACCAAAAGAATAGGGATGGTGGTCAACCAGGCAGTGAGGCCTTACCGGACCGCTGTGCTGTCGCTACTGCTACTTATCCTTCTGGGAGGGGTGGTAGCAGCTTACTTCATTTACCAGCTCAACCAGGAAACGGATGTGCTGGCAGGCGAAACCCAGGAACTTAAGGGACAGAACGCTTCGCTCGCAGATTCCCTGGCCGTGGCGGTCAGGGCCAACCAGGAGCTAAGAGATAAGCTCATGGCTGACCGGCAAAATATGGAGCTACAGCTACAGGCTACCGTTTCTGAGTTTAAAGCAAAGCAACAAAACCTGGTGCAGGAGATCAAAAGCGTTGACCCGGAAGAACTGGTAGCCGACGCGATTGCAAGCGTAAAGAGCAGTGTTTTTTATATGGGTATCAAAAATGTACGGGCAGAGATGGACGGAGAACTGCTGATAGACGAGCCTTTCCCGGAAAACTGTCACTGTACGGGATTTCTCCTCACCGACGGAAGGTTTCTGACGGCCCGCCACTGTATAGAGCTGTACCTCTATGAAACCAATGAACTCAACCTGGTGGCCAGTGTAGGGGGAAAGGTAACCTACGATTTTTATGCGATTTCTTCTGATGAAAAACAGCGGTTTGACTTTACCAATCATGATTTTACGGTAAACGGTGCGACGGATTATTATGAAGAAGATGAGTATAACGGGCAGGAAGTGATGCTGCGTAAAGCTAGTATCTATGATGGCACCGACTGGGCTTTTGTCCAGACCGATGCCAAAGGCGCCATACAGGCCGATCCTGAAATGTCCGTCAGCCTGAAAAGCGGGACAGAACTCCACTGCCTGGGATATACCTATGGCAACGCTTTTCAGAAATTCAATACCCAGGAAGGCCTGGAGGTATTGTACAGCAAGGCCAGTGTGGCCAAAGACAAACTGGATAATAATACCATTGTGGTTTCCGGATATGGATTTGATAACGGAAATTCAGGAGGACCATTATTTGTCATCCGCAATGGGGTGGCCAAAGCGGTCGCCATTGTCTCAGCGGGCTATATGAATCCCTCTACCGGCAGGGACGATGCCCTGGGTTCTGTAGTTCCGCTCAAAAATGTTAGTAACTAAATGCCATGACACATATGAAATTTTATTTTTTGCTATGCTGCTTTGTGATTTTGGGGGGAGGTTTTTGTCATGCGCAGATAGACTCTACTTCCATCCGTATTCCTCAGCTTGTAGCCTTACAGAATAACCAGAACCTGGTCACCAAGGCAATCGACGGGGCGGTGTACCTGGTTCGGCAGGAATACCTGCTGGAGTCTGCCTCTGGTGAGCGAATGGGAAGGGGTATCCTCAACTATTTTGGCAAAGAGTACACGATCGGTGTACTGGTAGACCGTGACCTGTGGATACCGACCTATGTCAGAAAGCCCTGGCAGTCCGACCCCAATTTTGCGGAATATAAGGATGAATACGAACCGCTGTGTTCTTACACCAAAATTAAGCCGATTAACTCCGAAGAAGAGTACCGGGTTTTTGAAGTAAAGGAAATGAACATGAGTAACTGCCTCACCAGCTTTCAACCGGGCTTCAGAGGGCTTACCATGTCGGACTCTCTGCCGTCAACGTTAAAGCTGTTGCTCTATTATGTAGAAGCCGGGGCAAGTCCGGATGAGTCAGAAATCAAGTCAACCACCATCAACCTGAATTCGGTGAAGTGGAATGAGCAGGGTATGGCAGAAATTGATGACGTCAAGTTTAAAGACCGGCAGGTGCTGGGCGGGGCGGTTTTTACCGAAAAGGTAAGCCTCGGCAGAATAGACATCGAACTGGTAGCCCTGTATGCTCAGGAAAAGGACAACTGGATTCTGCAGTCGGTATCGCCTATTCTGCTGAAGAGTCAAACCAATTAAGCTGTAAATCCGCAAAATGTGAGCACAACGAAAATTAACTATTTTGGCGCTACGGATGTGGGTATCGTAAGAGACCACAATGAGGATAATTTCACCCTGATTGACCTGACAGATGTGAACGGGAATGACTTTGGGCTGGTATTCATGGTAGCTGACGGTATGGGAGGTGCCAATGCCGGCGAAGTTGCCTCGGAGATTGCCTGCAAAGTGGTAGAAGATAGATACCTGAAACTGAAACAGGTACCAGCCACTCCCCGGGATGTGGAAAAATACCTGAAAAACCTCATCCTGGAGGCCCACTACCAGATACTGGAGCATACCAAGCTGCATCCCGAATGTGAAGGTATGGGTACCACGGCAGTGATCGCCTGGATTATAGGCGACTACCTCCATATCGCCTGGTGCGGCGACAGTAGGGCCTACGTCTATCAGGAGGCAAAGCAGGAAGCCTTAACGCCCTTCACTGACGACCATTCGCTGGTCTGGGAAATGGTAAAAAGCGGTGAGCTTTCGGCAGAAGAAGCCCGGGTGCATCCCCAGAGTAACATTATCCTGCAGGTATTGGGCAGTACCGACAGCAGACCTGCTCCCTCCTACCTGAGCAGGCAACTGGCAACAGAAGAAAGAATACTGCTCTGCAGCGACGGACTAAACGGAATGCTCCCTGACGCGCGTATTCAGCAACTACTTATGGCCCGGAATGGAACCGAAGATACTGTAGCCGTTCTGATAGAAAAAGCCAGGGAGGCAGGTGGTACCGATAATATTACCGCAATACTGGCGGATGTAGAGGCTGTAGGCAGTAGTAGTCACAGTCAGAAAAAGGGAGGGCTGCTGAAAAAAAAGTGGCCATTCATCCTGGGTTTGGTTTTGCTGCTGCTAGTGCTTATCATCGTGATGCTGCCAAGGGCAAAAAAGGATACCTCTGTCAGTCCGGATGTGCCTGAGCAGCGGGCTGAAGAAGCCAGCATTTCGGAACAGGCTGAAAAAACCGCTAAACTGGATGCCGCCGCCAGTCCTGCCGGGCAGCCAAGGGCGAAGGATAAAGTGAAGCAGACTGCGCAGAAAAGCGGAGGCGCCAACGAACGCTTTGACTATCATGCCGAGCTACTGCGCCTGCATGCTTCCTTTGAGGATAAAGTACTGGCCGGTAAGAAAATGCTGGATGGGTGTGAATCCTGTGATCACAATGCCGACCTGGAGAGTTTTAACGTTGTCATTGCTGCTACTGAGGGCTACATAAAAGAGCAGCTGAACCAGGCTGGTGAAGATACCGGAAGCAAAGTAGTATCAGGTAGTGAACTACTGAAAATCAGTGAATCACTGGACGTCCGCTTTGATCAGCAGCAGGCATCCGGAGGCAATAGTCTTGAAGAACAACAGTATACACTCGCTGTTCTGGAAAAAATTATCCAAAAGATAAGTGAAGAGATGGATAAGTTTACCACCAATGTCGAAGAGAAAAATTAAAATATTATGAAAAATCCATTTAAAAATATTCTTTTCAAAAAGAAAAAGATGGCTGAGAAAGCTGCTGAACAGAAGCTCATCAATGAACCCTGGAAAAAGAAAACCGACGAAAGACCTGAAACCGCTGCGAACCGGACCGTTATCGGTCGCAGGCCGGATAATTTCCCCGGCAAAAAGGACGACCGCTCATCTTTTGGCAGTGGTTATCAGTGTCCCGAGTGCTCTTACCCCCTGAGCATGCAGGTATCGGCCAAGACCCCCTGCCCCAATTGTGGCCATGCAGGAGAACCGCAGGCGGCAGCCCCCCAGGCTAAGACGACCATTGCTTTTGGCCAGCTGAATTTTGGCCAGCTTGCCGGTGAAAGAAAGTTTACCCTGGTCAACGAATCTGCTCCTGATATGTCGCTCAGCGCAGAACTGGACGAAGCCGCCGAAATTGTATTGGGCAGGGAGGAACTTGAGCCCAACAATCCCAGTATTTCCGGCGAGGGACATATTCAGCTCAGAGAACAGAAAGGCCGATGGTTTGTCAAAGATGTAAGCTCAAACGGTGCGACTTTCATCCAGGCAAACGGCTTATTGCCTTTGTTTGAAGGTACCAGGATCATACTGGGCAACCGGATATTCAAGGTCTCTACCGGTGCGCCGAATGCAGCGCCTCCCGCCGGAAACAAAACCATGCAGTTTGGGCAGTTCAACCTGCAGGGAGGCCAGGAAAACGCTATCACCCTGGTAGACGAAGTCAACGGTTTGGCCAAGAAGTACACCGGTGAGCGTATTGAGCTGAACCGTTTCAACGTTGACCCCGACGAGCAAAGTATTTCCAGCAAGCTACACGCAAGCCTGGAAAACCGGCAGGGCAACTGGCTGCTTACCGACCAGAGTTCCAACAAAGCTACTTTTGTGCAGGTACTGGATGAAATGCATATCCAGCACCAGACCCGCCTGATCGTGGGAAACAAGGTTTTCAGGTTCGAGCTGGGATAAGCGACCAAAGATGACCTCCCCCGAAAAAATCGTATTCCGCTTGCCGCAGCAGATCCACCTGGAGGGATTTGACCTGCTGATCAAAGAGGAAATCGGTAAGGGAGGCTTTGGCAGCGTATACCTGGCTGAGTATGAAGACCAGGCGTATGCTGCCAAGCTGTACCGTATGTGGGAAATACTTCCCGATGAACGGGCAGACATACTGCAGCGTATTTACCAGGAATACCATATCAGCGAGAACATCATCTCCCCGCATGTGATTAAAATTTTTGCTTACCGGGAGCTACTGGGTAACCCCCTGCTGGTGATGGAGCTTTGTGAAGGAGGCAGCCTGCGGGAAAAGATAGGCCAGCCCATGAGCTTTGTCCAGATACTCAAAATCATGGAAGATATTTGCCGGGGCCTGGCGGCCATGCACCGGGAAGGCATTGTGCACCGTGACATCAAGCCGGAAAATATACTGCTGAAAAAGGATCATTACTGTATTACCGACTTTGGTATTTCTGCCAACCTCAACCATCGCATTACCCAAACCGATATCAGGGGCCGGGCAAAACAAGTGTTTGCTTCCGCCGCTTACTCGCCACCTGAGCAGGCGAATGGTAAGCTGGCTTTTAAAAATACCGGGCCTACCAACGATATTTATGCACTAGGTGTGCTGCTGTACGAAATCCTTACCCGGGGTAAACTTCCTTACGGTTCATTTGAGGCCTACGAAAAGAACCCCCTCGCCTATGAGTCAGGAAAGAAGAGTGAAGAGTGGGACGAGGAAAGTCT
>CAZFFW010000177.1:0-11861 GCA_964518125.1 uncultured Porifericola sp.
AAGCAGGATCTCGCTCGTGCTGCAGCAGGTAGGCGGCGCCTTCCATCACTTTGTAAAGGTCGGAGGAAATGTAGCGGTGCGGAAAAGGCATTTCGCTGCTGTCGCCCTTGAGAAATTGGGCGGTTCTGCGGAGATTCTCTACGGCTGGTTGGGTTTTTTCCAGGGCAAAGGGCACCAGGGTCTGTCGCTGTGTACGCAGTCGGGGCTGCCAGAATTCATCTTCCATACTTACCTGGTTGAAGGGTATGGGCTGAATACCCTGCGTTTTTTCCGGCTGAAGCTGAGTAGATTCTTCGGCTTGCTCTGAAGCGCAGGCATTAAGCAGCAACATGCTAGAAAAAAGAACGGCTGTTTTGTGGAGATAATTGAGGGCGACGTTCATCTCTGGTTCTGTTAAAATCAATAAAGTCCGTACACCGGGAATTCGGTAATCCGGAGGGTGGTGCAGCCGTAGGGGACGAGGGTGATTTCCTGCACTTCCACTTCCTCTCCAGTTCTGCCGCCCCACCAGGCGGGAAAGTGCGGAGCGCCCTGGGTGAGTTGCCACTCAGGAAGCTGTACCCCACGCGCTTTGATCTCCACCGGGGCGTTCTCCAGGTTCCAGGGGTATTCTCCCTTCCAGTCTTTTTCTACTACCTCATAGCTTTCCGAAATATTCTGTAAGTCTTCTTTCAGCAGAGCGAAGTTCCAGTCATCCAGCGGATACACTTCCTGGAAAGCCCGGTACTTGTCACCCCGATCTTTGGTCTGCTGCCGGTCACGGATTTTTAATGCATAAACCAGCGGTCCCCGCTCTACCGCCCGGGAAAACTCGTACCACTGTGAAGTTCTCAATTCCATCGGGAGCTTCAGCACTACCTCATCACCCGCTTGCCAGCTACGCTCAATGATAGCGGTCTGCTCGCTGATTTTACCATCCCAGGCTTCGCCGTTGATGCTGATCTGTGCTTCATCTGCCCAGGCAGGCATGCGGAGGTGGAAAGGAAAACGAGCTTCTTTTTCCGGGTTTAGCGTAAACTTAACCTCATCCCGGAAGGGATAGCCGGTTGCTTCCTTCACCTGTAAATTTATCCCATCGGCTACCTTCAGGCTGACTGAAGAGGGCGCGTAGAGTAAAGCAGCCACACCACCGTCGGCGGTAGCGTACCAGAGATTCTGCACGTACTTAGGCCAGGATTGGTGCATATTGGAAGTACAGCAGGGATAACCGGAAAGGGTACCGAACACGAAGTCAGTGCCTTTGTGCCCCACGGTCTGGTAGGAGACCTGCATCTGATCGGTGAGTTGTACCTGGTTGGCTGCCTGAAAATACTGGCGGGAGGAGAAATCATCCGAAGCCTGGGCCGGCAAAGCATTATAGGTGATTTTTTCCAGTCGGTCAGCAAAACTCATATCACCGGTGATGGTCAGCATGGTTTCCAGGGAGAACATTTCCTCGGCCACCGAGCAAAATTCTACGCCCTGTACCGGATTTTTGCCGTGCAGGGGTTCATCACCTCCGTACATCCCCTGCGGCTGACCGTGATGTTTTTCCATATCGTGCAGCGCCTGGTGTACCGCTTGCAAATATCGCTGGTCGCCAGTGCGCTGGTAGTAGACCGCCGGCTGCTTCAGACCCTGGGCAAAATTGACACAGTGCATACTCCCCTGCTGGCTCACACTCAGTGCGGCTATCTCGGCGGAGTCGAAAGGATAGCGCTTGAGCTTATTGTAGTGCCAGGGGTCGTCGTTAGGTGCTTCGCCACTTTCGTTGAGGAAAACCTCTGTCCAGGGAAAAGTCTGCTCGGCGATGAGGTCGCCCAGTTCCAGCAGAAATTCGTCACCGGTGATGTTGTACAGCCAGTATACCACCATCAGGTTGTCGCCACCCCGGCGGTTGGCCCAGAGCGTCCAGTTGTCAAGCGGTGTATCGGGCAATTCGTTGAGTTGGTAGCGAAAATATTGGGTTAAAGCCTCAATCACCCGCTCGTCGCCGGTAGCCTCGTAGTACTGTTTCAGCACCTTGAGCATCACCATTTTGGGCCACCAGTCTTTGCGCATGCCCCGCTGCAGGCCGGCCTCATAATCGGGTTCTTCTTCAAAGGGTGTAGGTCCCAGATAACCTTCCTCTGTCTGGTTGTTGAGCGTCCATTCTATCCAGGGCTGCACCTTGGCTTTGAGCGAATCATCGTCCAGCAGGTAGGCCAGCGGCAGCAGTCCGTCTATCCAGTAGGGACCTCTTTCCCAGCCGTCGCCATCCCCGCCCAGCCAGCCATTGCGCTTGCCCATCACCTCGGGATAGATCTCGTCCAGGTTGCCAGTCATGCCGGTTTTCATGCGCTGCAGTTGATCCAGCAGCCAGCCTTCGGCCTGTATGCTGCCCAGCGGAAGCTCCAGGTAAGGCTTGGAAGTGAGGGGGGCGCGGTTCTGTAGGTAGTGCACTTTCGCGTTTGAAGAAGAAGTCTCTTCAACCGTTTGTTCTTTACAGGAAAAGAGACATAAGATGACCAGGAGGAATGTCAGTCGCTTCATCACAGGTTGTGTATTCGGAATATGAAGCTTCCAAGATATGATATTTTGATAAGCTTTAAAATCCGAATGAACTTACCGTGGCTAAGGTGTTAGGGTGTTAACGTGTTATGGTTTGATATTCAGTATGCAGTAACCATAACACCATAACACCAAGAACTATAACACCCTGAACTAAAGCACTAATTATTCATGCAGCAGTGTTTGAATTTGTCACCGGAGCCACAGGGGCAGGGATCGTTCCGCCCGATGCGCTTGGGTTTGCGAAAGGGATTGGTCAGCCGCCTTTTCATATCCTGGTGGTAGACTTTGCGCAGCATTTTGTACAGCTCAGGATGCTTGCGTTCAAAAAGCTTGGGGCGTTCAAAAAAATACTCGCTGGAAACGGCAAGAAATTCCTCTTCGCTGGTACCGGCGTAGGCATCAATATCGCTTTTCCCCTTTTTGATACGGTTCATCTCCCGGTGCATGAGTTGTAGCCAGGGTTTGGCGTACTCTTTATCATTGAGATTACCGGGAATACCGTCTATTTCGCCATCCTGCTTATCCAATATATGGACAAACTCGTGTATGCCGACATTATGTTTATCAGTAGTGTTACCAAAGCCAAGGTGCAGACTCTTTTTACTCAGGATCATCATGCCTTCCATATGGCCACCGCTACCCATCATACCGGAAATTACTTCTTCCGGGTTTTTGGTAGAGAAGTTTTTATCAAATGCCGCTGGGTAGAGCAGTACTTCGCTGAGGTACTGGTAATTCCAGGTGGGAAAGCCAAAGAGGGGGATCACCGCGCTGCAGGCGGTTAGCAGACGATCCAGATCAGTGACTTTGGTCTGTATGCCGGTAACGCGCACCTGCTTCATAAAGTTGAGAATCTTTTTCTCAAAGCGCCGCTTTTCCTTTTCGTCCAGGTTCTGGTACATGTGCACATTTTTCTGGAGCAGGCTGCGCCATTCGGCAGGAAATTTTTTGGGGACATTCTTGTTGACCGAACGACTACGGTACCAGGCCCAGAAACCCAGAAAGGCAAACAGGCCAAAGCCCACGAAGATGAAAAAAGTATCCATAAAAAAAATTTGATCAGTGAGGCCACTAAGGTGGCAGCTTAAAAAATAGTCTGCCTCATAACGCCCGGACAGGCAAATAGTTCAGCGAACTCCCCGGCATTTTTCCTTACCTTCGGCCATTATGGAAGCATCGCAGATTTCTTTGTACCTCATGGCCGGGCTATATGTGCTGGCGGGCATCAACCACTTTATCATGCCGAAAATCTATCTGAAGATCACCCCGCGCTGGGTGCCGCAGCCGGAGAAGGTCAACTGGCTGGTAGGGCTGGGTGAGATCGGGCTGGGTGTTTTACTACTCTTTCCGGAAACCCGCTCACTAGCGGCCTGGGGCATCATCCTGCTGCTAGTCGCTATTTTTCCTGCCAATTTTTACCACTATCAGAAAGCCAGACGCAAAGGAGAAATGGTCATCCCTACACTGATACGGCTACCTTTTCAGGCTGTACTGATCTGGTGGGCTTATCTTTTTACCTGAAAGCTCTTGGTCTTGTAAAGGCAGCAAATATCCCTTATTTTGAATCAGCCCTTTAAGTAAAAAAAGCTTATGTTGAGTTACTATTTGCTGAAACTACCTGTCCTTAATCAATCCATGATGGTTAAATATATTTTGCTCCTGCTTACTTCTCTGTTGACGATTTCTCTGCCTGCGGCACTGGCACAGCCCTATTTGCCGGATGGCCCATCACAGCCCGCAGCACTTACCGCCGGGGATGTCATTGACCGCATCAAGGCCAATATCACCGTAGACTGGAGCGGTGAAACAGTAGACACCTTCAAAGCCGGCTCCGCCGGGCAGGAAGTGACCGGCATCGCCACGACCTTCCTGGCGACGCTGGATGTGCTCAAGCGGGCGCATGCGCAGGGTGCCAATATGGTGCTCACCCATGAGCCAACCTTCTACAACCACCTGGACGACAAGAGCTACTTTACCGACGACCCGGTGATGCAGGCCAAGCTGGATTTTATCCGGGAGCATGATATGGTGGTCTTCCGCTTTCACGACTTCTGGCACCGTACCCGGCCAGATGGAATATTTGAGGGAGTCGTGGACGCTTTTGGCTGGGAAAAGTATCGGCAGGGGGAACAGCAGCTTTTCAATATACCTGCTACTACCCTGGATCAGCTGGCCCGCGACCTCAGCCAAAAATTTAATACTTCAACCCTCAGAGTGGTGGGCCCACCCAAAATGCAGATTTCTACCGTGGGTATCCTTCCCGGTGCCTCAGGAATGCGTTCACAGGTAGCCATGATGCGGGAAAACGAGCTGGATGTACTCATCGTAGGCGAAAGTGCCGAATGGGAAGCAGTAGAATACGCTCGCGACGGGCTGGAAGCGGGTATTCAGAAAGCCCTGATCGTGATGGGGCATGCCGACTCCGAAGAAGCAGGTATGGAGCACTGTGCAGAATGGCTGGATCAGTTCATTGACGAAGTTCCGGTGATCTTTGTGCCTGCCGGAAACCCGCTCTGGTCACCGGAATAGGCCCGAAGAGACAAGGATGTTAGGCTTTGCGCCCTGTTACGCGCAAGCCTCCCAGTTTATTTTGCATGAAGAGTTCGCAGATGGTATGATAAAAACTACTGCGCTGCCGGTAGATTTCGTCGCCAAAAAAGCTGCGGTTAAAGTCTTCTTCGGCTACAAAATTATGGTAACGCTGATAACACCATTTGCGCCATGCGTCGCTCATATCAGTCACCTGCAGGTCGGTGAAACTCGCCCGCTCTAAGTCGGATACATAAGCCTCAGAACTACTCACCGAAGGGGCGCTGACCTTGTTTTGTAATACCTTCTGTTCATCAGCTGAGAAGGGATTCCGTGCTACCAGGTCTTCTATGAAAAACGCCCCTCCCGGCTTTAGCAGCCGATGGCAGTGCTGCAGTACTGCCCGCCGGGCTGGGATGTGCAGAAATACCAGCAGGGAGAGGAAATGGTCAAAAAGTGCTTCTCCTCTGTAATCCATAAAGCTCCCGGTGACATAACCAATTTTATCCGTCAGCCCTACCCTTTGCGTCAGTTCTTCTGCAAGCGCATTCAAAGGCTGCTGCAGCTCTATAGCCGTCACCCTGCAGCCAGATGCCTCGGCAATGACCCGGCTGGTCCCGCCTACCCCGCTACCAATATCCAGTACATGCCGGCTTTCGTCCAGCTGCAACACCTCCACAATTTCATGACAGGTTTGCTCGCCCAGGTAGTGGTACTGATCGAGGTGGCCCAGGGCGGTCAGGTCGTCCACGCTGAGCGGACCTTCGGCTTTGCCCTGCATCGCCAGCATTTTACGAACACTGCTGACGCGCCAGTGGTACATCACCTCCGGCATGGAAGAAGGGGCGGACTCTTTCATAGGAAGATCGTTTGATGTAAACTATTACGTGTGATGTGTTTCGTGAAGGCACGAACCACGGTTTTTGAGTAAACCTGCTGGTCGGTTATTCACTGCAGTGGTATCAAGGCTGGCCTCAGCCAATGATGTCCTGCTCCTGCACGTGCATACTGTCAACGGTTTCTGCGTTTACCTCCATTCCATTATCGTTCAGGGCTATCTTATCCAGTTTAACTTCGGCGGATTCACCTACGCCCCATTCTTCCTCCAGGTCTTTCTTTTCCTTTTTGGTATACTGGTTAAAATACTGATAGGCCTGATCCTTGGAATCAAACATGCGGTCGCCGGAAGTTTTGCGGGCACCACTTCTGCGAAAGGAAACTCTGTATTTTTGGGTATCTGCCATGGGTTTGTCATTTTAGGTTAAAAAAATCTACTTCTACCATTAGCTCCTGTAAGAAGCATCCTGAAAGATGGTTTCAGGATAAAAAATCAGCTATTCAGATAATGATAACATCAGTAGAAATAGGTTGTTCAGAACAGGGCCTGATTCCGGCTCTGTCGCAGAATTTTGCAGATTGGCATGGTGAGTTTACCGCAGTTTTGTATTTTGTGAGATAACCCATCAACCTGACCAAACCAGCATGAAAAGATGTGCCTCTTTTTTTCCGGGAAACCTGCTACCACGCATTCTGATGGCCCTTTTGCCGGTCATTGCCTTTTCCGGCTGTACTTCACAGGGCACGCCTCAGGAAGATAAGGTCATCATGACCATCTTTGCCCATCCCGACGATGAGATCACGGTAGCGCCTATCCTGAGCCGTTATGCCCGGGAAGGGGCAAAAATCTACGCTGTCTGCGTTACCGACGGCCGCTACGGACAGGGCTTTTCCGGCCTTCCGGCCGGAGACGAACTGGTGGCCGTGCGTAAAGAAGAATTTAACTGTGCTACCGAAAAGCTCGGCGCCGAGCCTATCTGGCTGGGCTACCACGACCAGCTCCGCTTGAGGGAAGGCTACGACGGACATGTACCACTGGCACAGCAACTGGTGCGAAAAGTAGACAGCCTGATCACCGCACTGCAGCCCGATGTGCTGATCACCTGGGGTCCGGATGGCGGCAGCAACCATATGGATCACCGGCTGGTGGGCGCTACCGTTACGCAGGTGTATGCCCGTCAAAGCTGGGAAAAGCCGAAAGCGCTCTACTTCTACGCATCTCCTGCGCAACTGATGGACGATGAAGACAGCAAACTGCTGCGCGGCGTAGATGAGAAGTACCTGACTACGCAGGTCGGCTACACCGATGAAGACCTGGAAAATGCTATGCAGGCACTGTACTGCTACGAGAGCCAGTACCAGCGGGAGCAGATGGAAAGTCGGCGTGAGTACCTGGAAAACTTTACCCGAAAGGTTTATCTCAGACCCTTTGTGGGTGGCCAGGATAAGAAAAGTGATTTATTTGAATAAGCAGTATATTTTCAGTAATTGAACCTGAACAAAATATCCTATACGTTACCTGACCTTTAAGTTTGGATACGTTGCCTCATGGTAAGTGAAATCTTACGCCTGATGTGTAATGATCATCCTTTCTTTGTTGTAGCAGAGCAGGCGCATTCCATGTTTGTATAAAAACCTTCAGGACAGAATGCTTCCTGTGATTGTTGAAGATCGATATGTTGCCCTATGAGTTTTGCAAATGATCCGCAGCGTGAGAAAAACCGTCTGGATGCTTTAAGAGCGTACTCAATACTTGATACGCTTCCGGATGACGATTATGATAACCTGACCGCCATTGCTTCAGAAATTTGCGGCACGCCCATCTCCCTGATTTCTCTGCTGGACAATGACCGGCAGTGGTTCAAATCGCATCATGGGCTGGAGATCAGCGAAACGCCGATAGAATACTCTTTTTGTGCGCATGCCGTTTACGAACCCAATAAGCTGTTCGTTGTGGAAGACGCCCGGCAGGATGAACGTTTCCGGAATAATCCCCTGGTGACCGGAGAACCTTTTATCGCCTTCTATGCCGGTGTGCCCCTGGTCACTGAAAACGGTTCCCCGCTCGGTACTTTGTGCGTCATTGACCGTAAGCCCAAACGACTTACCGAAAGCCAGAAACAGTCGCTGGAGGCGCTTTCCCGGCAGGTGATGAAACTGCTGGAACTCCGCCGGCATAAGCACGAACTGCAGAAAGCCAATCAACTGCTAGCCGAGAAAAACAGTATGCTGCAAAAGTTTGCCTCACTCGCTGCTACTGATATAAAATCGCCGCTGAATAACATTAAAAATACGTACCTCTCTTTTCTGGAAAAGTACGAAGGGCAGCTTGATCCTAAGGGGCTGAAGCTACTTTCTTCCATCTACAATGCAGCCCGTAAACTCTCCAGCCTGGTAGACGGACTGAAAAAAAGCAGCCGGGCAGAAGAGACCATTAAGAACAGAAAGACCGAGGTAAAACTTAAGAGTTTAAAAGATGATATTACCAAACTCTATCCTGCTTCTGATGACTACCTGATTCACTTCTTCTTTAAAGATGAAACAGTCTTTACGAATAAAGTTGCACTACAGCAGATACTGCTCAACCTGATTTCCAACGCGATCAAATACAATGATAAAGTCATTGCGGAGGTGGAGGTGGGTAGCCGGGAGGATGAGCTCTTTTACGAGTTTTTTGTTTCCGATAACGGCCCAGGTATAGAGCCGAGAGATCACAGGCGTATTTTTGAAATGTTTACCGTACTACAAACGGTAGATCGCTACGGGGAGTACGGCACCGGCATCGGGCTGGCCAATGTCAAGAAGCTGGTGGAAGAACTGGGCGGGGAGATTGAGGTAGATACTGATCGGGGCGTCGGCTCGATATTTACCTTTTCTATCGCTAAATAAATAGTAACATCACTGCTGTCGCTCATATAAGTTGAACCATGAAAGACAAAACTACTGCTGTGCTGCTACTTTCCTGCCCCGACCGGGTGGGCCTGGTAGCGAGGATCGCACACTTCATATTTGAGAGAGGGGGTAACATCCTGGACCTGGACGAACATGTGGATATCCATGAAAATACATTTTCTATCCGCCTGGCCTGGGATATGACGAACTTCAGTATTCCTGCTGCTAAAGTAAAAGAAGCCTTTGCTCCACTGGCCAATGAGTTTGATGCGAGCTGGCGTATTCAGTTTTCGGACCGCAAACATAAGATCGCCATATTTGTGTCCAGGTATGATCACTGCCTGCAGGAAATACTATGGCGCAAAAGCCTGGGCGATTTCTCTTTTGATATCCCCCTGATCATCTCCAATCATCCTGACCTGGAGCCGCTGGCCAAGCACTACGGCATTGCCTATCATATCTTCCCTGTTAACCAAGAAAACCGACGGGAACAGGAACAGCAGGAAATTTTGCTTCTGCAGCAACATGATATTGACACCATCATCCTGGCCCGCTACATGCAAATTCTTTCGCCTGAGTTTGTCGGGCAGTACAGCCACCGTATCATCAACATACACCACTCTTTTCTGCCGGCTTTCATCGGCGGTAACCCCTACAAACAGGCCTATGAGCGAGGGGTAAAGATCATCGGCGCTACCAGCCACTATGTGACGGCCGAGATTGACGAAGGGCCGATCATTGAGCAGGATATTATCCGTATCTCCCACAAAGACTCCATCAAAGACCTGACACGGAAGGGGCGCGACCTGGAGCGGCTGGTGCTGGCAAGGGCTATCCACTACCATACCGAGCATCGCATCCTGGTGAATGGTAATAAGACAATTATATTCGACTAGCCAACTGCAGTGGTATCCCACCCAATTTTTACATGCCGGCCTGCGTTTTATTGTCCTGAATCTTTCCTTTCAAAGCCTCCGCCTACCCTTTCTCTGCGCCAATCCCTGCGGCGCAGGAGGATGAGCAGCAAAGCGGCCAGCAGATAGCCCGATGCATACAGCTGCCACCCCTGTAGCAGTTGGTTTTGGCTGAGATAATACGTTTGCGCCTGTTGCTCCAGGAAAAACACCGGCGTATTGACGGCAGCGTGCAGTATTGCCACTACCAGGGTATTGCCATCTGTTTTCAGCCAGAACCAGGAAAGCAGGACCGTGATGGCAAAGCAGAGCAGCACAAAAGGGACTGATACCTGCCATCCGGCCAGCAGTTTGGGAAAATGCCAGATGGTCCAGACCGGAAAGATGATCATCGTTGCCTTCAGCAGGGATCTTCGCTTCAGGAGGGCGGGCAGCAGCCATCCCCGCCAGCCAAGCTCCTCTCCGATACCAATGACCAGTAGCTGAAAGGCAAAATGCGCGGCAAGTATCCACTTATTGGCTAACAGCATCTCCAGCAGGGTACTGACAGGAATACCTCCCAGGGTGAAGGCCAGCGCAGCAATGCACATACACACCAGCGGTGTCAGTAGCAGGTAATAAAGCGCCTGTCGGTCAAAACGCAGCGTTTGCAGTAGCCGCCACACCTCCGACCGTCCTCCCAGCCGGGCGGAGATGATCACCGCAGCCATGCCAGGTCCGATTACCGTGAAAGCAGCCGGCAAATACATATTGACGGCATCGCCGAAGGGCCCGGCTGCTCCACTGAGCAGGTAAAACAGGAAGAGGCCGGTATAACTGATCAGGAATGATAAGATGACAAAAGCAGTAACACTTTTGCGACGCACAACATACATAACAGGCTTCAACAATCAGGATTGGGTTGATGGGCAAACTTCAGGGCAGCAATATACTGCCCTACACTACTAAGCAGGCAACAAATATGGTAATTTTCTCCTACTGGCCCAGCCGTAAGCCTTTCCATGCCGCCCGGCTGCTTTGGCAGGAAAAGCTGCCGTTTGTGTGAAATTATTGGGCGCGGGACTGCTTACTGCAGCGCCCGGATCACGCGGCAGGGGTTACCGGCAGCAAAAACATCCGAGGGAATGTCTTTTGTCACCACGCTGCCTGCGCCAATCACGCTGCGGTCTCCTATTGTCACGCCGGGACAGATCACCGCACTGCCTCCCACCCATACATCTTCTCCGATGGTGACCGGCCGGGCATACTCCAGGCCCGAGGCGCGTTCCCGGTGGTCTACCGGGTGGGTAGCTGTATAAATCTGTACATTGGGGGCAAAAAGTGTCCGGCTGCCTATCTTTACCTGCATCACATCCAGCACCACGCAGTTGAAGTTAAAAAAGACCTTTTCACCAATGACCATATTGGTACCATAGTCACAGTAAAAGGGAGGCTGCAGCCACAGGCCCTCAGCGGCCCGGGGAATTAGCTCTTTCAGGATGCGGGTGCGCTCTTCCACCTCGTCCTCACGTGTATCGTTCAGCGCCTTGATCAGTAAGCGGCAACGTGTCCTTTCTTCGGCAAGCTGCTGGTCGAGGGGGTCGTATAATTCACCCGCCAGCATTTTTTCTTTTTCTGTTCTCATGTAAGTGTAGATAAGGAGATAAAATTAAGACAAATTGAAGCCTAAGGTTAAATTTCCTTGCTCAAACAGGGCTGTCAGAAGCCGGGGAGCCAAAATTTTCACTGAATGTATGGATTTAGCAGGAATGTGTACACCTGACCACCTGCCGGCACCCATTCTTCGCGCTGCTTCCGATGCAATGAAGGCAAACTTTGCCCGGAAAGACAAAAGATGGCACCTGCCTTGTCCCATGTGCTGATGCATTAGCCCGGCAGCACCGCTATGCGACTAAAACACCTGATTCAGTACAGCTTCCTTACTGCATCCCCCCTAAAGCGGCTGATGCAGGGGCTTTGCAGAACTGCATTGCGGTTGAATCCATGGATTGAGTCCTGCTGCAGCAGTGTTTTGCCACCAAATCATGAGTTTTAGTGTTGATGCAGCCGATTTATCCGCTGCAGCAGCATGTTTGCCTTAAGCAGGCCTTTCCGGGACTTCAGATACTGCCATTAGCTGCCGGAAAGTGTGGCAGAGGATATGAGGGCGGGGGATTA